>JAIQFU010000317.1 GCA_020073115.1 Terriglobia bacterium
CGCGCCGAAGCCCGAAGGCATCAAGGACTGGGCCACCTTGAGCGCGGATGAGAAGAAGCTGTTCGCCCACCAGATGGAGGTGTTCGCGGCGGCCCGGCGCTATCCCGGCGCCGGCTACGAAGCCGGCCGACGGTGAGCGAGCATTTGCGCCAGCCGGCGAAGTCCCCCCGAACATGGCTGCGGCAGACACCGCCGTATCCATACTGGAACAAGTCGGCGAGGCCAAGCGCAACGCGGAACGGACCGCCATTCTCGCCGCGCTCGAGGCCGGGAACTGGAATCGACGGCAAGCGGCGCGGCTCCTGAAAATCGACTATAAGGCCTTGCTCTACAAAATGAAGAAGCTCTCGATCGGGAAAGAGAAGCGGGCTCCCGCAAGCCGAAAAGCGGCCGTCCTCCAGGCGGAGAGCTCCGCATTCACCGCTGCGGACTGAAAGTTCCAAACGCGTCAGACGCGGGGTGGGCCTTCCGTCCTCCCGGATCCCAAAGCGAACCAAATGGACCCATTCGGTCGATAATTCGGCCGTTTCTCCAGCCATGGCGCACACGTGAACCGTATGCCATGGCGCCTCCGAAGGCCCGCGACGCGGCTGCCGTCACAAGCCAGTCACACCCGGCCCAGTGCGATTGTGAGCGTGCTGACAGTTTGAGTTTCCGTCGCGTTCTTTCTCCCCGTTCCCGCCTTGACATGGAGTTCCCCGGGATTCAAGATTATTGTGTCTTATTGATCGGAAATATCGCGTGCCAGCCGCACAAACGGCGCCGGACATGGCAGGCAAGCAGCATAGCCGGCATCCACCGCCGGTATGTTCGATTGGCCGGTAAGTAAGACAGGTCCGGTTGCCGGGCCCGACGCGAAGATCAGTACGTAAAGGGCGTGCGCTGAACGGCTGACGCGGTCCGCGGCGAGTGATTCAGTAACAAACGTGTGTCCCTATAGGACGTTGGGCGGCGACTTAGTCATTGCGAAACGGGTAAAACTCCGCAGAGGGGGTGTAGGCGGTGGGAAATGGCTTTGATTCGATAGCGCAATCCAGTTACTGGCTGATCCAAGGGCGGGACCTCTTCCTTTTCCTCCACCTGCTTGGCACGGTTTGCTTCCTCTATATTGTGGCGCGGCGGCTCAGACCGCTGCTGGCGGCGCAGCGGGACTTCCGGTTCGACCGGCCGTTGGCGCGTCTCGGCCGGGTGGCGCAGTACTGGCTGGCGCAATGGAGGCATCCCCGTTACCGTTTGGCGGGCGCGATCCATATCCTCATCTTCGCAGGATTCCTGATTCTCGCCGCCCGCGCGTTCACGCTTCTCGCCATGGGAGTGTCGGACCGGTTCGCCGGGGAGGCGTCCGGCGGTTGGTACGCCGCCGTCCGCGCCTATGCTTCGACGGTTGTCTTTCTGTGCATGGTGGTGGCCGCGATTCGCCGTCTGGCGTTCAGACCCGCCCGCTACCCGCGTTCGGCTGACGCGATTTTCCTTCTCGGCCTGATCGCTCTGCTGATGGCGGCGGATGCGGTCTTCGAGGCTGCCGGCGGCGCCTTCTATGCGCGCCAGGGGCGGGAGATGGGACGGGAAGCCCCTTTGTCGCTGATATGGGCGTGTCAAAACCTGTTCGCTTCACTGCCGCCGGCGTCTTTGCGGGGCCTACGCCTGGGCGCTTACTTAGCGCACGAGCTTACCTTTTTCTTTCTGTTGTGTTATCGACCATTCGGGATCCAGTTTCATGTCGAGACGTCTCTGTTTTCGATTTACTTCGCCAAGTTAGAAAGGGAACGTCTTAAGCCGGTACGCTGGGGGATGCCGGATGATGCGATCGATAAGCTGGATTCGCTCGGCGTCAAGAAGTTAGAGGATTTCACCTGGAAACATATCCTGGACTTCTACTCCTGCGCGGATTGCGGGCGCTGCGCGGACCAGTGCCCGGCGAACGCGGCGGGCCGGCCGCTTGCGCCGCGGGCGCTTACCGCCAAAGCGCGGGATTACGTGTTTGGGCATTACCCGGTTTTCGGGCGGCCGGCGGATGGCCAATCGTTCATCGGGGGAGTGTTTTCCGAAGACGAGATCTGGTCGTGCACCACCTGCGGCGCCTGCGAGGCGGAATGCCCGCTGCTGGTCGAGTACATCGACAAGATTGTGGACCTGCGGCGCGGATTGGTGGACGACGGGAAGGCGCCGCAGGCGCTCCACAAGCCGTTGAAATCGCTCGAAAGCCGCGGCAATCCCTTCGGCAAACTAGAGAAAAAGCGGGCCGACTGGGCCCGGGGCGCGGCCCGGGTGGTGAACGGGAACCGCGTCGAGACGCTCTATTTCGCCGACAGCATCACGTCCTACGACGACCGGATGCAGTCCATCGGGCGGGCCGCCGCCGGCATCCTCGGCCGTCTGGGGGAGGATTTCGGGATACTCGGCCCCGCGGAGCGGGATAGCGGGCACGATGTGCGGCGGTACGGGGAAGAGACGCTGTTCATGGCGCTCCGCGACCACAACATGGAGGCGATCCGCGCCTCAGGGGCGCGCCGGATCGTGACCGCCGACCCGCACGCGTATAACGCGCTCAAGCACGACTACAGCGGCGCGCCGCCGGTGGAGCACATCAGCCAGGTAGCGGCGCGCGCCGTCAGGACGGGGTGGCTTCGGCTGAATCCCGTGGACGGCGGCGTGTACACGTATCACGACCCTTGCTACCTCGGCCGGCACAACGGCGTCTACGACGACCCGCGCGACGTGCTCGACTCCATTCCCGGCCTGCGGCGCGTGGAGATGAAGCGCTGCCGCGACCGGTCGTTCTGCTGCGGGGGAGGCGGTCTGGCGTTGTTTTATGAGCCGCCGGAGCGGGAACGGATGGGAGTCCTGCGAGTACGGATGGCGGCGGAGGCGGGAGCCAATGTGATTGTGACGGCCTGCCCGTTCTGCATGGCGAATCTCGAAGACGCCATCAAGTCGGCGGGGCTGGAAGGTCAAATGACCGCGATCGACCTTGCGGAACTGGTGGAGCGGCAGATGGTCAGCTAAACCCGGAGCAGGCGGAAGCGCCCGCCCCAACAAGGAGAAAAGGACGATGGAGATCCTGGTTTGCGTGAAGAGGGCGCCGGATACATCCGAAAACGAGATCCAACTCGCGGCCGCCGGCGGGGACATCGAGCGCGATGACCTCGTCTACTCGGTGAACGAGCCGGACAACTACGCTGTGGAGGAGGCGTTGCAGATCGTCGCCCGAACAGGTGGCAGCGTCACGGTAGCGACCGTGGGAGGAGAAGAGGATGAGGAGGTCCTGCGCCGGGAGATGGCGATGGGCGCCAACCGGGGCGTTCTGATCTCCGACGATGGCTTCACAGGGTCGGATGGCCGCGGCACGGCGGCGATCCTGAAGTCTTTCGTCGAGACCGGGCGCTACGACCTGATTCTGACCGGCGTGCAGGCCGAGGACGGCTGCGCCCAGGTCGGCGGCATGCTGGCGGCCATGCTCGATTATCCGTTCGCGTCGCTGGTCACCTCGATCGAAGTCCTGCAGAACGGCAAACTCAAGATCGCGCGCGAGATCGAAGGCGGCAGCAAGGAGATCAACCACATCGATCTGCCGTGCGTGCTCTCCATCCAGACGGGGATCAACGAACCGCGCTACGTCGGGATGCGCGGCATCCGGCAGATCGCCTCCGTGCCGATCCCGACGCTGGGCGCATCCGATCTCGGGATGGACGGCGGCGCGGCAGGAAGAGCCGCGGCCAAGGTCAGGCGCGTGGATTACTTCACTCCTCCGGAGGGCAAAGGCGCCAAAATCCTGACCGGCAGCCGCGAGGAGATCGTGGACCAGGTCATGGAGCTGTTGAAGGCCGAAGGAGGGTTGAACTGATGTCCCGGATATTCGCTTACATCCTTCATAAGGGCGGGGTCGCGGACGATTCCGCGGCTGAACTGGCGGCAGCCGCGCGAAAGATCGATCGGGCGCAGCCGTGCACGGCGGTGGTCACGGGCTGGGGGGCCGATCTCGACAAGGTCTGCGAAAGCCTACGCGGGGCCTACCCGGAGATCTGGAAAATCGCCGCCGGCCCGCTGGCGTACCCCAACGCCGAGTTGGTGCGGCAAGCGCTGCTGGCCGTGATTCCGGCGGGCAGCGTGGTCCTGGTTCCGCATTCGCACTTCGGCGTGGACCTCTCGCCCGGGCTTTCCATCAAAATGAACGCAGCGTACGTTCCGGATGTGGTGGACGTCGAAGGCGCCGAGGGCTCGTGGCTGAAGACGGTGCGCCAGGAGTTCGGGGGGCAGGTGAGCGCGCACGTTCACTGCGACATTTCCGCCGGCGCGGTGCTGAACATTCGTCCGGGCGCATTCCGGGCCGAGGGCGATGCCCCCGCGGAGGGACGGGTGGTGGATAAGTCGGCGCAGGTCGGCGCTCCCACCGCCCGGCGGCAGTATGTGGAAACGATCGCCGCCGAGGCGGGCGATGTCGATATCACCCGGGAACAGGCGTTGGTCTCAATCGGACGCGGAATCGGGGAGGAAGAGAACATCGCCATTGCCGAGGACCTGGCCGAAGCGCTGGGCGCGGTGGTCAGCTGCTCCCGCCCGGTGGTGGATGCCAAGTGGATGGACAAGTCGCGGCAGGTTGGCTCATCGGGGTGCACGGTCCGGCCGAAGGTCTACATGGCCTGCGGCATCAGCGGATCGTTCCAGCACCTGGCCGGGATCAAGGGCAATCCCTTTATCGTGGCCGTCAACAAGAACCCCAAAGCGCCCATCTTCCGCGTGGCCAACGTGGGAATCGTGGATGACATCCTGGAGTTCATGCCGGCCCTGGCGAAGCGGGTGCGGAAGGAAAGCGTCCCAGCAAAAACGAAGGGGGCCGCCCATGATTAGCGCCAAAACGCTGAAGTTGAGCCTGAAATCGCTGCGGGAGTTCGCCCGGAAGCGGCTGCCGGACCAGGAGCTGATCGCGCTGGACGAGCGCGACGAGTGCCCGCTCGACATCGTGCGGCACATGTGCAGCCCCGACAAACTCGGGATCCAACTCCTTTTCATCCCCGAGGAGTATGGCGGGTTCGGCGGCGGCGCATTCGACGTGTACGCGGTGTGCGAGGACCTGTTTTAAGAAATGACTGCCTGACTTCTCAAGATCACCCAAGGACTGATGGGCAATCAGGATCGCAAGGTGAGCGCCTCGCGCCTTATTCAGGAACTCAATAAATTGCTCATAGGCAAAATTCGAGAATTCCCGGACGCCGGAAGCGACCTGGGGGCGCTCGAAACCACGGCGGACCGCGTGGTGGAGGACGGCCGGATCGTGGGCTACCGGATTAACGGGAGTAAGCAATGGATCAGCAACGGCGGGATCGCTGACGCGTATTCGGTGTTGGCGAACACGCCCGCGGGGCCGAGCTGGTTCATTGTGGAACGAGGCGCGCCAGGCTTCACGCAAGGCAAACCCGAGAACAAGCACGGCATCCGACTCAGCAACACGGCGGCGCTGTCCCTGGCGGACGTCTACGTGGACGCCGACCGGCTCGTCGGCAAAGTCGAGGGGCAGGGCCTGCTCCAGGCGCAAGCCGTCTTCGGATACACGCGGCTGATGGTGGCGGCGTTCGGGCTGGGCGCGGGATGGGCCGCGCTCGACCGGGCGATCCCTTATTCCGCCAAGCGCATCCAGGCCGGCGCGCCGCTTTCGGAGAAGCAGGGATACACGCACAAGCTGATTGTGCCCCACGTCACGCGCCTCGAGGCCGGCCGCGCCTATATCGAGGAGACGGCGGAGCGGATCGACGCCGGGGAAGGGAGCCTGAACACGGAGGGCGCCATCGCCAAGTACATGGCGACGGAGGCGGGCAACGCCGCCGCCGAGGCCAGCATCCAGGCGCTGGGGGGCTACGGATACACGCACGATTACCTGGTGGAGAAGATCAGCCGGGACGTGCGCATCACCATCATCTACGAGGGCACCTCGGAGATCATGGAGATGACCATCAGCCGGGACCGCTGGCAGGCGCACCTGAAGACCCGCGGGGTCTACTACCACGACCGGGCGCGCGAGTTCGAGGCGCTCCAGGCGCGGCATCCCGACGTGGGCGCCGGCTGCGCGGCGCTGGCGATGCATGCCCTGGCGGAGATCATGGAGCGGGCGCGGGCCGGACGGCTGACCCGGTTCCAGCACATCCTGCTGCGTTTGGGCGAATGGATCGCGTACGCCGAATGCGCGGGCAGCCTGGCCCGCCGCGCGGCGCTGATGGGGGAAGGAAAACTCAGCGAGAAAGCCAACCGGCGGTTCGATGCGCCGGCGCTTTCGGCCATGAGCCGCATTTTCGCGCGCGACGCGGCCCTGCGGGTGGCGCAGGAAGGGCTGCGCTGGATAGGCGGCGCGCGGACCGATGGCGCGGGCAGGGAAGGCGCAGACCTGCAAACGGCGGTGAATTTCGGCGCGATCTGCCGCGCTCAGGCGGGGCTGCTTGAGGATATGGATTTCGTCGCCGACGTACTCTACGGCCGCGCCAAGGCGGCGGCGCACACCGGGTAGAACAGGCCGTGATCATGTGGCGCTTGCCCGCGGACAGCCAGCCGCTCCCTTAGGTCGCGGCTCGCAACTATTAGCGAACGGTTGCGTGCCGCGAGTGTACGGGAGCGATTGGTCAAACCATTTCTGAAAGAGCGCTGAAGGCGCGTTGACGGGATCCGATCACCGTTCCAGTGCAGCCGGCGAGCGCGTTCAGATTCCACTCCAGCCGGGTATGGGCCTACCAGTACCGGCTCGCCGTCCAAGGCGCGTATTAGGTCTTGCCCGGATTCCAGATCACGCCTACTATTGACCTTCGGTGGATCCAGACATGCCTCTCCGAAAATTGAGCGCACCTACGTGTTCGGGTTCGGGCGACCAAGGACGGCGATGCCCATTTTATGGCTGTCGCTGGCCGGATAACGGTCACTTACTGCTGCTTCAGGGAAGCAACGAGTGCGGGTTGGACTTTGATGCGCACGGAGCGTGCGTGGTTGAAATGACAGGTTCGCCTGTCCAAGATTCCGACTGCCTGTTAGTTCGTCATCACGAGTGGCTGCTGAGCAGCAGGCGATGAAGAACCGGGCGGCGCGCGCCAGTGTCTCAGGACCACATTCTCCGAGCGCCGGATTTCAGCCGCCGACGGCTGTGGCGCTTCGATCACGGCATCGTCGACGCGGACGGCCGACTCGCTTGTCACCCCAATAAATGCGGTCAATATTCCGCACGGCCGTCTCCGGGGCCAATATCTCCGCCGTCGTTCCGTTCGCGTGACAGCTCACAAACCACATTCGTATTCCCGGGCGGCACTCATTGACGAGGGCGGCCCAACTCGCTTCGTAGAGGCTCACCTCGATCAGAAGCAGGCGAATAGGCCTTGAGTGCGTTTGAGCGACACGGAGCGCGGAGGGGCGATCATGGGCTTCGATGACGAGGAAGCCGTTCTGACGAATCAGGTCGGCCAGCGTGCAGCGCAATCCGTCATCGCCCGCCGCCAATAGAATGGCTGGAAGGGGCAGCGTCTCGTCCGCCATGGGAGGTGGCATGGAACTCCTCACTTCTTACCGCCCGGAACGAGTTCTTTCGTCACCTGCGACACGTCCGGGGCCTATCGGCTCCAACAGATTATAAGGCCCTTAACCTATATAAAATTGGCGTAAGAAGCGACTGTCCGTACGAGGAATTACTCGTGAGGCGAGGGGTTGTTCGATATTGAACATCGGGATATGGCAAGAACCTAATTTAGCCACGGATGAACACGGATGAACACGGATAACACCAACCTACCCGGACGTCAGTTTGAGTCTGCGGCGTGCTTGTGGAACAGCTTCGTCAGGAATTTCTTCTGGATATCCGGGAGGAATTCGGACATGAGATTGCCGGTCACGCCGCCCGTCAGACCGGTGGTCAGGCGCTCGGCCATGACATAGCCGCGGACGCTCGCCGGCGGATAGTAGAGATTGGAAGCCGCAATGCCCAGAACCATGCCGCCAAGTCCGGAAGCGTTGAAGGCGGCTTTGCCCGAATCCTGCCGCGTGACGGCGACCCGCGTGACGGAGTAGGCAGCCCGCTTCAGGATTCCAGCGCGCGGCCCCATACGGAAGTACCTCGGGTCCTGGTGAAGCAGGTTGGCGAGTACGCCGGCGCTGAATACGTTCTGGGTTCCCAAATCGGCTGCCGCGGCGGCGACACGCTTCCCGTACGCCCCTGCGCCTTCGCCGTATTTTGGAGTCTGATCGCCGGCCTGAGAAAAGCCCGCCGTCATCAGGGCATTGACGAGGTTGAATGGGTCCACCGTCTCCTTGAGCGCCAGGTTCCATTTCTGCGCCGGTGAAAGTGGGGCGCCTGTATCGGTGGGATCGACCGTCTGGTAATCCGGAATAACAGCGAGCAGCCGTTTGGACTTCAAAGAGCCGGGAACGCGAGGATCGGGTTGCGCCTTTGGAAGCGGCAGCAAAAACGGACGCACGCCCTGTCCGGAGGGCGCAATTTCCACCGCAGGCGCGTCCGCGGATATGCCCCGGAGCGGCCAGAGGAGCGTGGCAAGGATAAGAACCAGGGCGGGCAAAGAGCGGGGGCGAAGACGTTGAAAGATCGGCACTCCACAGAGGGACGGTGTACTTTCCATGCCAAGTAACAGGCAGCCCGCCAAATAGCTCCAAAGGACTACCACCGCACCGGCGTGGTGGGAGCGGACGGCCCGGCGATGCCCTGGCACTAGAATTGCTAGGAGATTCGGCTCCGATTTGGCCCCGGTGCTTTGAGCACAGCTCTCCGCAAATCGTTACACTGGAAATCTGACTTTCTGGTTTTGTTGAGAATGGAGATCGCTGCTTGAATAAAGCCTTCCTTATAGTCCTTGCCGCAGCATTTATCCCGGCGTTTGCCGCGGCGCAGGTCACGAACCCCGCACTTGATTCCGAACGGCGCCTTGTTAAGGCGCGTCCTTTACCGCTGGACGGCGTCCGATTGACAGGAGGACCACTCAAACACGCGCAGGATCTCGAACTCGAGTACCTGCTCACCCTGGAACCCGACCGAATGCTGGCGTTTCTGCGCCGGAGCGCCAAGCTGGAGCCGAAAGCCCAGGGCTACGGCGGTTGGGATGGAGATGGCCGGCAACTGACCGGACACATCGCCGGACACTATCTTTCGGGGATCAGCATGGCCTGGGCCGCCACCGGCGACGCCCGCTTCCGAGAGCGGGTGAACTACATGGTCAACGAGCTTAAGCTCATCCAGGACGCTCAGGGCGACGGCTATGTGGGGGCTCTCATGGACAGGAACCGGACCGACGGGAAGAGCCTTTTTCAGCAGCTCAGCAAAGGCATAATCCGGTCCGGCGGCTTCGACCTGAACGGCATGTGGTCGCCGTGGTACGTCCAACACAAGATCTTCGCGGGTCTCCGGGACGCCTATCGCTACACGGGAAACCGCACGGCCCTGGATGTGGAGATCAAGTTCGCGGGATGGGCCGAGGGCATTTTGTCGCCGCTCAGCAACGAGCAGATACAGCGAATGCTGGCGACCGAGTTCGGCGGAATGAACGAGGTGATGGCCGACCTTTACGCGGACACGGGCGAGGCGCGCTGGCTGGCGCTGGCCGCGAAGTTCCATCACGCGGCGATCGTCGACCGGTTGGCCGAGAGGAAGGACGTTCTTCCCGGAGTCCACGGGAACACTCAGGTTCCCAAGCTCTATGGGGCGTTGAAGGTGTACCTGTACAGCGGGAACGAAACCGAAGGCGCGGCGGCAAAGTACTTCTGGGACGAGGTGACGCAGCACCACACCTTCGCCACGGGGGGCAACACGAGGAACGAGTACTTCGGACAGCCGGACCAATTGTCGAATATGGTGGACGGCCGCACCGCCGAGACCTGCAACGTCTATAACATGATCAAAATGGCGCGCACGCTGTTTTCCGTGCAGCCGGATGCGCGGTACGCCGACTATCAGGAACGCGCGCTGTTCAATCACATTCTGGCGTCTCAGGATCCGGACGACGGGCGCGTCTGCTACATGGTTCCGGTGGGCCGGGGCGTTCAGCACGAATACCAGGGGAAGTCCCAATCCTTTACGTGTTGCGTGGGATCGGCGATGGAGAGCCATGCACTGCACGCGGACGGACTTTACTACGAATCCGGCGATAAGCTGTGGGTGAGCCTGTACGCGCCTTCCACCGCGGAGTGGAAATCCGCGGGTGTGAAGCTCGAGGTTGCCACCGACCTGCCCGTGGGGCAAACCGCGACGGTCAAGGTCGCGCCGCGATCACCGAAAAAATTCACGCTGGCGCTGCGCCGCCCGTTCTGGGCGGGCGCCGGATTCAGCGTCAAAGTCAACGGCCGTGCGATCAGAACGGTCGCCCCGGGGAATTCGTATGTCGAAATCGCGCGGACATGGAAAGCGGGAGACACGGTCGAGCTCGTAATTCCCAAGGCCCTTCGCAAGGAGCCGCTTGCCGATAATCCCAACCGCTTCGCGGTGATGTGGGGACCGCTGGTCCTGGCGGGAGACCTGGGGCCTGAGGTGTTCGAACGGGGTGGAACGCCCAGACCGGACCCGCCGGTGCTGGTGGCGCCCGAGCAGCCCGTGGCGAACTGGCTGAAACCCGTTGCGGGCAAGCCGGGCACATTCCGGACGACGGGCGCCGGGCTGAAACAGGAGATCGACTTCGTCCCGTTCTATCAACTCCCGCGCAGACGGTATGCGGTGTACTGGGACATGTATACGCCCGCGGAGTGGACCAAGAGGGAGACGGAATACCGGGCGCGGGAAGAAAAGCAGAAGAAATTGGAAGCGGCGACAATCGGTTTTGCGCAGCCCGGCCAGATGCAGGCGGAGCGCGATTCGAACCAGCAAGGGGAAGGCAGCTCGCCCGTACGGGTGGAGGGGCGTTTCGGCAGAAGCGCGACAAAGTGGTTTTCCTTCGACTTGCCTGTCAATCCCGCGGACCCTCTGACATTGATTGTCACCTACAGCAATGAGAATCCTGGAGCCAGCGCCTGCGATGTACAGGTGGACGGCAAGAAGGTCGGCGAACAGACCGGAGCGCGGCGCAGTCCGGAGCAGGAGATCCGCTTCTTCGATGTCGAGTATCAGATCCCCGCGAACTTGACCGCAGGCAAGACGAAGGCGACGGTGCGATTCGAAGCGACCAACGGCAGATCGACGCCGTCGGTATTCGGCATACGAATCGTACGCTCCGGGATGGAACGCTAACGAGTCCAGGCGGCGCGCGCCGCGACGCTTCGCGCCGTAGGCCGTCGCCGGAGCGGTGGGGAACTGTGTCAAGATGTAGAAAACAAGAAAAAGAGCTGGCTATCTTCAATTTCGCGCAAGGCCGATGGGCGGAGCGCTTTGGCAGCTCGCGGGAGGATGGGAAGGCGAGATGGCACAGTTGCAGAACGCGATACCAATCCGTTGGGCCGGCGGTCCGCTGGAGATCGCGACTGTTGGGAAAACGGCGAGCCTGACGCCGCAAACCAGGCGCGCGCTGGAGCAATTTCACGACCCGGCCTCTCTCG
>JAIQFU010000318.1 GCA_020073115.1 Terriglobia bacterium
CATCCGCTGGCCTGGCTGGGCGCGCGCCAGCTTCGCAGCGCCCGCGAGCAGGCTTGCGATGACGCCGTGCTGCGGCGCGGCATCGCGCCCCCGGATTACGCCGGGCGTCTTCTCGACCTGGCGCTGACCGTGGCATCCCGCCCGCGCACCTGGACGCAGGCGCCGGCCATGGCGGACATGTCGGACCTGGAGACGCGGGTACGCGCCCTTCTGGACCGGGGCCGCAACCGGCAGCCGCTGGGCCGCCGCGCCGCCGCCGCCGTGGCCGCGGGCGGCCTGGCCGTCCTGCTGGCCGCGGCCGCCATCACCGCCCGCGCGCAGGCGGGGAACGCTTCGCTCACGGGGGCCGTCTGGGATCCCAGCGGCGCCGTCATCCCCGGCTGCGAAGTAGCCATCAAGCGCGCCGACGGCTCCCACCAGGAGGTCACACGCGCCGATGGCGCCGGCGAGTTCAAATTCGCCTCGGTTCCGCCCGGGAGCTATGGCGTAGAAATCCGCGCGCCCGGCTTCGTTACCTTCAAAAAAGATGTGAAGCTCGCGCCCGCGGCGGCGGCGCGTCTCGACGCCGAGTTGGTGATGGGACAGGTGACCGAGACGATTGTCGTTACCGCGCCCCGGCTCGCCCCTCCCCTGCCCGCGCCTCGCACTCCGCGCAGGATTCGCGTGGGCGGCAACGTGCAGGCCACCAGGCTCATCTATCACGTGAAGCCGGTCTACCCCGCGGACTCCCAGCAGCGCGGGGTGGAGGGCGCCGTGGTCCTCCGCGCCGTGATCTCCATTCAGGGCGAACTGCTGAACCTCACTCCCATGAGCAGCGAGGTGGACCCGGAACTTTCGCGCGCCGCGCTCGACGCCGTCCGCCAGTGGCGCTATTCGCCGACGTTGTTGAACGGCCAGCCCGTGGAAGTGCTCACCACGATCCGGGTGACGTTCCAATTGGAATAAGGATCAGCTCCGGCCCAGTTTCTTCTTCGCCAGGGGGCGGGCGTAGGCCACGGGCGGGTTGTGGGCGGAGAAGGTGAGGATGCGCCGATACAGGTCCGCCGCCTCGCCTTTCTTCCCCAGCTTCTCGTCGGCCTGGGCCATCATCGCCAGGATGAACGGGTCGTTCTGATTGGCATCCTGGAAGCCGTCCAACGCCGTCTTGTAGTCGCCCGCATAAAACGCAACATAACCCAGGAGATAGGGCAGGAACTGCTGCTGTTGCCCGTTGTCGCCGTGGGCCAGCGCGGCTTTGGCGGCGGCCACGCGCTTCTCCGCTTCGGCCTTATCCCCCCGCCGGGCGGCGATGCGCGCCTGCGCATGCTCCCAGCGGAACTCCCACAAATGTTTGCGGGCGGGCTGGATATCGGGCTCGCGCAACCCTGCCTCGTAGCCGGCGCGATACCACTTGGCCGCGGCGTCCAGGTCGCCTGAATCGATGCAGATGCGCGCCAGTTCGTCGGCCACCTCGCCCGCGTTGTAGAAGTCCTTGGCGGCGAGTTCCAGGTCGTAGGCCTGCTGATCGTGCGGAACCGCCGCTTTGCAGTTGCCCTCGAAGGCGTACGAGAGAGCCATGTCGCGCAAAGCCCGGATCTTGTTAGCGGGCGAAGGCGCGGCCTGGATAGCCTTGGCGAAGTGCTTCCGGGCCTCGGCGTACTCTCCCGTGAGATCGAGGGCCACGCCCGCCGCATCGTTGGCCGGGAAGGAGTCAGGCGCAAGCTGCAGGGCGTTGCGGTACAAATTGAGGGCCTCATCCATCTTGCCTAGCCGGGTGAGGGCCTGACCCTGCTGGACGAGGTCGGCGGGGTCTGCCGCCGGGTTCTGGGCGCCTGCGGCCGCGGCGAGGAGGAGGGCCGGAAACAAGGGGCGAATCCTTCCTGAGCGCATGCCAGCGATTATCCCACAGCCCCAATTCCGGTTCCGTTTCGCACGTTACAATCCTTTGCACTCCTGGCGCGCGCCCGCCGCGTCCAATAAGCAGGAGGTGGAAGATGCTGAAAAAACTCGGCCTTCCGGTAATCGCTCTCGCCGCCATGCTGTTTGCGGCTCCGCACAAGGCCGACGCCAGGGTGCATTTCGGAGTTTATGTGGGTGGCCCCGCGTATCCGGCCTACCCGTACGCCTATCCTGCTCCCGATCCTTACTACGACCCGTACTATTCTCAAGGCTACTACTACGATCCTTACGTCTACGCGCCCCCGGCTTATAGCTATCCGTATTACGGAAACGGCTACGGCGGATACGGTTATAACTACGGCGGGCACGAACGGCATGAGCGCATGGAGCACGAACGGCACGAACGGATGGAACACCGCGGCGGATTCCGTGAAGGGTTCCGGGGCGGATCCCGGGGCCATGGCCGGCGGTAACGCCCATGACCAGGCAGGCCGGGAGGCCCGCCCCACTGCCGCAGCCAGTGGAGTGGAGCGGCCTCCCGGGTTGCTCGAATTTACTGCTTCGTAGCTTCCCCCGCGCCTTTGAGATTCGCCAGCCGCATCTCCGAGTACTTGCGCGAAAGGATCACGCCGTCCGCCCCGCCGCGAAACGCCGCCATCACGGCATCCCGCGTTCCTTCGGGGCTCGATTTGCTGGAAGTGGCGCGGGTGGGGATATCGATATCGATTCCCGGCCACAGTTGAGTCTTCGTCCCGCTCAACGCCTGGCGGGCGCGGCGCGCCTCGCGAAATACGTAATCCGCCGAGAGGCCGGTGCGAGGGAGATCGGCGAGACTCTTTTCCTGCCCATAGCCCAGGACCCGACCATGGAAATCGAGCAGTTGTTGCGGCGGGACGTCGTGGTAGAGCGTCCCATTGACGTTGCGGATGTAGTCCGCCATGCGCTCGCCGCCGCAGTTGTGGTACATGACCATTTTGAGAAAATCGGAGTACCGGGATAGCTCGGACAGGTCCTGCTCGGCGCGGTAGATGGGGCTGAAGGAGTTGTTGTGCCAGATGTGCCAGCCGACGCCGATGGCGGGTTTGACCTCCTTCACCCGTTTGTAGATAGCGGCGTAGGTCTCGCGCAGGCTGTCGGTCCACAAGGTTTCCCAGGCCAGCATCTCGGGGTAGCGCAGCATCAGGCGCCATACCGCGACATAACAGCCGTCCACCGGGGCGCGGCCCTGCCGGGCGCCCTGGACGAAAGCTCCCAGCGCGCGGAAGCCCTCGCGTGCGCGGGCGGGATCGATGCCGCGCTCGCGGGCCTTCCGTTCGCAGAAATCGCAAAAGCATGTGACGCCCCCGGTATCGCGGTTGCCGGCGTGGCTGGAGGCGAGCAGGTTGGCGAAGGCCCCCTGCCGCTCCGAGCCCCACATGATGCCATCGATCTCGTACGACCGGGCGTAATCCTCCGCCGCGCCCAACAGCCAGTTGCGATAGTTCGGGTTATTGAAGCAGAGCGTGTTGGCGTTGCGGCCGTCGAGCCTTCTCTCCTGCGCCAGTTGGATGTTGGGGATGCGCTCGCCCTGGCCGCTGAACACGTCCTCGAACCAGCAGACGGTGCGGAGTCCGCGCTTGCGGGCGGCGGGAAGCACGGATTCCAGCACGTCGTAGTCGCCGAAGTCGGGCGCACGGAAATCCTGGATGACGGTGCCCTTGTAGAACTGCGGGTGAACGGCGGTGTAGCTGCCGCCCTGGAACGTGCCCGGTCCCGCGCCGTTGTCGTACTCCTGTTTTCCGTGGTCGGGCAAGGGCTGGCCCGGCACCTGCCGTCCGGCGATGCCGCGCCCGTAAGTGAAAGTGGCGATGAAGAGCGTGTTGACGGAGGCGGATTCCTGGAGGATATCGAGGGTCTTTTCGACGCCCTCGTCCACGAAGGAAACGGCCCCGATCTGGATGCCGATCATCTTTGCGGGGGGCGCGGCCGACGAACCACGGGCGGCGGCCAGCGCGGCGGCGGACTGAAGGAATGTTCTGCGGTCCATGGGAGACATGGTAGCGCCTGGTGGGGCAGGTCTCCGCTCCGCCAGGGGGGGCCACCTGCCCCACTACCAGAGCGTCAGTTGCGCGGGCTTGGGTTTCCGGGGTTTTTTGTCGTCGAAGACGCTGCGGCCGCCCAGGGCCGGCGAGATCGCGTTTTCGTGCGCGATGGCGGCGTCGAAATCCGCCCGCGGATGGCAGCGTTCCTCCACCGCGCGCACAAAGCGGTCGAGCCGGCGGAAACCCTCCATTTTTTCGCCGTCCCCCAGCTTTGCGGCATCCAGCGAACCGCGCAGGACCGATATCGACTGGTCGTAAGTCTTGAGCGGTACGGGAAAGGGATGCCGGTCCTTGCCGCCCAGGGCGAAGGAGAAGCGCGCCGGGTCCGCAAACCGCGTGGGCGCGCCGTGAACGACTTCGGCGATGAGGGCCAGGGATTGCAGCGTGCGCGGCCCGACGTTTTCCAAAAGCAGCAGGGAGGCGAAATCGCGGAGGTCGCGCTCATAGGCCGCCGCCAGGGCCGCGCCGAGGCGCTTCAGGTCCACGTCTTCGGCGCGGACTTCGTGATGGCCCGGGGCCGTGAGCCTGCGGAACTCCTGGAGCGTGGCGTCGGGTAGTTCGCGAGTGGCTGCGATCATCGCCTGCTGCGCGGGGGCGGCGTGGCGGTCCACCAGGTTCATGATCACGCCCTGGCGTTCGCCGACGATGCCCGTGTGCGGCTCCGAGGTGAAATCGCGCACCGCGGCCGAGTGCCAGTGGTAGCGGCGTGCGAGCCGGCTGGCCTCGTTCATCCCCTGCTGCACCACGGCCCATTCGCCCGAGGCGGCCACCACGAAGGTGTGCAGGTAGATCTGGAACCCATCGGCGATGGCGTTATTGTCCACGCGCGCGGTGAGCCGGCTGGCGCGTACCAGGGCTTCGCCATCGAGGCTGCGCTCTTCCGCCACGGCGCGCAGTTCGTCCGGCGTACGGCGGGAGTGGCGGCCGCGGCCGCCGCAGATGTAGATGCCCAACTCGTGAGCGCGCGGATTCAGCCCGCGTTTCAGCGCCCCCATCACGGAGGTGGTGATGCCGGAAGAATGCCAGTCCATCCCCATGACCGAGCCGAAGGCCTGGAACCAGAACGGATCGCTGAGGCGCGTGAGCAGTTCGGAGGGCCCGTAGTGATAGAGGATGCTCTCGGAGATCGCCGCGCCGAGCCTGGTCATGCGCTCCGCGAGCCACGCCGGAACGTGGCCGCCGTGCAGGGGTAAATCGGCGGTTCCGGAGCGTTTCATGGCTAAAACCATTGTAATAGAGCGGCAATGTTGTCCTTTTTCAACGTAGGCGTGCGCCGCGGCGGGTGCTAGGATGCAGCCATGCTGAGATTCATTTCTCTGGTGGCGGTATTGTCGATCGCGATGGCTGCCCTTCCAGCCAAGGAGGGGCGCGGCAGAGGACGCGGGCGAGGCGGGGATTCGCCGGCCGCGGAAAAGCCGGGGAAGGATAAGGAGCGGAGAGCCGAGTTTTCGCGGGAGTACCGCGCCGCGGACAGAACCGCGATCCTGAATTTCTATCATTCGCGGCCCGGGGGCTTGCCGCCGGGGCTGGCAAGACGCGACGGCCACCTGCCGCCCGGCCTGGAAAGACAGATCCGCCGCAACGGCGCGCTTCCGCCGGGACTCGAAAAGCGATTCGTGCCGTTCCCACCGGAGTTGGAGCACCGGCTGCCGCCTTGTCCCGCGGGCGTGCGGCGCGGCTTTATCGGAGGCGTGGCGGTGATGTGGAGTCCGCGGACGGGGATCGTGCTGGACGCAGTGGCGATGTTCGGCAGGTAGCCCGGCGGGTGTAGTTGCCGGCGGGCCTCGCGGGTCTTTGAGAGAGATGATCAAGGGCCTGTTCTTCCTCTTCGCCTGCTGCGGGCCGATTGGCGCGCAATTCTATAACCTGGCCACCACGGCCGACGGCAGCGTTCTGGCTTTCTCTTCTTCGCTGACGATGCGGGGGTACAGCCAATATGGGTGGGCCAAGCTGTTCCGGATCGACGGCGCGGGGTTGAGTCTCTGGGAACAGCGACAGCGCGTGGCGCCCAGCCCGGACGACCCCGGGATGACGAACTACTACCGGATGGAGGGCGCGGAGTTCAGCGCGGATGGCTCGGTTCGAGCGCTGATCACCGGCCGCGACTGCTATTATCCGGGGAGTTCGTGCCTGACGCGGGCGAAATCCCATAGCGAGTTCAGGGGCATTTCCGAACGCGCGGATCTCGCCATTACAGGCGACGCGCGGATCAGCCCGAACGGCCGTTACGCCACGGCGTGCTGCGACGGCTCCATGGTCTCCCCGGCCCTCGTTTCGGACCTGCAAACAGCCGAGACAAAGACCTATTGGGAAATCGCCGCGACCAAACTGGGCCGGCCGGCGATCTCCGACGATGGGACCGCCGTTTTCGCTACCCGCGACCAGAGCGTTTTCCTCGCCACCCTGAGCGGCGTGCAGACTCTGCCCACTTTGGCGCTGACCCAGACCGCCGCCATCGATCCTTGTCGGGACCAGCAATGACGGCGCGACAGTCGCATTTACTTCCGCCGCGCTGGCCTCGGGGGAGGGGGCGGGCGCGACGCAACTGTTCATCGTGGGGGCCGATGGGAACGGGTTTCGACAGGTGACGCACGACCCCGCTGGCGTAACGGAAGCCGTGCTGGCGGGCTACGGCCAAATCGCGTATGCAGTGACTGCCGCCGGCCGCCTCCTCAAGATCGATGTGCTCTCTGGAGACGTGTCACAACTCGCCGGCAGAACCCTCACCATCCTGCCGTACGGCTCCTTCTGGCAGCCGGGCGTCGCCGGGTCCGCCTTTTGCGCCCGCGGGTCGGGCTTGGCGGATGCCCCCGCCGCCGCGGCCCCTCCGCTCCCATATTCCCTCGGCAGGCTGACCTTGCTTCTGGACGGCGCTCCCTTGCCGTTGCAGTCGGTCGCGCCGTCGCAGGTTTGTTTTCAGATTCCGTGGGAAACCTCCGGAGGCGAGCGTCTGCTGTTCGCCGAGGCGGAATCCGACCCTACATTCGAGGGCGGTAACACCGCCACGCTGTATGTTTCCGGTTCGCCGCAGATCGGTTTCATCGACACGGGCGGCGCGCAACCGCTCGCGGTACACCAGGATTTCAGCGGCCCGATCACGCCTGAGAGCCCCGCTCATCCGGGGGAATACGTTCAGTTCTACATGACGGGACTCGGGCCGGTCGCTCCGCCGGTGCTGCCGCCTTGAAACGAACGATGATCGCCGCGCTGCTTTA
>JAIQFU010000319.1 GCA_020073115.1 Terriglobia bacterium
TTCGGTTTCCGCGCGGTAATCAGCACCTCCTTCGCCGACATCTTCAAGCAGAACGCCCTGAAGAACTCGCTGCTCCCCATCGTCGTTCCGGCTGACGTCCACGCGGAACTGTTCGCCGCCGGCCCGGACGCCACGGTCAAGATCGACCTCGCCAACCAGACCTTGACCACGCCTTCCGGACGGAAGGTGGAGTTTCCGATCGATGCGTTCTCCATGCACTGCCTGCTGAAAGGGGTGGACGAGCTGGGGTACATCCTGCAGCATGGCGCTCAGACGGGGAACGCCTCACCGTATCGCCGCTGGAACAATGAGCCGTGTCCCGCCCTCGAAATGGCGGGCCGGGTCGGAATTTCGACGCGCTTTCACGATTGCGTAATCGTTTCGTAAAGCGGGATGAAGTACGCTTTATACGCTTGGGCGCAGCGTATGAACAAGAAGATCCTGCTGATCGAAGACGATTCGGACCTGTTCGGCCTGGTGAAGTACAACCTGGAAAAGGAAGGTTTTGTTTTTTGCGGCGCGCAAACCGGAAAAGGCGCCGTGGACCTGTGCCGCAGCGCCCGGCCGGATCTGCTCCTTTTGGATATCTTGCTGCCCGACGGCGACGGGCTGGATATTTGCCGCCGGATACGCCAGGACCCGGAGATCGGGTCCGTTCCCATCATCTTTCTGACTGCCCGCGGCTCGGAGTCCGACCGCGTCGTCGGCTTGGAACTCGGGGCCAACGACTACATGGTGAAGCCCTTCTTCGTGCGCGAACTGGTGGCGCGCATACGCCTTCAGTTCCGGCAAATCCAGGCGGCCCCCGGCGCGGTCCTTCTGCGCGCCGGGGGCGTGGAATTGAATCGGAGCCGCTGCGAAGTGCTGAGGAACGGCAAACCGGTCCCGTTGACCGCTACGGAGTTCCGGGTTCTGGAATACCTCATGGGCCGTCCCGGGATAGTGTTCAGCCGGGGCCAACTGCTGGACGCAGTCTGGGGCGGGGATCATGCCATCACAGATCGCGCCATCGACGTCTATATCCTCCGGCTTCGCCAGAAGCTGGAGAGCGGCCTGATCCATTCCGTCCGGGGATTCGGCTACATGTTCGAGGCCGAACCCCACGCGACCGGCCGCCGGTAACACAGTGGGGCGGGCTGAAACGCACGTCCCGCTGCCGGCGCCACGCGAACTTCATCAGCTTTTCATTAACCTGTAACGGCGCCCGTTTAGCCTAGCTCCTGATGCTCACAGTGGATACTACGATCAACAGACTTTTGCGAGCGACTCTTCTGGGGACGCTCCTGCTGCCCCTGGCTTACGGCCAGACCGATGCGGCCCGCATCGTCGGCGCGGTAACGGATGCGTCCGGCGCGGTCGTGCCCGGCGCAACGGTAACGGTCAAGAACGAAAAGACCGGAGAAAACAGGCAGGTGAAGAGCGATGACCGGGGTAGCTACGTGGCTGCCCAGTTGCAGCCTGCCACCTATACATTGACGGCGGAAGCGGTGGGCATGGCCCCGGCCCAAATCACGGGCATCAGCATGCGGGTCGGCCAGGAACGCACGCTCAACGTCGCGCTCCAGCCGTCGACCGTGAACACGCAGGTCACCGTCGATGGGGGCGACCTGGTGGTGGTGGACACCAGCTCCGCCAAGGTGGGCGCGAACGTGAACGAGCGGGAGGTGGCGACGCTCCCGCTGAATGGCCGCCAAGTGTCGCAGCTCTACCTCATGGCGCCGGGCGCGATGAACAACGGCAGCGGCACATTCGACAACATCCGCTTCAGCGGCCGCTCGAACCAGGAAAATATCATCCGGTACGACGGCGTGGAAGGCGGCAACATTGTGGATGCCTCGCCCGGCAACCTGAACGGAGAAACTACGTCGCTGTTCCGCCTGGAGCAGAGCCTGGAGAACGTCCAGGAGTTCCGCGTGGACAGCAGTAACTACCCGGCCGAATACGGAACCGGCACGGGCGGGCAGATCAGTTTCATCACCAAATCCGGGTCGAACCAGTATCATGGCTCGCTATTCGAGTATTTGCGCAACGACGACCTGGATGCGCGCAATTTCTTCGACCGCGCGGTGAAATCGAAGCTGCGGCTGAACCAGTTCGGCGGCTCGACCGGCGGCCCAATCGCGAAGGACAAGGCGTTCTTCTTCCTGAGCTACGAAGGCCTGCGCCAGAACACCAGCTCGCCGATTGTAGAGAGCACCCTCAGCGCAGCGGCGCGCGCTAAGGCTGTACCGGCCATTCAGCCGTTGCTGGCTGCGTTCCCCATCGGGCAGACGCCTTCCTCCGACCCGAATCTCGACATCGTCAACGTGAATGCGCCCGCGAGCGTGTCGGAGAATTCCGGGGGCGCGCGGTTCGACTATAACTTTACGGACAAGCTGCGCCTCTTCGTGCGGTACTTCCGCGATCAGGGCCAGTCCTCGCAGACCCAGAACTCGACCGGCAGCATCTACGCCACCAGCATTGTCCCCCAGAACGCGGTGGTCAGCCTGAATCAGCTGTTGAGCCCGAGAGTAATCAACCAGACCAAGGTCGGCTTCAACGGGTCGAAGACTCGCGTGGAGGGCATCCCCGGGCCGAGCCCCAACGCCAATATCAACGGCGTGACCATCAACCTGAGCGGCAGCGTGGCGCTCGGCGGAATCGCGGGGCAGACCGGCAGCGCCGGGCTCGCGATTCCCAGCGGGCTGATCCGGCTCAGCAGTTCGTTTAACGGCCGCGGAGCGCCGTATACGAATTTCTCGACCTCTTACCTGGACAACCTGAGCGTCATCCATGGCGACCACAGCATGAAGTTCGGCGGGGAGATTCGCGCGCTGACGCTGTACAACGACCAACTCGGCGGTACGACGTACTCCTTCTCGAACGTCGCGGCCTTCCTGGCGAACCAGCCTTCGTCCATCGCCTTCAATGGCGACCTGAGCGCAACGAGTCCGTTTACCGGTCTTTCCGGGATGGCGCACATGAGGCAGAATTACTACATCCTCTACGCGCAGGACGAGTGGAAGATCAATCCCACCCTGACCATGAGCTACGGCCTGAGGTGGGAATACTATCAACCGCTGCACGAAGTGAATAACAAGGCGGTGGTCTTCGACATGCTCCAGGGCACGATCCTGCCGGGCTATCAGGGAGACTGGTACCAGTCGTCGGATCGGAATTTCGGGCCACGCCTGGCGTTCGCCTGGTCACCCCGGAGATTCAACGGCAAGACCGTCTTCCGCGCCGGCTCGGGATTCTACTACGGCCCTGGGCAAACCGAAGACCAGCTTCAGCCGGAGGCCAACGACCGCATCGGCAAGACGATCAGTTCCGGCCCGCTGCTGGCCTACCCGCTGGATGTGAAACAGATCTACACATCCTACAATATCAACGACCCCAACTTGGGCTTCCAGCCGCGCGCTTACGGACCGGGCTACCGCATTCCCGAGCGCATTTTGCAGTACACCGCTTCCGTGCAGCAGGAACTGCCGGGCAATACGCTTTTGACGGTAGCCTACGTGGGCAGCCAGGGAAGGAACCTCTTTCTGCGCAGCATCACCAATAAGATCCTCAGCGTGGGGATGAATCCCACCACTGGAACGGCGATCGTGAACCGGGAATTCGGCAACCGCTTCGCCGAGATCGACTACAAGACCAGCGGCGGCAGGGATTACTACAGCTCCATGCAGGTGACGGCCAACCGGCGCTACAGTTCCGGCCTGTCGCTGGGGATGCAGTACACCTGGGGCCACAGCATCGGCAACTCGGCGGGATCGAACGAGGCGAACACGGCCGGCAATCCGTATGACTTCAACGCGGACCACGGCAGCAACAACTTCGATATCCGGCAGAGCTTCAACATGACGGCGCTCTACGAGCTTCCGTTCGGCAAAGGCAAGAAGCACCTGGCGCAGGCTTCGCCGCTGATGGAAGCCGTCCTGGGCGGCTGGCAGTTCGGCGGCATTGTGAATGCGCGGACCGGCGTGCCGGTCGACGTTCTGATCACGCGGCCCGACGTGCTCTACCAGGACAGCCGGGACGGCAGGTTCTACGCCAATCCGGTGGTCGTCGGCGGCCAGGTCATGAGTACGCCGGTGATCAACACCCTGGGCGGTGGCAACAGCCGCAATGTGCGGCGGCCGGACGTGGTGGCGGGCGTGGACCCGTATCTGCGCAATGGCCTGAACTGGATCAATCCCGCAGCATTCTCGATTCCGCTGCCCGGCGCCTTCGGCAATTCCTCGCGAAACAGCCTGACGGGACCGGGGCTGAGCCAGTTGGATCTGACGCTCGGGAAGAAGTTCCCGTTCGCGGAACGCGGGAACGTGGAGTTCCGGGGCGAGATCTACAACCTCCTGAACCACGCGAACTACGCCAACCCGGGCAATCTTCGTCTTCAGCAGATTGTCCCTAGCGGGCCGGGCGCACCCGGACTCCAGCCGGGCCAGGCGTTCACCGCCTCGACCGCCGGCGGCAATTTCGGCGTACGCAACTCGACGGTATCGAACCAGATCGGCATCGGAACAAACCGGCAGATCCAGTTGGCCCTGCGGGTGAATTTCTGATGTAAGCTCCCCGCTTCAGAACGTATCCCCAATCGCTCTATTCCCGGGGAGGTCGGCGTACGGCGCGCCGGCCCCATTTTTTTCACCTCGCCTACCCTGTTACGCTTGTGGTCGGATGCGGCGCGTTCTCACGCTGGCTTCGATCTTCGTCCTGGCGGGCCTCCGTGCCTGGTCTGCTTCGGACGTGGAGCTGGCCTTCGATTTTATTCACAACCAGATTGTTCTTCGCGCCATGATTGAGGACCGCGGGCCATTCAATTTCGTGCTGGATACAGGCACCTACACATCGACAATCGACACGCAACTCGCTCGGGAACTCGGGCTTCGGCTCGGCCCTCAACGAACCGTCGCCGGGGCCGGGACGGCGCGCAACCCGGGACAGCGCACGGTCTGCCCGGAGCTGAGACTTGGCGATCTCGTGGTCCACAACCTCGACGCCGTGGCGATCGACCTGGCAGGAATGTCGGAGTTTCTGGGCCGGCCGCTGCACGGGGTCCTGGGCTTCAGCTTCCTCAGCGCCCGGGCTGTCCGGATCGACTATTTCCGGCGGCGCATCCGGTTCTCCGACCCGGATCCGTCCAGACCGCCCTCCCGTTCAGACGACGCGCGCTTCATCGCGTTCCCCATGGTTTTCCGGGAGAACTCCGTTCTGCCGGTGCTTCAGGACTGCTATGTGAATGGCGCCCGGCTCCCGGTCACGATCGACACGGGATCGAGTCTCGGGCTGATCCTTTTTCCCCAGGCTGTGGAGAAACTGGGGCTCCGGGAGCTTGCGCGAGCGGGTATTCCGATGCAGGCGGGCGGCTATCTCGGCCGGGCGCGTCTTACCAAAGGATGGGCGACGTCAGTCAAGCTCAAGACGATCGATCTCGGCGCGATCGAAGTAGCCTACGTGCAGAGAGGCTACGGAGACACGGAGCAACTGGAACGGCGGGGCGGGAACCTGGGGAACGCCGTGCTTCAGGATTTCATCTTGACGCTGGACTACCCCGGCCGCACCGTAACACTCGAGAGTACGGCGGAATGAAGCTCTTCCGCATCCGAATCGCGGCCGTGATCCTGGCAGCGCTGTCTCCGCCTGCCCACGCGCAGGCACTGATCAACGGCGCCGGCGCCACGTTCCCCTTCCCGATCTACGCCAGATGGTTCGACGAGTATCATCGGCTTCGTCCCGATGCGCTCATCAACTATCAGTCCGTTGGCTCCCGCGCCGGCATGCGCCAACTTCAGGCCGGAGTGCTGGATCTGGGAGCATCCGACATGCCGCTCAGCGACGCCGATGCGGCCGATTTCCCGAACGGCCTCCTGCACTTCCCGACCGTTGTAGGGGCTGTCGTCCCGGTATACAACGTTCCCGGCGTCTCCAAAGAACTCAACTTCAGCGCGGAGGCGCTTTCGGGCATTTTCATGGGCAGGATCGCCAAATGGAACGACCCGGAAATGGTCAAGGCGAACCCGGGCGTTGGCCTCCCGGGCACGGCGATCGTCGTGGTGCACCGCTCGGATGGAAGCGGGACCACGTACATTCTCGCCGACTTTCTGACGAAGGCGAGCCCGAAATGGAAGGACGCCGTGGGGCGCGGGACTTCGCTTCGATGGCGCACGGGCATCGGCGCGAAGGGGAACGAAGGCGTCGCCGGAATCGTCCACCAGACTCCGTTCTCTTTCGGGTATGTGGAGTTGATCTACGCGGAACAGAATCGGATGACCTACGGCCGGGTGCGGAACCCGGCGGGGAGGTTCGTCAAGGCGGGGATGGCGGGCATGAAATCGGCTGCGACGGCGACAACTGGTGGTGGCACATGGAACCCGCGTGGCGAGACCGAGCCCGTTGCGACCGTAACCGTTGCCGTTATAGGCCA
>JAIQFU010000320.1 GCA_020073115.1 Terriglobia bacterium
ATGATCGCCGTCAACGTTCCGCACGCCCCGGATGTTTCGGGCTGGCGGGCCGCGGTGGAGGACGGCGCCGCCATCGCGCTCGACGGGCGCATGCTGCGCCACGAGTGGCTGGAAACAGCCCGCGGCTATATGAAGGCGGACGCGCTCGATCATCACGACGATCACTTCTTTCCCGGACCGTAAGACGCCGCGTGGGACCTGGCCGCTTTCGCTATCGAGTTCGGGCTCGATGCCGCCGGCGAGGCACGCCTTCGGGAAGGCTATGCGCGTCTATCCGGCGATTCCGGGGTGGCCGCGCGGCTGCCGTTCTACCGCGTCGCCTGGCTGGCGTTCCGCCTGGGCTATTGCCACCTGGCGCGACAGGCGCTGGGCGATTCCGGCGATGGCGCCCGCTTCCGCCGCCTGTGCGCCCGCTATGCGGCCCGCCTCAGGCGAGAGGTCGGCCATGGATAAACCGGTGGTTTGCGTTGACCTCGACGGGGTTTTGAACGCATTCGACGGCTGGAAAGGCGCGGAGGTTTTCCACGATCCGCGCCCCGGGGCCCGCGAGTTCCTGCAGGCGCTCAACGGTCTGGGCTACCACGTGATTGTCTTCACCTGCCGCTGGGGCCCCCACGTCGAAGAGTGGCTCGCCCGCCACGGTCTCTCCGAGTATGTGGCCGCGGTGACCGACAAGAAGCCCGCGGCGCACGTCTATGTGGACGACCGCGCCATCTGCTTTCAGGGGGATTTCACGCGAACGTTGGAGCAGATTTCCGGCTTCAAGGCTCACTGGGAGACTTGACGCGGAGTTCCTGAAGCGTCTCCGCCGCAGCCGGCTGCGGCGCCCGTCCGCGCCCATGCTGCTCCAGGGCCCGGCCCAGCGCCAGCAATCCGGGGGTCGCCACCGGCTCGGCCGCGCTTTCCGGCGCCGCGGGATGGTGGCTCTCGGAAGCCGTCTCCGCGCTCTTGCGGAGCACGTAATGCAAAACACCGAGCGAAGCGAGGAACAGCAGGAACGTCATCGGCAGCAGGGCCTCTGCTGTTCTTATCGGATTAAAAGGCGGATTCCTGTAACGTCGAGCCCGGGAGCAGTCCGAAGCCCTGCCGTCGTGGCATGCCTCGACCCTGCAAAATGCGACGGTCGCGTGGGGGCCGGGAACGCCCGGCCCGGCGGCGCCTCGAGTCTGCGAGACCCCTCAGTTCTTGTGCAGCTCTCTGTCGATATCCGACAGCACCTCGTCGCGCCCGCCGCCGTCCAGGTCCTTCTGCAGCCGCCGCAACGCCACCCCGACCACGTCGCGGTGATGCAGCCGGGAGCCGAAGTTTTCCTGCAGCCGCAGCCAAAGGTCGTGCGCGCGGTCCAGGTCCTCCGGCCACAGGCGCGGCGGGTGGGGGCCCAGGTTCACGTAAATCGAGGGCCGGCCGGGGCTGATGATCTCCAGCGAGAACGGATGCCGCGGTTCGGGCAGTCTCTCCCAGGACAGCCCGATGCGCCGCGCCAACTCCTCCGAATCCATGCTCGCCGAAACGCCGGTCACAAGGCGGGAGGCCTTCAGCTTGGCCGCGGTCTGCACCATCGCGTCGAACGGGTCTACGCCGGGCACTACCAGCAGGTCCACCGTTTTCCCGGCTTTCTCCGCCAGGGTCACCACGCGCGAGAGCAGTTCCTTTTCGTAGTCGGAGAAGAGCTGTTTCTCGGAAAGCCCGTATTCCCCCGCGCCGGCCGATACCGGGCGTACGGTCATCACCACGATATCGTGCCGTTTGAGGTTGGTCTTGTCCACGATGTTCTGCAGATGGGTCATGCGGCTGTAGTCGCGCACCGAAACCAGCACGCACCCGGGCCGCGCGTGGACCGCTTCGGCGCTGACGTCCGGCCGCATCTCCAGGTTGAATTCCTCCAGCCCTTCCCGCTTGTTGTGCAGCCGCTGCAGGTTAATCTTCTCGGAGATGGTGAAAATCGCGAACAGAAAGATGGTGAAACCGACGCCGTAGATGGTGGCGACCTGCTTGGAGAACAGGTTGGCCAGGGCCACCATCAATAAAATCAGCGTGGTGACGATGAGGCCCACGGGAATCTCGCGTCCCGCGATGCGCGGGTTCAGCGGCGTCTTGTATTCCTGGTCGTGGCGCCGGAAGCGCAGCACCAGCACTCCCAGGGACTTCAGGAAGAAGCTCCACACCACTCCGAACGCGTACGCTTCGCCCAGCAGGTAGACGTCGCCGCGGCTGAGGATGATGGTGGCGAATTGCAACCCGGAAATGACGTTGATCAGCCGGTGCGTGGTCCCGAACCGTTTGTGCGGCTTGCGGAACCAGCTCACCAGCACGCCGTCTTCCGCCAGCCGGTTGAGGACGCCGTTGGCCCCGATGATGGACGTGTTCACTGCGCCGGAGAGGATCAGCGTGCCCACCACCACCACGAAGACGTGAAAGGCCACCCGCAGAAACTCCGGCCCGGCGAGGTGCATGGCCAAGCCGCCCAGCAGGTTGTCCACGTACTGGCCGCGGACCGATTCGGGAATGATCATGCCGGCCAGAAGGGTCACCACGCCCGTGCAGAACACCGCGTACACGCATACCAGGTTGCCGGTGTAGCGCAGGTTTTTCATCTTGGGATAGGCGATCTCGCGGTACACCTGCGCCAGGGTCTCGAAGCCGCTCAACGACAGCAGCGAGTGGCCGAACGCGATGACAATGGCCACCGCCCCGATCTGCGGCCAAAACGTTCCGCGGAACCAGCCCAGGGCATCGGAACTGAATTGGAGGTTGGCGGGTACCGGGGCGGGCGGCAGCTTCACCGGAGCCTTCTGCAGCAGCAAAGTCAGGGGGCACCAGATCAGAAAGGCGACGACCATCACGGTGGTGATTTGCAGGATGCGCAACGCCTTTCCGCTGGATTCATGGATCCCCTTGACGTTGCTCCACCAGAAGTAGACCGTGACCGCCATGCCGAACACCGCGGCGAAGGTGTTCGGAGGAACGTGCCCGCCCCAGCGGGTCAGATCGGAGATCTCGTTCAACAGGCGGCCGAGGTAATGGCCGGCGCTGACCACGCTGATCGGCCCCGTCAGGATGTAGTCGAAGATCAGGGCGGAAACCGAGAGCCGCGCCATGAAGTGCCCCATGGCGTCGCGCACCACCACGTACACCCCGCCGCGCACGAACATGCTGCACGACTCCAGGTATACGGAGCGGACCGCAAAGCTGAAAAGCATCACCCCGAGGATGAACCAGGGCGCGCTCTTGCCGATGGCCTGCTCGGCGATGCCGCCGGCGTAGAACGCGGAGGAGGCCAGGTCGCTGAGCACGATGGCCGCGGCGCGCCAGAAAGAAATGAACGAAAGGGCCACCGTGGTGGCAACCACTACCTTCGCGGCGCGCTCCGTCTCCGAGGCCATACCACCAATTCTAGCCGTGCAGCCGGAATATGGCTAATCAGTCTGTTACGCCCCTTTGGCCTGGTACGACAGCCCGTGGCGCAGCCTCCCGGATCGCCGCCATTCACCGCTCCCCGCGGCCGCGGCTCTGAACGCCACACACAGAGCCGCGAACCTGCGTTTCCCTACGCCACTTCGCCGGGCGGCGGCGATTCGGCGCTGTGGGGACTCTCCACCACCTCCCGCAAAACGTCCTTCAACACTTCACCGGACCGGTCCGAATGCAGTTCCTCGTTCATCCGGCGCAGGGCGACGCTGATGACGTCGCGGTGGTGGAGCTTCGACCCGGGGCCTTTGGCGATCAGCTCCAGCCAGAGGTTGTGCGCCAGTTCGATGTCCTCCGGCCATAGCCGCGGCGGGTGCGGGCCCAGGTTGAAGAAGATCGAATTTGTCTGGTCCGCGAGGACGATCTCCAGCGATAGCGTCGGCCGCGGCTCGGGGAGTTTTTCCCAGTAGTAGCCCACCTGCGAGCCCTGCTCGGATGGAGTGAGCTTGGGTGAGAGCCCCATGACGATCCGCGAGGAGCGCAGCCGGGCGGCCGTCTGCACCATGGCCTCGTACGGATCCGAGCCGGGCACCACCATCAGTTCCACGTGCTTCCCCGCTTTCTCCGCAATCGACACCACGCGCGTGAAGACGTTGATTTCGTCATCCGAAAAAATCTGCGCCGCTTCGAGCGAATACTCGCCCGCGCCCGGCGACACGGTGCGCACCGAAAGCACCACGATGTCCTGCCGCCGCGTGTCCGTCTTCTCCAGCAGCCGTTGCAGGTGTTGCAGGCGATTGGGGTTCCGGACCGCCACCAGAATGTTGCCCGGCCGGACGTTCACGATTTCGGGGCTGACGTTGCTGCGCGGATCGAGGCGGAATTTCTCCCGTTCCGATTCCTTCCCTTTCCGGCGCCTCCGATTGGCCGCCTCCGAAAGCTCGAAGGCCGTAAAGAACGCGATGGTGAAGGCCAGCCCCGAGATCGTGGCCACTTTCTTCGTCAGCACGTTGACGATCGCCAGGGCGAACAGGAACACCGTGATCAGGGTCAATCCTACGGGAATTTCGACTCCGCGGATATGGAAGTTCAGCCCCACCTTCCACTCGCGGTTCTCCGGCTGCTTGTAGCGCAGCACCAGAACCGAAAGCGCCTTCATCGAGAAGCTCCAAACCACGCCGAATGCGTAGGCCTGCCCCAACAGTTCGATGTTCCCGCGCGTCAGGATGATGGTCAGCAGTTGCAGCCCCACCACCATGTTGATCAACCGCGAGGTGGTCCCGAACTTGTGATGCGGATGGCGGAACCAATCGGGAAGAACGCCGTCTTCCGCCACCCGGTTCAGCACTCCATTCGACCCGATGATGGCCGTGTTCACCGCGCCGGCCAGGATCAGGGTTCCCACCAGCACCACCAGGATATGGAACAGCAGCCGCAGCGGCAGCGGCCCGATGAGGTACATGGAGAGGCCGCCGATGAGGTTATCCAGAAACTGCGGGCGGGCGGAATCGGGGATGATCATCACCGCGAAGAACGAGACCAGCGACGTGAAGGTCACGCTGTAGAGGAAAATCACCAGCCCCGCCCGCTGCAGGTTCTTTAGCTTGGGGTGCGCGATTTCGCGGTATACCTGCGCCAGCGTCTCGAAGCCGCTCATCGCCAGCAGCGAGTGTCCCAGCCCGACCATGATGGCCACGGCCGTGAACGTCGGCGCCACCGTTCCTTTCAGCCACCCGAGCGCTTTCGGCCCGAAATGCAGGTTGGCGCGGGTGGGCAGCGGCACGGGGTTATAGCCGTTTTTCAGAACGGTGGCCAGGCACCAGGCGATCAGGATCACCACCATGACGGTGGTGATCTGCATAATCCGCAGCGCCTTCTCGCTCGATTCGTGAAGGCCGATGATGTTCTTCCGCCAGAAATACAGCGTCACAATGATGGCCAGAACCGCCGCGAAGTATTGGGGGTTCACGCGCAGCCCGGGGGAGTGCAGGTGGTCCGCGAATTCGTTGATGAGTCCGCCCAGGTACAAACCCGCGCTAACGGCGCTGATGGGCCCGGTCAGCACATAATCGAACATCAGGGCCGAAACCGAAAACTTCGCCAGCGTGCCGCCCATGGCTTCGTGCACGACCTTGTACACGCCGCCGCGGACGAACATGGCGGAACTCTCCGTGTAGATGGCTCGCACGCAGTAGGAAAACAGCATGATCGCCAGGATGAACCACGGCGCCGATTTTCCCACGGCCGTTTCCGCGATGCCGCCGGCGTAATACGCGGAGGAGGCCAGGTCGCTCAGGACTATAGCGGCCGCGCGCCAGAAGGAAATGAAGGACAGCATCACGGTGGTGGCGACCACAACTTTGACCGCCGCCGGCCGGTTCTCAAATGTCACAGCAGTACTCCTCGTCCACCTGTACTGTGGCTCTCAAATGCGCCTGCGAGGTTAGCTGACGGGCTAGAGCTTGAAAGTACTCCGTCCTTGCGGGACTGCGCCCCACACACACCTTGGGTCCCCCGCCCCCGGGAGGGGCTCGGCAACTACATACTAGCATGAGAGAAGTGGGGCGGCCTTCAGCCTGAAGCGCGCCCAGCGCGCCCCACTGAGCCCATGCAACGGTGATGATGCACTTGACAAAGAGCAGCGAAATAGGCCACACTATTTGTTGTGAGCGATCCATCGAAGCCAAAACGCAAGGGGAACCGCTACCGGCCCGTGCGGCATGAGCACTCGTTGGCTGCGGTCTCGGAGTTCATCGCTACTGAGGAAGAGTGCCTGGACTACTTGCAGGCGATGCGCTGGCCCAATGGGGTGGAATGCGTTCGGTGCGGATCGGGCCGCGTTTCGATTTATCAAACCAACGAGACGACGCGCAAGGTGACAAACCGGCGTACTGGCGCCGTCGAAGAGAAGCCGGTTCCGGCCCGCCGGATCTACCAGTGCCTCGCGTGCAAGAAGCAGTTTACCGTTACAGCCGGCACGTTTTTCAACGAT
>JAIQFU010000321.1 GCA_020073115.1 Terriglobia bacterium
TGTCGCGCAACATCAATGCGCTGCTGACCACCACGAACCTGACCGGCAACCCGCAGGTGGTGATGAAGTGCGGGTTCGTGGAGGACGCGCTGCCGGACGGATCCAAAATCCGCTTCCCGCGCTCCATCAGCTTCCTGGGCAGGATCTACGAGGAGGGGGCGCCGCTTCGCGTGGCCTTGGCCTATGAGCAGGCCACCGACTGGCGGAAGATGCATCCCAGTCTCGTGTAGGGCCGGGCATGCGCGGCCCGGCGGCGCCGATAGCAGCCGGGCGATACACTGTGACATATGCCGTCCGGGGCATCGGGGGAGCCTTCGGAGCCTCTGCTTCAGGTTCGCGACCTGGCGATTGACCTGGTCGGCAAGAAAAACCGTGCACTGCCCGTCGTCTCCGGCGCGTCTTTCGAGATCCCCCGGGGCGCCGTCACCGGCTTGTTCGGTGAGTCCGGCTGCGGGAAGACTACCCTGGCCCTGGCTCTGATGGGACTGCTTGCCCCACGATACCGCGCGCGCGGTTCGGTCCGGCTGAACGGGGGGGAGATCCTGAACTGCGCCGAACGCCAGTTGGAGACCCTGCGCGGCGCGCAGATCGCCCTCATCTTTCAGGACCCCATGCTGGCGCTGAACCCGGTATTGCGCGTCCGGAGTCAACTCGCCGAGGCCATGCGGACGAAAGCAGGCGTGGAAGATACCCTGCGGCGCGCGGGGTTGGAACCGTCCGCCCGCATTCTGGACGCCTACCCGCACCAGCTCAGCGGAGGCGAACGGCAGCGCGTTCTGATCGCGTTGGCGCTCGCCCGCCGCCCGGCCCTGGTCATCGCGGATGAGCCGTTCACCGCGCTGGATTCCGCCCGCGTGAGCGAGCTTTCTTCGCTCTTCCGCGGCTTGTCTGCAAGCCTGGGAACGGCCTTTCTGCTGATCGATCACAGTCCCGCGGCGCTGGCCCGGAGCGTGGACGATGCGCTGGTCATGTACGCCGGGCGGATTGTAGAGCGCGGGCCGGCCGGCGCCGTGATGACGGCTCCGCTGCACCCTTATACGGCGGCTTTGCTCAAGTGCGTGGGCGGCCATGGCAAACCTTTGCCCACGATTCAAGGCAACCCGCCGGGATTGGCCGGCCGCCCGCCGGGCTGCGCCTTCCATCCGCGATGTGAGCGGCGCGAGCCGTGCTGCGCCAGGGAGGAACCGGCCGAATACATGGTGGAGGGCCGCAGGGCCGTGCGGTGTTTCCGGTATGCCGGCTGAAACTTTCCTCAGCGTGCGCAAGCTCGGCAGGAGGTTCACCGCCCGCCGCTGGTTCGGACGCGAGACGTCCGGCCCCTGGGCCTTCCGCGACATCTCGTTCGACCTCGGCCGGGGACGCACCCTCGGGCTGGTCGGACCTTCGGGTTCGGGCAAGACCACCCTGGCCCGCTGCGTGGCCCTTTTCGACCCGCCCACCTGCGGCGAGATCCTCCTGGACGGCCGCAATGTCTGGGACGCGAACCGCCGCGACCGCGGCCGGCTGCGCTCCGAAATCCAGCTCATCGCACAACAGCCCGCGGCGGCGCTGAACCCGCGGTTCACGGCCGGGGAGATCGTTGCCGAGCCGCTGCTGGTCCAGCGCCTGGGAACCAAGGCGTGGCGCCGCCGGCGCGCGGCGGAGTTGATGGAGATGACCGGGCTGGACCCGCGGGCCGCCGGCAACCGGGCCCTCGAATTCAGCGGCGGCGAGCGCCAGCGCCTGGCCATCGCCCGCGCCCTGGCGCTCGATCCCAGGCTCCTGATCCTGGACGAGTCCCTCTCCGGCCTGGACGTCTCCGTGCAGGCCCAGATCGCCAATCTCCTGCTCGATCTGCAAGCGAGGCTCGGAGTGACGTATATCCTGATTTCCCACGACCGGAGCCTGGTGGAGCGGATCGCGGATGAGATCGCCATCCTGGAGGAGGGCGGCATCGCGCAGCGCCCCGCGGCCGGAGCGGGCGCATGAAATACCTCGCCCGGCGCACATTTCACGGCCTCGCGCTGCTGCTCGGCGTTTCCGTGCTCTCGTTCCTCTTCGCGCAGCTGGCGCCCGGAGACTACTTTTCCGAGTTGCGGCTGGACCCCCGGGTTTCGGCTGCCACCGTGGACGGCCTGCGCGCGCAGTCGGGGCTCGACCGCCCGCTTCCCGTGCGCTATCTGCGGTGGATCGCCTCTGTAGCGCAGGGCGATTTCGGATACTCGCTGGCGTACCGCGGGCCGGTGGCGCCGCTCCTGTGGCCGAGGCTCCGCGCCACCCTGCTGCTGGCGGGCAGCGCTACGTTTCTTGCCTGGCTCTTCGCCGTCCCCTGGGGCATCTGGGCCGCGGCGCAGCGCGGCACGTGGCGCGACAGCCTGTCCAATGCGGCGCTGGCCGTGCTCTTGAGCATCCCCGACCTGCTGCTGGCGATCGCGCTCCTGGTCTTCGCCGTCCAGAGCGGGTGGTTTCCGGCGGGCGGCATGAACTCTCCCGGTGAGTCGTCGGTTCGCGACCTGCTGTGGCATTTGGCGCTCCCCGCCGCCGTGCTCGCCGCGGGCATGATGCCGTCGCTGGCGCGCCACGTGCGGGCGAGCATGCTGGAAGCCATGGACTCGCCGTTCGCGCTCGCCGCCCGGGCGCAGGGCATTCCGCGGGGCCGGCGGCTGTTCCGCCATCTCCTGCCGGCCGCGTTGAACCCGCTCATTTCTTTGTTCGGCATTTCGCTGGGGACGCTGTTGAGCGCTTCGCTGCTGATCGAGGTGGTGATGGGCTGGCCCGGGTTGGGGCCGCTGTTTTTGGACGCCGTAATGGCCCGGGATTTCGCCCTGGCGCTCGCGGTGGTGATGCTCTCCGCCGCGTTCCTGGTGGCCGGAAACCTGGTGGCGGACCTTCTGCTGTACCGCGCGGACCCGCGGATCCGGACCTCATGACCAGGAAAACCCAACTCGGCCTCGCCCTCGGGTTCCTGGCGCTTCTCCACGGCGCCATCGCGCTCGCCGGGTATCTCGCGCCGTACGACTACGCCGAACAGCATCGCGAGCACCCCTACGCTCCGCCGACTCGGGTGCATTTCATCGACGCCGGCCGGTTTCACTTCCGCCCGTTCGTGTACGGCCTGTCGGCCCATGGCGAAGAAGATCTCTCCCGCCGTTATCCGGTGCGGCTCGGCATCTCCGGCCGCCTCTTCGGCGTAGACCCGCCGGGGTCGATTTTCCTGCTGGGCTCCGACGGCTACGGGCGCGACGTTTTTTCGCGCGTCCTCTACGGCGGCCGGGTCTCGCTGCTCACCGGGCTGGCCGCGGCTTTCCTTTCGCTCGCTCTCGGCCTGCTGTTCGGCGCGGCGGCGGGTTACTGGGGCGGCTGGACGGACCAGCTTTTGATGCGCGGCGCCGAGTTGCTGATGGCGCTCCCGTGGCTCTACCTGCTGCTGGGCGCGCGGGCCTTTCTGCCGCTGCATATCAGCGCGTTTCAGTCGTTCTTTCTACTGACCGCGATCATCGGCGCCGTCGGCTGGGTGCGACCGGCCCGCCTGGTTCGCGGCGTCGTCCTGAGCGCCAGGGAGCGCGGCTTTGTGGAAGCCGCGCGCGGGTTCGGCGCCTCCGATCTTTACCTGCTGCGGCGGCACGTGCTGCCCCTCACCTGGGGCGTCGCCCTCACGCAAGCCACGGTCCTCATCCCTCGATATGTGCTGGCCGAAGTGGCGCTCTCATTCCTCGGGCTGGGGGTCGGCGAGCCTTTGCCCAGTTGGGGAAATATGCTGGCGGAAGCGCGGCAATATCACGCTCTCGTGTCGCACACGTGGATGCTGGCCCCGGGTCTGGCGGCGATCCCCATCCTGCTCGGGTATCTGGTACTGGCCGACACGCTCGCGGCGCGGCGCTCCCCCTGATCTTTCGTACAACCCGGCGCTATCGGCGAGACTCTGGCGTGAGAATGGTTTACGAAGGCCAAGGCGGAGATTGACCAAGACCCAAATTCTGCCGGCATGGGGCCGCATCCTTCGCGGCTATCGTCCATTGCTATCGATCGAGATCACCAAGGAGTGCCCCCTCCGATGCCCGGGCTGCTACGCTTACGAACCCGGGCATCTCGGCGGATCGACCACGCTCCATCAACTCTCCGATTACCGGGGCGACGATCTTGTGGAGGGCGTTCTCGCGCTGGTCCGCCGTCATCGCCCGCTGCATCTTTCGATCGTGGGCGGGGAGCCGCTTGTGCGCTTCCGCGAACTCGATCTCCTGCTACCCAAACTCGATCGCATGAACGTGGAAGTGCAACTGGTGACCAGCGCGGTGCGGCCCCTGCCGCAGCAGTGGGCCGGCCTGAAAAGCCTGCACGTCGTGCTCTCGGTGGACGGCCTGCCCGAGGAACACGACCGCCGCCGCGCTCCGGCGACCTATGACCGCATTCTCCGCCATATCGGTGGGCACAAGCTCATCGTGCACTGCACCATAACGCGGAGCCAGTTGCGCTCGTCCGGGTATCTGCGCGATTTCGCACGGTTCTGGTCGGAACGCCCGGAAGCGCGAAAAATCTGGTTTAGCCTGTACACGCCGCAAGAGGGGGACGATTCCGAAGAAAGGCTCACCGCGGACGACCGGGCGAGGGCCATCGAGCGGCTGGCGCCGCTTCCCGCAAGCTTTCCCAAAGTCCACTTGCCTCGCGTTGTGCTGGATGGCTATGTCCACCCGCCCGCATCGCCGGACGAATGCATTTTCGCGCAAACTGCCGTCTGCGTTTCAGCCGACCTCAAGACGCCGGTCGCGCCATGCCAGTTCGGGGGGAACCCCGTTTGCGGTGAGTGCGGTTGCATGGCCTCGGCAGGATTGGCCAGCATCGGGCGGTACAAGATCGCCGGAGTCGTGCCGGTTTCCAGCATCTTTTTTCTCTCCGCGCGGATCGGAAAGAGCGTCCAGCGCCTTTCCGGCGAGCACGGATGAACCGCGGCAACCCACGCTGGAGTTTTCGTGGCGTGGCATTCCGGCCCGCCGTGCCGGCAATCATACCGACATCCGGCGGGAATGCCCTCCCCACGTTTCAATGCGCCGCGTCCCGCTCGATCTGCTCCAGCGTCTTCCCCTTCGTCTCCGCCACCCGCCGCCACACGAACACGAATCCAGCCAGGCAGATCGCCGCGTACAGCCAGAAAGTCCCCGCCGCCCCCAGCGCGGCATTCAGCGAGGGGAAGGTGAAGGTGAGGGCGAAGCAGGCGATCCACAGCGCCGAGACGGAGACGGATACCGCGGCGCCGCGGATCCGGTTGGGGAAAATCTCCGCAATCAGCACCCATGTGACCGGCGCCAGCGACATGGCATAGCACCCGATCGCGCCCAGCGTGCAAACCAGAACCGGCAGGCCCTGCAGCCCGAAATGGTAGGACAGTCCCAACAGGAAGTGGCAGAGCGCGATTCCCGCGCACCCTGCCAGCATCAGCGAGCGGCGGCCCACCCGGTCCACAAACCCCAGGGCCACGAGGGTGAATACCAGGTTGATCGTCCCCGTAATCACGATGTTGAACAGGATATCGCTCACGCCGTACCCCGCGCCGCGGTAGATCTCTTCGGCGTAATTGAAGATGACGTTGATCCCGCTCCACTGCTGCAAGAAGGCGAGAAAAACGCCGACGCCCAGAATTTTCAGCATCCGGGGCGCGAGCAGTCCCGCCCACAGCGCCTCGCCGCCGTCCTCTCCCGCGGTCGCCAGCACGTCGGCCATGGCTCTTTCGGCGTACTCTTCGCCCCCGATGCGCACCAGGGTCCGGCGGGCGCGTTCCTTCCGGCCCCGCAGCGCGAGCCAGCGCGGACTCTCCGGGACGAACAGCGCTCCGGCGAGGAAGATCAGCGCGGGAACCACCACCGCCGTGAACATCCATCGCCAGCCAAACTGCCCATTCCACGAATGCCGGATCATCTCCGCCGTGGCGCCCGCGGGGACTTTCTCCGCGATCAGCCAGTTCACGATTTGCGCGGCCAGGATACCCACCACGATGGTCATCTGGTTCATCGAGACCAGCCTTCCCCTCCACGGCGCGGGACTGACCTCCGCGATGTACACCGGCGACACATTGGAGGCGATCCCGATGGCCACTCCGCCCGTGATGCGCCAGACTACGAATGCCGTGAACGACAGCGCCCAACCGGTAAGCGCCGAGGAGACCGCAAACAAGATGGCCGACGCGATCAGCAGGGGCTTGCGCCCGAACCGGTCCGCCGCCGCCCCGGAAAACAGCGAGCCCAGCAGGCAGCCCAGCAGCGCGCAACTGTTGGCCCAGCCGATCTGGTTTTCCGAGGCGAGCTGAAAATACTTCTCGTAAAACGGCTTGGCCCCGCCGATCACCACCCAGTCGTAAC
>JAIQFU010000322.1 GCA_020073115.1 Terriglobia bacterium
GCGCCGTGCTTTTCCGCCACGGCTACCGCGGTCTGCCAGATGAGGTTGTCCGGCCCGGTGGAGATGCATCCCGCATCCCGTCCTTCGGCCTGGATCGTCAATTCGTCGCTGCGGCGGAACCGGCAGGTGAGATAGACGCCCAGCGCCATCCCGAGGGCGTCGAACCCAGGGCCCAGATTGGCGCTGGAGGCCGGCGCCCGCACGGTGGACCAGGGCGTCACTTGAGTTCGAGAATTTCCTTCTCTTTCGTCTTGGACGCCAGATCGATCTTCGCGATGTACCCTTCAGTCAGTTTTTGGGTCTCGTCGAGCGCTTTTTTCTCGTCGTCTTCGGTGATCTTCTTGTCTTTCAGAAGCTTCTTCACCGCTTCGTTGCCGTCCCGCCGGATATTGCGCACGGCCACCCGATGGTGCTCCGCGACGCCGTGAAGCCGTTTCACCAATTCCTTGCGGCGCTCTTCGGTGAGTGGGGGAATCGGCAGCCGGATGATCTTCCCATCGTTGGAGGGGTTCAGTCCCAAATCGGAAACCCGGATGGCCTTCTCGATCGGTCCGATCTGCGAAACGTCCCAAGGCTGGATAGTGATCAGGGAAGGTTCGGGTACGTGCAGGTTGGCGACTTGGTTGAGGGGGGTTGGGGATCCGTAATAGTCCACCCGGATGTGATCCAGGATTCCCAGCGAGGCGCGGCCCGTACGGATCGAAGCCATTTCGTGCTGCAGATCCGACAGAGCCTTGTCCATCCGGGTCTTGAGACTGGTTTCGACTTCCTTGACGGATTGGAACGTGATACCGCTGAGTGCTGCCTGTTGTTCTGTCTTCATACGCGGTCCTCTCTGAAACACGGCTGCCGGCGGGCGGCGCGGACTAGTGTATCAAGGTACCGACGGGCTCGCCCATCGACATTCGCATTATATTGCCAGTCGCATTCAAATCAAAGACAATGATCGGCATCCGGTTGTCGCGGCACATGGCGATGGAGGTTGCGTCCATAACGCCCAAGCCCTGCTGGAGCACCTCGAGATAGGCGATCTCGTTGTACCGCACGGCGCCGGGGAATTTGAGGGGGTCCTTGTCGTACACGCCATCCACGCGCGTGCCCTTGGCGATTACGTCGGCCTTGATCTCGAGGGCGCGGAGGGTCGCCGCCGTATCGGTGGAAAAATAGGGGTTGGAGGTGCCGGCGGCGAAAATGGCGATCCGCCCCTTCTCCAGGTGGCGGATGGCGCGCCGGCGGATGTATGGCTCGGCCACTTCGTGCATTTCGATGGCGCTCATGACGCGGGTGGGGGCGCCCAGCTGTTCCAGGGCGTCCGAGAGCGCCAGCGAATTGATGACGGTGGCCAGCATGCCCATGTGGTCCGCGGTGACGCGGTCCATCCGTTGGGCCGCGGCGGCGACGCCCCGGAAGATGTTGCCGCCGCCCACCACCACCCCCACCTGCACGCCCGCCGCGGCCACCTCGGAGACCTCCCCCGCAAGCTGTTTCACGCGTTCCGCGCTGATGCCGAACACCGCGCCGCCGGCCAGGGCCTCCCCGCTCAGCTTCAGCAGGATGCGCTTGTAGGCGGGCATCTACTCTGCGGCGGCGGCGTTTTCGCCGCCCGCTTCAACTGCGGCCACATCCCCAACCTTGAAACGGGTGAAGCGCGCAATCGCGATGTTCTCGCCGAGCTTGGCGACCTTGGTCTTGACGAGTTGATCGATGGTCAGGGTCGCCTCTTTCACGAACGGCTGGTCGAGCAGGCAGGCCGCTTCGTAAAACTTCGCGAGCTGGCCTTCGACAATCCGGTCGATGATCTTTTCGGGCTTGCCTTCGGCCCGCGCCCGGTCGCGCGCGATCTCTTTCTCTTTATCGAGCACCTCCGCCGGGACCTCTTCCCGGCGCAGGTATTTCGGGTCGGCGGCGGCGATGTGCATCGCCACGTCGTGCACCAACTCCTTGAAATCGTCGGTGCGGGCCACGAAATCGGATTCGCAGTTGACCTCCACCATCACGCCCAACTGGCCGCCGGCGTGGATATAGCTGCCGATGAGCCCCTGGCGCGTGGCGCGGCCGGACTTCTTGCCGGCCATGGAGATGCCGCGCTTGCGCAGGATCACCTCCGCATCGGCGATGTCGCCCTTGGCTTCCACCAGGGCCTTCTTGCATTCCATCATGCCCGCGCCGGTCCGCTCGCGCAGGTCTTTTACTAGTGCTGCCGTGATTTCCATAAATTCGATGTTGTGTTGTTGCGTGGGGCGGGGCTTCTGCCCCGCAGCCGGGCTTCTGCCCGGCCAAGCCTCGCCCCACAATGTCTCTTCTTACCGTCCGCTTTCGGTGATGGCCGGCTCGCTGGCCGGTTCGGCGGTCTCGGACGCGGGTCCCTTGCGCTGCTGCGGCGGTTCGGGCTCCTCGGCCATGCTCAGGCTCTCCGCCATGATCTTCTCGGCGTACTTGGGATCCACGTACTCCGTGTACGCCAGCATGCCTTCCTCGGAGGGCGTTTCGTCCTGCACAATCTTGTCGGCGGTGAAATCCTGCTCGGCCGCCAACTGCCGGCCTTCGATCACCGCGTCGGAGATCTTGCTGGCGAACAGCCGGATGGCCCGCAGCGCATCGTCGTTGCCCGGAATCACATAGTCCACTTCGTCCGGGTCGCAGTTGGTGTCCACGATGGCCACCACCGGAATACCCAGCCGCCGCGCTTCCTTGACGGCGATCGCTTCCTTGTTGGAGTCGATCACGAAGAGCACATCCGGCAGGCCCGGCATGTCCTTGATCCCCGCGAGGTTCTGGTCCAGGTGTTTGCGCTCGCGCTCCAGCCGGATGACTTCCTTCTTGGGCCGGCCGGCGTAGCCGCCTTCCACCGAAGACATGGTCTCCAGTTCCTTGAGGCGCTTGATGGACTTCTGGACGGTCAGCATGTTGGTGAGCAGGCCGCCCAACCAGCGCTGGTTGACGTAGTACATCTGGCAGCGGACGGCTTCTTCGGCGATCGCTTCCTGCGCCTGCCGCTTGGTGCCGACGAATAAAACGTTTTTACCCTGGGCGGCCATCTCGCCGACGAAGCGAGCGGCATCCTTGAACATCTTCAGGGTTTTCTGCAGGTCGATGATGTAAATTCCGTTGCGTTCGCCGAAGATGTATTCTTTCATCTTCGGATTCCAGCGCTTGGTCTGGTGCCCAAAGTGAACGCCTGCTTCGAGCAATTCCTTCATCGATATCGCGGGCAAACTACCTCCTGTCGGGGTTGAAGAGGGACAACGCCCTCTGGACATGCCTTCCACCGCCGTTCCGCCGCCGCGCGGTCCAAAGCGGGATTTGCGCGGAGGATGCGGAAGGGAAGGCCGTTACATGGATTGGGGGCCGGACTCGCCCGGCCCCCGCGGATGCTCGTGGAACTGGAAGAAGCGGTTGAAACACGAAGCTACCTTCCAGCTTTCACGGGAAACCTTACCGTTTCGAGAACTGGAACCGCTTGCGGGCGCCCTTCTGGCCGTACTTCTTCCGTTCGTGCCGGCGCGGGTCGCGCGTAAGATATCCCAGCTTCTTCAGCCGCGGCCGCAGTTCCGCATTGAATTCCACCAGGGCCCGGGCCACGCCCAAGCGGACCGCGCCCGCCTGGCCCGTGACGCCGCCGCCGTTCGCCAGAATCAGAACGTCGAACTTGTCGATGCTCTCGGCCGCCGCCAGCGCCTGCCGCACTGTGCTGCGCGTGCTCTCCGTCGGGAAGTAATTCTCGAAGGGCCGGTTGTTCACCGTAATCTCGCCCTTGCCGGGCCGCAAAAAAACGCGGGCCACCGAGGTCTTCCGCCGGCCCGTACCCAAATATTGAACCATCGTAGCTGCCACGAATTCTACCTTCCTGCTATTTCACGGCCAGCGCGGCCGGTTTCTGGGCCGCGTGCGGATGCCGGTCACCCGCATAGACCTTCAATTTCCGGTACATCTGCTTGCCAAGCTTGGTTTTGGGGAGCATGCCGAAAATGGCATCTTCGACCATGCGCACGGGTTTTTCCGCCCGCACGCGCTTTGCGCTCTTCTCCACCAGCCCGCCGGGATACCCGGTGAAATGGCGATAGATCTTGTCTTCGTCTTTCCGGCCGGTGAGCCGGATTTTCTCGGCGTTGATCACAATCACGTGATCGCCCGTGTCCAGGAACGGCGTATAAGAAGGCTTCGTCTTGCCCATCAGCAGCATAGCCGCTTTCGTCGCAAGCTTGCCCAGCACTACATCCTGGGCATCGATCACATGCCACTGGCGGACCACGTCGTTCTTGGAGGGAAACTCGGTTCTCATTGACACACACGTCTCCAGCTATTGTCTACAAAATATTTAGCTTACCGGGCGCGGAGGTGGAAGTCAAATCGCATACACCCGCGAACGCCGTTTGGCGCGCGCCGGTACGGAATCGCACGGAGCGCCCGCTTCACCCCTGGGGCCGGTTCTTGGCCTGCTCCATGGCGATCTGGTTGATGTGCGAGAGGGCCTTGGCCCCGCTCGCGCCCTCGATGGCTTTCACCGCGATGTCCCGTACCTGCTGTTTGGCGTCCGCCAGTTGCTTTTCCAGTGCGGTGATCTGCGCCTGTTGCCTCTCCACGGCCTGTTCGAGCGTCTTCACGCGCAATTCCGCGAGGCGCGTCTCGGCCTCGGCGTCCTTGCGCAAAACGAGCATCTGCTGCTCTACCCGCGCCTCGGCTTCGCGCCGCGCCTGTTCCGCGGCGGACACCGCTTCTTTCTGAAGCCGCGCCGGGAACTCCGCCGACTCCTTCCGCAGCCGCGCCAGTTCCTCCTCCTGCTCTTTCAGCGCCGCCTCGCGCTGCTGCCAGGATTTCTCCAGCGACTCCTGTCTTTCGGCGTTCTTCTTTTCGGTGAGACGCACTTCCTCGTCGTACTTGCCCTGGGCCTTCTTACGTTCCAGCGTCTTCTTGTATTCGTAGTCTTCGATCTCGCGCTGCCGCTGTTTCCTGAGGTTGTCTTCCTGTTCCTTGCGCTCGCGCTCCACGCGGGCCGATTCGTCGTCCCAAGCCGCGCGTTGCCCGCTGATTTCGGATTCCAGCCGCTGCTTCTCGCGGGCATAGTCCTGCACCATCTGGTCCAGGGCCGTGGCGGCCACGTCGATTTGGTGCAGCCGCTCGAGTTCCTGGCGCTCCAGCCCCACGGCTTCCCGCACGGAAGCCAGCAGCCGCGTCTCCTCGGTAAGCTTCCCCGAGACGTCCGCGAGGGCCCGGCCGACCTCCAGCCCGAGCCCCGAAATCCGCTGCACGACGGCGTCCACGGTCACGGCCTCCACTGCCTGGCGCACTTCGTTTTCACGCAGCCGCGCAGCTTCTTCGGCTTTGGAATCGGCCGATTCGCGTGCGCTCTCCACCTCCTGCCGGATCTCGTCGAATTCCTTCTCCACTTCCGCTTTGGCGCGCCTGGCGCGCACCGGGGCCTTTGCTGGTTTCGCGGGCATAGTCGCTCGTCCTTCCGAATCGATAGCTTAACGCTTCCCGCGGCGGTGCGCTAGAGTTGTGTTGGGCCGTCGCGGACCACTCTCTGATTCGCGGCTCTGTGAACCCGTGATCGACTGGAAAAACAATCTCCGGGTGGTGATGATCTCCACCCGCAACCCCCTCAATATCGGGGCGGCCGCGCGCGCAATCGCAAATTTCGGGTTCGCCCGCCTGCGCGTGGTCAACCCCTACGACGTGGCGTTCCGCGAAGCGCGCTCAGCGGTGGGGGCGGCGCCCCTGCTTCGCCGGGCCGAGGAGTTCGGCTCCGTGGCCGAAGCGGTGGCGGATTGCCGGCTCGTGGTGGGCGCCACCTCCGGCGGCGGCCGGAGATTTCAGCACCCTCTGCGCCGCCTCGAATATGGGGCGCGGCTGATCAAACGCGCTCTGGTCCAAGCCCCCGTAGCGCTCTTGTTCGGCTCCGAAAAGTTCGGCCTCGGCAACGACGACCTCAGTCACTGCCAGTGGCTGATGCGCATCCCCACCGTGGATCCCGGTCTGTCCATGAACCTCGGCCAGGCGGTCGCGTTGTGCCTCTATGAGATGGCGCGCGATCCGAAGGCCGTCGCGGTGCGGCCCGGGAAGATCAAACCCGCTTCCGCCGCGCAGGCGGAGCAGATCACTGCCATGCTGCTGGAGGCGTTGGGGCGCAGCGGGTATGTCAACCCGCTCACCGCGGCCTCCACCGGGGAGAAGGTGCGCCGCCTGGTGCGGCGCTTGAACGTCGCCGCAAAGGACGCCCCGGTGCTGATGGGGATGCTGCGGCAGATCCTGTGGAAACTCGGGGATTAATCGAATTCCCGCCGCGCCTTCGCCTGATCCGGGCCGACGCGCCCCGCCGAGATG
>JAIQFU010000323.1 GCA_020073115.1 Terriglobia bacterium
GATGGTGAGAGCCGCGGTGGCGTGCCACTCGTCCTGGGCGAAGGCGCCGAACCGCAGGTACCGGGCGCCTGTTTCCGCGGCAATATCGGCGGTAGCCGTATTGACCGCGCCCAGCAGGAAACTGGCGAACGAATTGCCCCACGCGCCGTAGTTCGCCCCCCCATTCGGCTGGCTGGTCATGGCGTTGGTGAAAGAGAACATCCCCGCCGCGCCTCCCTGGTAATGGCGGTTGATGCGGTCCCGGTCGACCTCGAACCCGAACTTCATGGTGTGTTTTCCGCGAATCCATGTGAGGTTCTCGATGAACGAGTAACGCAGGTCGTGCCACTCCTCGTCGTAGCCGCGGCCGAACTGGACGGGCGATGCGGTGCCGCCGCTGAACCCGATTTGCGGGAACTCGCCGTTATCGGCGGGAATCCCCGTGATTCCGAGCTTCGAATCCCATCCTTGACCCGCGGTGTTGTTGATTCCCAGGTTGTAGTAGCGGTCTACCGCGACCGTGAAGTGGTTCAGCAGCGAAGGGGTGAAAACGTAGTCGTGATTCACCCGCCACTTCCAACTGTTGGCGGTCTGGTCCGTGGTCCAGTCCAGAGGGTTCTTCTGCGGCTGACCCCATTTTGGGATATCGCCCATACCCGAGCCCGGGTTGCCCCACAGGAGCCGGTGTCTGATCTGCGATGTGTAACTCACCTGGATCTTCTGCTTGGTGGAAACGCTGTGGTCGATCTTGATGAGTGGCGCGAGCGTGTTGTAATACGGCCACGTCGGAGACGTGTGGTTATAGAAGTTGTTGAACGTGCCCGGCAGATCGGGTTGGGGTATGTACTGAGCGATCGCTTTCGCTATCGAAGTGATTTTGTTGGCCGGAATCTGGTTTCCCGTGAACGGCGTCCGCACAAACCCGCCCTTGCCGTCCGGCGCGGTCGAATCCGGGTCGAAGATCGGTATCTGAACGCCCGCGGCGTTGGCGAGAGCGCCGAAGTCGCCCCGCAAGAACGCCTGCGTGGGTATCGTAACCAGATTTCCGCCTGTGCCCACGCGCGACACAAACAAGCCGAGACTGCCGAAAAAGAACGTCTTGTCGCGGCCGTTATAGACCTTCGGAATGACGACCGGCCCGCCGACAGTGAATCCGCCCTCGTTCTGCCGGTAAACCGGCCTCGCCGGCTGGAAAAACGACCTGGCGTTCAGTTGGTCGTTTCCGAGGTGGTCGAACACGCTCCCGTGAAACTGGTTCGTGCCGGAACGAATAGTCACGTTGGTGAACCAGTTTCCGAATCCGCCGTACTCGGCGTTGAAGGCATTCGCGACCACGCTGACCTCTCCGACCTGCTCGATGAAAGGCCCGTTTTCGGAAATCGTACCGACCATGATCCGTTCGCTGGCGGGGGCGCCGTCGATAAACGCCTCGGTCGCGCCGGTCGCGGCGCCGTTTACGCTTGGCGTGAACGTCCCCGCGTTCGTCGTGCCGGGAAGGTTATTCAGAAATCCCGTGATGTCCCTCTTCGTGCCCGTTACGATGAGCGGCAGTTCCTGAATCAAGTCCTGTTTCAAGCCGGAGGTATTGGCTATGGGAGCCGTGTCGAGCAGTGGAGCTTGATCCGTGACGTTGATCGATTCGCTGATTGAGCCCGGCTGCAAAACCGCGTCCACGCGGACCTGCATGCGGGGACGGACCTCGACAGGGTCGCGCGTCAACGTATTGAAGCCCTGCTTCTGGATGACGACCCGGTAATTGCCAGCGGGCAGGTTAGGCGCCGTGTACAAGCCCTCCCCGTTGGTGGCAAGATCCAGGACGCTGTTCGTGTCCACGCGAATGATCTGTACCTTCGCATCGGGGACCACCGCTCCGCTCTGGTCTCTAACCAATCCCTCGATGGTGCCGCGGTCGATCTGGCCGAATACAGGCGCGACCGCTAGGAGCAAGAAGGGGATGAGTTGGACCAGACGCCTGGAAATACTCACGCTGGCCGGGTCTGCTGTTCCGTGTGTCATCAGTAACCTCCCTGAATCTGTAATGACAGGATAGCGAGGAGCTGGCGAGATTAATTTAGTCCTGGTGAACTGATCTGTCAAGGGCAAAGTAGGACCGGGGACCGGGCCTTCCTCGCCGCCCATCAGGTCGCTCACCGCCCCCATGGCGAGCGGCCCGACGGCCGCTGAGACGCAGGTGAAGAAGAGAATCACGCCTGAAACCGCCCCGTGTTCGGATTTCGGGAAACAACTGATGCCCTTCGAATTGATCGTCGGATAGATGACCGACATGAACAGGCCTGAAAATGGCAGCAGGTAAACGGCGAGCGTCCCTCCCTGGATCACCGCGCCCACGAAACAGGCGAGGATCGCGCCGCTGGCCACGACGAGGACGGCCGTCCAGGAGTAGCGCGACAGCATCCACGCGCCCGCGAAGCGTCCCGCGGCTCGCAGCAAGAAGAAGATTGAGATGCTGTAGCTCGCGACGAATGCCGCCTGGCCCCGGTAGCCTGCCAGCAGCGTCGGCATCCAGACATAGACGGCGCATTCGCTGGCTACATACAGGAACGCTCCCAGCGAAAAAGCCATGGCATAGGGGTTTTTCACCATGGCCAATGTGCGTTTGAGGTCGACCGGCTCGCCTGCCGGCTTCATGGTGGTCGGGTATCTGACCATTACTGCGATCAAGACCAGCAGGGCGCACATGGTTCCGGCGATGACATAGAGCCACTTCCAGGAAACGCCCGCAAGCAGAAGGCGGGCCAGAAGCGCAGGTCCAATGATAGACCCGATCCCGAAGAAGCCTTCGACCATGTTCATGATTGCAGTGTGCTGCGTCGTCGAGGTGACAATATCGCCGATCAGCGCGAGGGCTCCGGTCTTGAAAACGCCGATTGCCAGCCCCGAGATCGCCAGGAGGACGAGAAAGTAGGCGAAAGAATCACCGATCGCGAACAGGTATGCGTCCACAGCGAACACGATAAGCCCGAGGACGATCGTCGCCTTGCGCCCGAACCGGTCCGCCAGAAACCCCAAAAAGAACCCGGCCAGCGCAATCCCGCCCATGGTGGCGTACTGGAAAGCGCTCGCGGCAGTCATGCTCAGCCTGAACTGGCGGATGATCTCGGGGATGATCACGCCCACCGAGTCGGTGGTCATGGCGAACATCATGAACATCAGGAAGGTAAGCGCCTTGATGGCCGCCAGATTCGTCTTCGCAGTAGCCGTTGCCGGATTCATGCGATCACCTCGCTCTCAGGGCCGCGCGGCGAGGAACACGACAGGCACGCCGCGGGGCCTGCCAGATCTACTTCCAGGCGCGCCCAGTCGCCTTCCCGCCGCCACTCCAAAATCAGCTCTCCTGCCGTTGCGCCAGGCATCGCGAACTCGCCTCCAAAGGCGGGGTGCTCGTTTCGGAATCGCACCAATTCGAGGAGTTTCCGCACGACCGGCCGCTGCAGATCTCTCAGGATCTCCTCCTGCGTATAGCGATGCCGGTTGATGTCCCGCCCCACCCCGGTGCGCCCCAGCAGGTCCATATCGTTGGTCCCGGCCAGGAGGCCGACATAGTAGACCTGTGGAATCCCGGGCGCGAAGAACTGAATGGCGCGGGCGGCCAGATACTCGTTGTCCCGCCTCCCCAAAGCGTCGTAGAACGTGCAGTTCACCTGGTACAGATCCAGGTTGCTGGCGGCGGCTCCGGTGGCTTGCCGGCTTTGCCCGTTGCTCCTGTGGTGGATCGTCTCCACCAACTTGTGGATGTCGCAGGCAGGCAGCAGGCCAGGGCGCCTCTGCGGGTCACCGGCCTCCGCTCCCACATCGATGACGCCGATGCCGTCATGAGTATCGAGCACGGTAACGGCATTCCGCGGGCTAATGGCGAGCCAATTCTTCAGCGGGCCGGCGTCCTTTTCGAACAGCGCGTGCAGCACAAGCGGCGGCAGCGCGAAGTCGTAAACCCGGTCCACCCGGCGAGCGATGTCCACCTGGTCGCGATAGTAACTGTGAATCTCCACCAGGATTTCGATCCCCCGCGAGTGCGCCGCTTCTGTCAGTTCCGCGATGTAATCGAAGGTCTCCGGGATCATGAAGCAGCTCGTGCCGGCCTTCTTGACGGCGTATCCGACCGCGTCCAGACGAATCACGCGAATCCCCGCTTCCCGGAACCGGTCGAGGATGGCGTGGATGTACGCGGCGCCCTGCGGGCTGCGAACGTCGATGTCGATCTGCTGGGCCGTGAATGTGGTCCAGAGCAGCCGGTCCTCGCCGTTTTCGAGGCGCCTATTGAGGAACGGGAGTCCGGGGCGCGGCCGGTAGATTCGCAGAAGCTCCGGCTCCCGCGCGCCGTCCGGGAAAACGCGGCCGAAGCTGAGGAACATCCCGGCGAAAGGTGATGCTTCGCCAAACCGCGAGTAATCCTCAAATTGAGGGGAACGGCTGGAAACGTGGTTGACGATCAGGTCGGCCGTGATATCGACCGAGTTCCCGAGAGCGGCGACATCCTTCCAGGAACCGAGTCGCGGGTCAACGCATGTGTGATCGATGGGATCGAATCCGGCGTCGGCGCCGTCAATGGGGTGGAAGAAGGGCAGCAGGTGCACGCCGCCGAAGAGATTGTGGAGAGGGCCGCTTAACAACCGCCCCAGTTCCGGGATTCCGCCGCCCGCGAGGCGGTCCACATACGTGATTAGCTGAACCTGATTCCGCAATTTTCCTCCAAAATCTGATCTATCAGGTTGTGTACATCGCCGTAGATGGAATACCAACATTGAAGGGAAGATGTCAACCCCGGCCTATGCCTCCGGTAGGGGGCTGCCAACGGCCGCATGCATGCCAGCCAACTGCAGCCATCAGCGTCGATGTTGCCGGGCGCCGTCGAGGTCGAGCGAGGAATGAAACCCTCGGGGTGTTTGATTGTGGGAAGGAGTTCCTGTATTATCAGGTTGATGCTCGTACCGGATAATACGAAAGGCGCCAAGTACCAGAAGATTTGCAGGACCATTAGGGACGCGATCGCCTCCGGTGAGTACCGAGTCGGCCAAAGACTTCCCAGCGAATCCGAACTGGTCCGCACTTTCGGCACGTCCCGCATCACGGTCAATCGCGCGCTGCGTGAGCTTCAGTTGGGAGGCGTAATCGACCGGCGCGCGGGTTCCGGCAGTTACGTCCGCGCACAACCGGAACTCAGCTATACCTTTGGACTGCTGATACCGGATCTCGGCCAAACCGAGATTTTCGAGCCCATCTGTCGCGGGATGGCCCAGGCTGAAGAGACCGATCACCGGCATGCCCTGCTCTGGAGCAAGTCTCTGGGCGACTCCGAGGCCAAAGAATCGCAAGCGACGGAGCTGTGCCAGCGAATGGTGAGTGAAAAGGTAGCTGGCGCGTTCTTCGCGCCGCTCGAACTCACGCCCGCCAAGGACGCGGCGAATCAGGCGATCGTGGAGGCTTTCGACCGCGCCGGAATACCGATCGTTCTGTTGGACCGGGACCTGGTGGCGTACCCGGCCCGCAGCCGCTACGACCTGGTGGGGATCGACAACCGAAGAGCCGGGTACGCCATCACGGCTCACCTGCTGCAGGTCGGCTGCCGGCGTGCGGCATTTGTCGGCCGCCCGGGGTCAGCCCCGACAGTGGAAGCTCGAATCGCCGGCTACCGCGAAGCGATCCTGGATTCCCACGGCGAGTGGGACCCGAAGTTCGTGCAACGCATCGCCCCTTGGGACATCAACGCTGTCAAGACTATGCTGGAAACGGTCAGACCCGATGGGATCGTTTGTGCGAACGACTTCACGGCCGCGAACCTCATGAAGACATTAGGCGCCATTGGCGTCAGCGTTCCGGAAGAGATCCAGCTGGCGGGGATCGATGACGTGAAATACGCAAGCCTTCTGCCGGTACCGCTTACGACGATCCACCAACCGTGCGCGAAAATGGGGGCCGCCGCGGTGGCCGCGATGGTGCAGCGGATTCGAAACCCGGACCTGCCGGCGAGAGACATTCTGCTGGATTTCCATCTGGTCGTTCGAGAGTCAACTCACAGTCCGCATCGGGCTACTGAAGCTGCGGCGCCTGCCCAGCGACGTAAGGCATAGCGCTTCGTTGAGGACGCGCCGGGATACCCTCCCGGGAGGCGCCGGCAAAGGAGACAAGACCATGAAGCACTCCTCGAGGGAGTTCTCCCGAAGGGGATTTATCGCCGCGGGAGCGATCGCGGCGGCAGGACCGGTTTTCGGCCAGCCCGCACCATTCACAGCCGGACAGGTAATAGATCGGATCCAGAAGAATCTTGGCGTTCCGTGGCGTGGGGGCGCGACCGACACGTTCAAGACCGGCGGGCCGGAGTCTGCCGTCAAAGGCATCGTCTGCACGATGATGTCCACCTTCGACGTGCTGAAGCGCTCCGCCGCCGCGGGGAAGAACATGATCATCACGCACGAGCCGACTTTCTGGACCGGCAATGATGATGTTTCGCAATTCCAGAACGATCCGCTCTACAAGAGGAAACTGGCCTTCATCAAAGAACACGACCTGGTCATCTGGAGATTCCATGATCACCTCCATGCGCGGCGGCCCGACATGTCGCACATCGGCCTGATCCGGCAACTCGGTTGGGACAAGTACGTGTCGGCAGAGAACGCCCAGGTGTACACGTTCCCGCCGGTCACGCTCAAAGAATTGGCCAAGGACGTCGAAAAGAGGCTCAACATAAAGGGCATTCGCGTTATCGGCGATCCGGCGGCGAAGGTGAGCCGCGGCGGAATCGCGCAAGGCGCTCCGCCGTTCCACGTCGCTCGCCTCTTCCAACAGGTCGATGTCGTTGTGGCCGGCGAGCAGCGCGAGTGGGAAGGCGTCGAATACGCCTGGGACCTGCAATCGGCAGGCGAGCAGAAAGGAATGATTCTCATCGGACACTGGGTATCCGAGGAAGCCGGTATGCGGCTTGCAGCCGACTGGCTCAAAACGTTCATCACGGAGATCCCGATCGAATGGATCTCCGCGGGCGAGCCATTCTGGCGGCCATAGCCCGCGCCCGCCGCTCGCGGTCGGTTCTCGTCGCGTTTCCTTTTCCGCACCGGATACAAAGAACCGGCGGCAACAATCGACCGCGGGCGGTACTTACTGCTTGCACTCGAAGTTGGCAGCGTCCTCCATACTGCCTGTGCCCTCTCGGGTATCACTGACTTTCGCAGCAACAGGATGACCGGGATCCCGGGTATTTCTTTCTCCGGTACCAACCCGGTTTCCAACCCGCAAATGAACTGGACCGGCTCGGCCGATGGAGCTCGGATGAATTTGGTTGGGAGTCCTCTACTCCGCAGATGGGCATTGGACAGTCGCTGTCCTGCTTCGGCAACGCCGGACCCGGCAGCCTCATCAAGATCCCCGGGACGATGGTGGACAACTGGAACGTCACCTTCTCCAAGAATTTTCCGAGCAAGGGCGAGGGGCGCGCGTTGATGTTCCGGCTGGAGACCTACAATCTCTTCAATCACACAATTCAGCCGCGCGAACCTCTCGCCGCAGCACGATTGGACCAGTTGGAAGAACGGCCAATTAGTGCGGACCAACGCTCAATTGGGCCGCTACACGGGAGCGATGAATCCCAGGCAAATGTCGATGTCGTTGCGGCTGATGTTCTGAGAGCTTGTTGAAGAAGGCCAACGCAGGTTAGGAGGCCCGCGCCACCGGTGAGGCAGGCCTGCGAATCGGCATTCCGCGGGCTGAACGCCGGCGCTTGTTTCGTGATGCGAGAGGTGCGAATATCACGATTCAAGGAGAGTGCAGCTATGAAACGAGCGTGGATGTCCGGGTTATTGGCGATCATCTTGACCGCTGGAATCTGCCTGGCGCAGACAGATCGGAGCTCGAACGCTTCTCAAGCTCCGGTGAGCCAGCAGACGGCGGCGGCGCCCACGGGAGCGCAGCAGCTGCCGGGCGCCGGCGCTCCGGCTGCGCAGGCCGGCCGAGGCAGAGGCGGATTCGGCGGACCAATCGAACTGGGCCCGGACGACAAGCCCGCCTTCCCCGATCCGCCCGCCGGGTTCAATGTCAGGCGTGAAGATATACCTCACGGAGAGTTGACCGCCGTCGAGTATGATTCCAAAACGCTCGGAACGCGCCGCCGAATGCGCGTTTATACGCCGCCCGGCTACTCGACCGATCGCAAGTACCCGGTGCTGTATCTGCTGCACGGGATCGGCGGCACGGATACCGAATGGACGCGATCGTGCCACGCGAACAGCGTCATCGACAATCTGCTGGCTGGTGGCAAAATTCGGCCGCTGGTGATGGTTTTTCCCGATGGTAATTCGTCCCGGACGATCGAAGACCTCAAGGCCGCGGACGCCGCCCGCGCGGCAGATGACGACCTGGCTGTCGGCGTATTTGACGTCGGCCATGGTGTGGGCGGCGTCGAGGAGG
>JAIQFU010000324.1 GCA_020073115.1 Terriglobia bacterium
CCGCGGCGCGCACCCTGGAGGTCTACTGGACCTACCAGACGAGTTCCTGCGGCGCGCCCCCGCCCAGTAAGGACACGAGCTCGAAATCGGCCGTCGGCGGCCATCTGCTCGCCAGCGGCCCGCTCGAAGACGGCGATTACAGCCTCGTGCTTCTGCGCGACGTGCCCAATGGCGTCACGTTCTCCGGGTGGGACCTCGGGGATCCTCCGCTCGGCGGGGCCCTCGTCGGCCTGCACCACCCCACCGGCTCCTGGAAGCGGATTTCTTTTGGCGAGCGCGTCACCAGCTTCACCGCCGCCGTGGGCGATTCCCTAGCCCCTGCCGCCCGCTACCTCGACGTTCTCTGGGACAAAGGACGGGTCGAGCCGGGCTCGTCGGGGTCGCCGCTGTTCTCCAGCCCCGGCATTATCGTGGGCGCCCTCACCTACGGACCCGTCTCGGAGTCTCTGTCGGCCTGCCAGGTCGAGCCGAGCGTCGCCGGTTACGGGAGATTTTCGAACACTTACGGATACATCAAGGACTTCCTCGAGAACCTCCCCGCCGCCGTGGTTTTGCCCGACAAGCCCGACGTGAGCTTCACCGTCGCCAACCGCGCCGCGCCGGCTGGGCAGAGCATCAGGCTCACCACCCAATCGGCCGGCGAGGTAACCTTCAAGCTCCGCGCCGACGCGCCGTGGATCTCGCTCTCCGCCGCATCAGGCGTGGCGTCGGCCGGCAACCCCGCCGTCGTCACCATCGGGGTGGACCCGGCCCAGCTGAGCCGGCCGGAGCGTTACGCCAGCACCGTCACCATACTCTCCGGCGCCGCGCCGCCGCAGTTCGTGAACGTGGCCGCCGTGGCGCGGGTGGACCGCTCCAACGTCGCGGTTTCCATCTCGCCCAATCCGGCCTACCAGTCGGATGGCCTGTGGACCTTCAAAATCCGGCTGTCCGAGACTGCCGGAGCCGCTACCCGCGTCACGGCCGTGCTGGTGAACGGCATCGATTATTCGGAGTTCATCCGAAGCTGGTTCGGCACGGACAAAATCGAAGCCAATGGAACGGCCCAGGCCTCGCTGCGCGCCGCCGGCCTGCCCCCGGGAGAGCAGTACTTCGAATTCCGGGGCGCGGATGAAGCCAGCGGAGAGCAGTGGTACCGCGTTTCCTCGGCCACGTTCCGGTAATCCGAGTACCGCCGGCGGTACAAAGGTCACGCCGCCGATGCTCCTGCTCCGCCTACCTCTTGCACACGGCCGTAATAAAACGTTCGTCGGGACTGCGGTACTGGGTGATGATTTCCAGCCCGCCGTGCTCGCATAGGAGCCACTGAAACGCTTCCGGCGTGTAGGTGTACTGAAAGTTGAGGCCGATGCGCTCGCCGCGCTCCAGCGCAATCTCCTCGCCGGCGGCGATGGCCGACAGGTCGCGGTCCGCGCGGAAATGCCGCGTGATCAGGTGCAGCCCTTCGTGGCGCTCGTCGCGCTTGTGGTTGAAGCGCACCTCGCCGTCCTCTTCGCCGATCCCCACGTTCCGCAGCAGCGTTTGAAAAAAACGGCGCGCGGCGGGATTGCCCCGGCGCGCCAGGGTCTTCTCCCCATCGTAGGCTTCTCCGTCGATGATCAGGCGGTCGCCCGGCTTCATGCACTGCGACAGGTACCGGATTTCCGCCAGGGGGTCAAAAGCGCCGATGGTGTTGCCGGACATGATGAAAATGCGCGGCGGCTCCGAAGCGTCGGCGGCATACACCAGGTGCACCGGGCTGGAGATGTCGGCTTTGATTCCAACGCCGTCGATCTCATCGTCCTCCGCGCCCGCGCAAGCGATTTCCAGGAGGCATTGGCTGGCATCCACGGGGTAGTACTGGCACTCGCACCCGGCGTCCTTGAGCGCGGAAATGAGAATGCGGTCGCGCGAGCCATCGCCCGCCCCGAAGCTGATCACCGGCGCCCGACCCCCGAAATGCTGCGCCAGGGGTTTCGAATCGGCGGCAATCTGGTTCCAGGTCTGGACCAGCCCTCCGTAGAGTTCCGCTTCCTGGGCCAGCGTGATCCACTGCTTGGCCGACCGTGGAAACCAGAAGAAAAACTTCTCGGGCAAGTCCCGCGCCTCGATCGCCTCGGCGAACTCCTGCGCAATATCCGCTTCCGTGAGAACCACTTCAACTTTCATAAGCGAATCCCCATGGTACCGCGCTGACGCGGGCGCGCCGGTATGATTCGTGGCGGCCCAGGGCCGTGCGCCCCTACTGGGCCGCCAGGGGTGCGCGCACTACAATGGCGTCTCCCACGCGTGCGATCAGCGCCGAAAACGAAGTCACCCCGGCGCTGCGCATCGCCTGGAACCGCGCGTTGCGCGGAGCCACCGCCACCTCCAGCCTGGCTGGATCGAAACTCACCAGCAGGTCCGGCGCGCCATCCCCATCCACGTCCACCTCGTCCGAGACGCGCGCGGGCAGGCGCGCCGCCGGTTTCCAGGCCATTTGGACGAATGGGCCAATCCGTTGCAAGGGCGAACTGCGCGGCACGGGCCGGAAAACTTCGATGCGGTAGTCGCCGCGTTCCACCACGCGCGCGATCTCGCCGCCGGAATACTCCGGGTGGACGCGGAGCCCGGCCGAACCGATCGCCCGCTGGAACCATCCCAGCAGGAGAAAAGGCGTGAGGAGGGCGGCGGCCAACGTCAGCACGGCGCCGGTATTTCCCAGCAGGGAGCGTAATTTCCTCATGGCATTCTCCTTTCAGCCCACGAAGCCCAGGAGCTTGGTCAGCGTGTTCGCGATAATGCTGCCGCCGAACATCACTGCGAACGCCCACGCCGAATACAGGTGCAGAAGCCGCGCCCGCTCGGGAGCGGCGCCCACCTCCGTTCCCTTGATGTGCCACACCACGGCGTGCCGCGGGCAGGCGTCCACGCACGCGCCGCATTTCATGCAGGAAAGCCGGGTTTTGCCGGAGGCGAGCGACTCGGGCCCCATGGAAAACGTGGGGCATGCCTTCTCGCACAACACGCAAGGCTGGCACTTGGCGCGGTCGATCCGAACCTCGAACGCGCCCGTCTTGTTGAAGATCGATTGAAAGGCGCCGAACGGGCACAGGAACGAGCACTGGGCCCGCTTCTTCGAGAGCAGCGGCACAACCACCACCAGCCCCAAAAATAGTGTGAGGAAAATCCCCGCCTGGATGGCGGTCTCGAGCGAGCGCACCTGCGGGTACTCCGTTACGGTCTTGAAAGGGCAGAGCCAGATGCAGTACGCCGGCTCCAGCATCGCCGCGGTCAGAAGCACGATGGCCGCCAGCACGGCCCAGGGCATCCAGCGCCAGCGCGGATCGATCTTGCGCATCCGCGCTTTCTTCGGGGCTGCCGCGAATCCCTCCTCGATCCCTCCGAAGAAGCAGCCATAACTGCACCACCCCTTGCCCATCACCAGCGTCGCCGCCAGCCAGAGCGCCACCATGGCGCCGATGGCGTGCGGATTCGAAGCCGTGGGCAGAATGGAGCCGGGAAAAATCACGGCGCCGGTAGTGACCGCCGGGAGGATCATCATCGGAATCGCGAGAAAGCAGAACGGCGTGTCGCCCGAGATCATCCGCTCCACGGGAATGCTCATCGAGCCGCGCAGCGCGATCAGGTCCCAGACGAAGCCGATCGGGAACAGGAAACCCAGCGCGACGAAAAAGCGCCGCCGCCAGCGGTGCGTCTCATAGGTCCGCATCATTCCGTAGAACAGCGCCGTCATGAAGATCGCGGTGGTGAGCCCGGCAAGTTTCGGCGCGTTCCCCCGTTCGGTCATGATGCGGGAAAGGACCAGAAGCGCCCAGAGCAGGACCGGGAGCGTCAGGAGCAGCGATCTCCGCACGCTGCGGCGCGGAGCGGCCATGGAGTGGTCAGGCATGGAAGTACGTCCTCCCTAGAAGGATGATGCCCAGGTAGCCGTAGTACCCGGCGAGCACAAAAAGGACAAGCCGTGCCACGATGGCCACGGGCTCGAACCGCCGCAGCAGGGCGACTGAGACGGAAGGCGCGAACCAGGCGGCCGTGCCCAGGAAAAAGCAGAAGAAGAAGAACAAGGACCGCCCCAGCCCCGGGGCTTCCGCGGCGCGGACCCCGGCGGCCACGAAGGGCGGGCATAGCGTCAAACCGCTGGCGAACCCCAGAAATGCGGATGCGAATGCGCGGTAGCGCGGGGCCGCGCGCCGCGCCCAGCCCGCCGGACACGCTTTTTCCAACGGCCTTGCGCGCATGGCCATGCCGTAGCTCGCGAGCAGAACGGCGATCGCCAGGTCCGCGCCGCCAGGCGCCCAGGCGCGGGATTGCGCGTCCAGGCGCAGCGAGGTCCCGAGCGCCCACACGATGGAGGCGAACACCAGGTAACCGGCCAAGCGTCCCGCGAGGAATTGGCCCAGGACGGCGCCGGCGCCCCGCGGCGACGGCCGCCCGGCCGCCATCACCGGCAGCAGAACCGGCGCGCAGGAGGCCAGGCACACAGGCCCAGACGAGAGGCCCAAAGCCAGCGCCTCCGCCGCCAGAGCGGTCACGCCCATGCGCAAGAGTATAGCGCCCCGAGTTGGGGGACAGGCGCTGGCGAGTCAATTGGGCCGCCAAGCGGGGACGGGCCCGAATCTCGCCCTTCTTGCGTACCTTCGTGCCTGTACCCGGTTTGCCCTTTCACAAATCCTACTGCGTGGTGTTTGCGCCACAGCGGCCGTCCGCCCGTGCGCTAACCTAAAGGATTCATGCGCCAGACGATTTCCCCGGCATCCGCGGTTCGCGGCGAGGTCTCGCTGCCGGGCGATAAATCGATCTCCCACCGCTATGCCATGATCGCGGCCGTTGCCGAGGGCCAAACGCGTATACATAACTATTCCACCGGCGCGGATTGCCACTCTACCCTCGGCTGCGTGCGCGCCTTGGGGGTTGCAGTCGCGGGCGCGGGGACGGAATTCACCATCGGCGGCAGGGGGCTCGACGGCCTGCGCGCGGCGGCGGGCGATCTCGACGCCGGGAACTCGGGTTCCACTATCCGCATGCTCTCGGGCATCCTGGCCGCACAGCCGTTCGGCGCCCGGATTTTTGGCGACGAATCGCTTTCCCGCCGCCCCATGCAGCGCGTTATTCAGCCGCTCGAAGCCATGGGTGCGCGCATCCGGGCGCGCGACGGCCGGTTTCCGCCGCTGGAGATTCACGGCGCCGCGCTGCGGCCCATCGATTACGTCCTGCCCGTGGCCAGCGCGCAAGTGAAGACTTGTGTGCTCTTCGCCGGGTTATTCGCCGCGGGCCGGACCTCCGTTACCGAACCTGCTCGCTCGCGCGACCACACCGAGATCGCTCTCCGGGAGTTCGGCGCGGAGGTCGCGGCCCAGGGCCGGAAAATCACCGTCGAGGGGCGTCCCCGGCTGGAGGCTCGGGAGTTGTTCGTTCCTTCGGACCTCTCCTCGGCCGCGTTCTTCCTGGCGGCGGCGCTGCTCGTGCCCGGATCGCAGGTTGTGATCCGGGGCGTGGGACTCAACCCCACCCGGTCGGCGCTGCTCGACTTCCTCACCGGCATGGGCGCCGGAATCCGCATCCCGGACCTCGAGACCCGCAACGGCGAACTGGTGGGAGACATCGCCGTGGAGTATTCCGCGCTCCGCGGCGGGACGATTTCCGGCGGCCTCACCGCCGCGCTGATCGACGAGATCCCCGTTCTGGCGGTGCTCGGGGCGGCCAGCGAGGAAGGGCTCACCGTGCGCGACGCCGCCGAGTTGCGCGTCAAGGAAACCGACCGCATCCGGACGGTAATCGAGAACCTGCGCCGCATGGGGGTCGCCGCCGAGGAACTCCCCGACGGCATGGTGATTCCAGGCCGGCAGAAATTCCGCGCCGCGGAATTCGATTCGTTCGGCGATCACCGCATCGCCATGGCCTTCGCCGTGGCCGCCCTGCGGGCCGACGGCCCATCCGCGGTCAGCGGGGCCGAAGCGGCTTCCGTTTCCTTCCCGGAGTTTTGGCGGACGTTGGGCGCGATTACATCATGAATATTCCGAGTTTCGGCCAAGGCACGTGGGGCATGGGCGAGGACCGCGCCAAACGGAAGACCGAGATCGCCGCCCTGCGCCTCGGCCTCGATCTGGGCATGACGCTTGTGGACACCGCCGAAATGTACGGCGAAGGCGGCGCCGAGGAGACGATCGGCGAAGCGCTCGCCGGCCGCCGGGCCGAGGTCTTCCTGGTCAGCAAGTTCTACCCGCACCACGCCACCCGCCAGGGCGTCGCGCAGGCCTGCCGGAACAGCCTGCGCAGGCTCAAGACCGACTACCTCGATCTGTACCTCC
>JAIQFU010000325.1 GCA_020073115.1 Terriglobia bacterium
CGACCGCCTGTACCGGCGGGAGCCGGGGCTCATGAAGGTGATTCTGGAGCCGTAGGGGCGCGAAAACGACGCGTTTACGCGTTGGCCCGTACTCGAGCCGGGGCGCTGCCCCGGTGATGCAGCCAGGCGACGCTCAGGATCCGGAATACTTCCTGCTCACGGAACGGCCGGCCCAGGACGTTGTACCCGCCGTTGTTGAGCACTTCCATCCACAGGCAGTCGTCGGCCTGGCCGGCGGCCACCACAACCGGAGGCGCCGGGGCCAGCCGCGATGCGTAGTCCAGGACGTCCTTCCATGTCCCGTCCGGCAGCGCCGCCTCGCACACCACCACCAGGGCGCCCGCACGGTTCAATTCCGGACCGGCCTCGGCAAGGCTGCGGGCCCGCAACACAGTCCAGCGGCTGTGGCCCAGAATCCGGCGCAGATCCTCAATGCACGGGCCGGCGCCGATCACCAGCACCGTAACGGGTTCGCCCGCCGATTCGGCCGCAACTCCCGCCGGCTTCTTCAAGGGTAGTCGAAATCCGTGGACATGCGGCTGGATCCTAGACGCCAGTGTATAGCCGGCAGGCGCGGTGCGCAAGAACAATTCGCGGTGGTGGTCCGGCGTGGACTGCCGCCCACGATTTCCCGAGTCCCTGTCAACTTAATGGACAGTGCCCGCGAACTGGGGTAGACTGTCGCGATGGAATCTCAGGCCGGCGCCAAACTCGATGAGCGGCTTGCCGCGATTCTGGCCATCTGCCGCAAGATGAACTCCGAGCGCGACCTGGGAACGCTTCTGGACCTGATTGCGCGCGAGGCGACGGACCTGCTGGACTGCGAGCGGGCCAGCATTTTCCTGCTGGACCAGGAGCGCCACGAGCTGTGGTCGAAGGTGGCGCTGGGCAGCGAGGAGATCCTTCGGTTCGACGCCCGCCGGGGGATCGTGGGCAGCGCCGTCGAGACCGGCGAGCCGGTCAACGTCCGGGACGCCTATGCCGATCCGCGCTTTTACCCGGAGATCGACACCCAAACGGGCTACCGCACGCGCAACCTGCTGGCCGTGGCGCTGCGCAACCAGAAGGGGAGCATCATCGGCGCCTTCGAAGCATTGAACAAGCGCGCCGGCGCCTTCGAGCCGTGCGACGAGGAGCGCCTCGCGGCATTGGGCTCGCACGCCGCCATCGCCATCGAGACGGCGCAGTTGGTGGGCGCGCTGCGCCGCAGCCAGGACGAACTGGAGCAGCAGAACGGGCGCTTGTGGCGCGAGGTGGAGAACCGCTACGGGGCGCACGGCATTATCGGCGCCGGGCCCCGGATCCAGCACGTGGCGCGGCTGGTGGAGCGCATCCGCGACAGCCTGGTGAACGTGCTGATCACCGGCGAGACCGGGGCGGGCAAGGAACTGGCCGCCAAGGCGATCCACTATTCGAGCTCGCGGGCGCGCAAGCCCTTCGTGGCCCTGAATTGCGCGGCGCTGCCGGAGCCGCTGGTGGAGAGCGAACTGTTCGGGATCGAGAAGGGAGTCGCCACGGGCGTGCAGCCGCGCATGGGCCAGTTCCAAAAGGCCGACGGCGGCACGCTGTTCCTGGACGAGATCGGCGATTTGAGCGCCGCCGCCCAGGCCAAAATCCTGCGCGTCCTCCAGGAGCGCGTGCTGGAACGCGTGGGCGGGCGCAGCGCCATTCCCATCGACGTGCGGCTCATCGCGGCCACGAACAAGGACCTGGAAGCGGAAATCGCCCGCGGCGCGTTCCGCGAAGACCTTTACTACCGTATCAAGGTGATCGATATCCACATGCCCCCGCTGCGCGAGATGCGCGAGGACATCCCGCTGCTGGCGAGGCACTTCCTGCGGGAATACTGCCGCGACGCGGGACGCGAGCCCATGCAGTTCTCGCCGGCAGTGATCCGCAGGCTGTGCGCCGCGCCGTGGCCCGGAAACGTCCGGCAATTGCGGAATGAAGTGCTGCGGCTGGCGGCGTGCGCGGGCGGGAACGTGATTGCGGAGGAAGACCTGGAGGAAGGGCCGCCGGTGCTGGTGGCGCCTGACCGCACCGGGAAGGCAGGCGATACCGCCGGCCCCACCCTGAAATCCGCCGTGGCCGAGTTGGAGCGGCGGATGCTGGCGGAGGCGCTGGCGTCCACGGGGAACAACCAGCAGCAGGCGGCGCGCCTGCTGGGGTTGAGCCGGCAGGGGCTGATCAACAAGATGAAGCGGTACGGGATCGGAGCATGATGAGCACGGCGGCGCGGCGGGCCACACTGGCGTTGATTGCGCTTCACGGGATTCTGCTCCTGCTCACGCTACCGGATTACTTCGTGAGCATCGATTCCGGGTATCACGTGTCGCTGGCGCGGTGGTACGGCGAACACGGGACGGCGTGGTGGGACCACATCAACTTCGGCCCCGGGGGCAGGCCGAACTTGCAGGGGCCCTTCCTGCACATGAGCGTGGGATATCTGGGCCGCGCCATGGGCGGCGGCGGCATGGATTACGTGCGTGCCAACGCGATTCTGGCGCTGGCGGAGTGGGGCGCGGCGATCTTCAGCGCCTGGTTTTTCGCGCGCCGCCACGGGGGCGATTGGGCGGCGCTGTTCGCCGTGGCCCTGCTTTCCGGGGCGCTCTTCTCTTCCATTTCTTTCGCGGTGGGGGTTCCTTCCGGCTGGGCCTTCATCTTCTCCGCCTGGGCGGTGTGGTTTTTCGTCGAGGACCGGCTGGCGCTATCGGTCCTGTTCACCTGCCTCGCTATTTACAGCCATCTGGGCGGGTTCGCCATGGCGCCGCTGGCGGTGTTCGTGGCGGCGGCGCTCCAGCGGCGCTGGAAGGCGCTGGCCATCGTGGGCGGCGCGACGGCGATTCTCACCAGCCCCTATTCCATCCATTTCCTCGGCAACCTGGCGTGGTACCGCGGCCGGCGCGGGGACGAAGCGCTGATGCTGGCGCCCCTGACCTACATCCCCGCGGCGTTCGGCGTGGTGCGGATTTTGCGCCATCCGCGGAAGAACGTGTTTCTGGCGGCGTGGCTGGCGGCCTCGGCGCCGTGGATCGCACAGGACTACAAGCGGTTCCTGTTGCAGTCTCCGCTGGTGCTGGCGGTGATCGCGGGCGGCGAGCTGGCGCGCTTCCGGGAGTGGATGGCGCCGCGGTTCCGCGCGGCCTTCGCCACCGGACTGATCGCGCTGGCCACGCTGTTCCCGTTCACCCTGCCCGCCCTGGCGTTCGAGGTGAAGTGGAACCTCGGCCCGCGCTTCCCGCGCATACTGGATTGGAACGAGCGGAAGCAACTGGCGGAGGTGATCGGCCGGGAGGGGCTGAACCACCGGCTGGTGAACGTGTGGAACCCCACGCAGTGCATCGCCATGGCGGTTTTCGTCCCGATGACCTTTCAGTACGGGCACTGGGTGGAGGTGCAGCCGCGCGTCTACCCGGCGCACGATCTTTCCGCGGGAGTCAAGGTCTACGCGCTGCCCACGCCGCCGGACGACCCGGTATTGCGCGACATGGCCGCCCACGCGCTCCTCACGATTCATGGCGGAACCTGGATGAACTCCATCGTGACCCTGGACGCGCCAGCGCCGCTGGATGAGGCGGCGCGCAACCTGGCGCGGGTGGGATCGGAGCAGGCGGCGTGGCTGGCCGAGCACGCCCAGAACAACCGCATGCCGACCCTGGGGGAACTGATCTCGGACGAGGCGGTGGCGCGCTTCCGTGCGCGGGCCAAGGAGCAGAGGACGCGCACCGGCCGGATCAAAGCGGCGATCCTGGTTTACGCCTACGCGCTGGAAAAGAACCACCCCCGGGAGGCGTACGGCGCGCGCGGCGCGGCAGACGGATTCGGCGAAATGGCGAACCTGCTGGGCGACGAGGCGACCCTGGATTTCCGCAGCGAGGCGAAGCACCGGCAGTTAAAGGCGAACCTGGCCGTATGGGCGCGGGCGATCCGGTGCTTCGAGAAACAGGACCTGCCGACAAAAGAGATGGACCGGGCGAACGGCAAGGTCTTCGAGGATTACTTCTGAAAGCACCGGAGGGAAGGGGCGACAGAGTGCAGCCCGTGGCGCAAGCCGTGGGAAAGCGCGTGCTGCACGAAGAGCGGAGGGCCGAAAGAGCTGATTGGCAAAGCGCGGCAGAAGCTCCTTACTTGCGCCCCCTGAGCAGGGTGCAAGCCGACTTGGCGTTCCTAATCCGGCCGAAGTTCGTCCAAAACCGTTTTGCAGAGTTCAGCGCTAGACTTGGGAAGTGCCCACCGTTCTCAGAGTTCGGGGGTATCGGTTCTTCTTCTTCAGCCTGGAAGGGCGCGAGCCACCGCACATACACGTCGCGAATGCCGAACGCTACGCAAAGTTTTGGCTTGAGCCGGTAATGGTCGCCGACGTGAGGGGTTTCAGAGCAAATGAGATGACCGAGATTCGACAAATTGTTACTGAGAATGCGCAGTTCTTCTTGGAGAAATGGTATGAGTACTTTGGCGGAGAAAACTGAGGCACTGGCTGTTGAGGTTTCGTGTTCGCAGGATGCACTGTCGATCACGTTGACCGATGGGCGGGTTGTTTCGGCTCCCCTGGTTTGGTTCCCACGCCTCGCCGACGCATCTCCCCGCCAACGGTCCGACTGGGAGTTGATCGGCGGCGGCGTGGGAGTTCATTGGGAGGCGATTGATGAAGACATCTCGGTGGCTAGTCTGTTGCGCCCGGAGAACTTCGCCAGGATGCCAATGAGTGCCGTACCGCGGCGCCGCGCAGGACGCGCAAGAAGAGGGACGGGCCGAAAACGCTCGGTTCGCGAATAGCCGCTCTGTGGAAGAAAGATCACAGACTGCGCGACTTCTTGAGGTCTATGTCCAGGCGAGAAAGAGCTTTTTGTGAGTTGACCACTTTTCCCCAATAGGCGATCACGGTTCGGACATGCCGCCGACTGCAAGCCCACTTGGCGAGGAGTGTTCCGGCCCGAAGTTCCCCGAACGCGAGGGTTGGCACGGCTTACAAGACGTGCTAAAAGTTACAGATATGGCGAAAACGCACGCGAGGAAGACGACGTCGGTGAAGGTGCATCAGGCTTCGACGGTTGAATTGACGAAGCGTGGCAGTAACAACTCGCTACAGGTTCAAGTGCGTAGTGGAAATGCCCTGCTTGGCACGCTTGTCATGGGTCAGGGCAGCGTACAGTGGTGGCCCAAGGGCAATAAGACGAACGATTTGAAGAAAACTTGGGTCCAATTCGCAAATATTCTACAGAAAATGATGGGGCGTTGAGCCCGTCCTCACGGAGTGACTTGCGCGGTCAGCGCTCCGGCCGTGCTGAAAGGATCTGGGGTGGCGTCACGACTGAGTTTCTCCTCAAATTACGTCGATGTCGTTATCAACCACGTAGGCGGGCCATGCAATTGGGAAGACAGTCCAGGTATTAGGTCTTGGGGTGTCGAGGTCCTGCTTGGCCCTGAAAAATCCGCGAAGGCGGTCATAGCCACGGCGTCTCTTTGGTGTGTGGATCTTCAACTCTGCACTGACATCGTTTATGAACTCGACAATATAAGCGGTGACCTCGGTGAAATCGCCTCTGCTATTAGCAACTCCGAAGACCGCCTACAGGAGCACTCCATTGTAGCCGGCTACAATTCGTCGATCCTAATCGCAGAAGACGTCGTTGTTGACCGGTTCTGGCGTGGGAATCGGCTCGGACCAGCGCTCGTATTCTTTGCTGCTGACGTGCTTCGAGCCGATGGAATCTTTCTTACACCAGTAGCCCTTAGTACACGACTCGATGCCGCAGGTGTGTGCCTCACGGACTACGATGCCCCCCGACCCGGTCCGCTGGCCCAAAAGAAAGTGGTAAACGCATGGAAGAAAGCGGGGTTTCGAAAGCTGGCCGGCGACGTCGTATGGATTCGGACCTGCGACGATTACCTTGGCGATGGACAGAACCACGGCGAACTCGCCCGCAAGACGATGACAAAGATTGAGAACCTCTCGAACGAACCTCGAGCGCAGGCTTGGCTGAAGCGACGAATCATAAGACAAACCGGCATCACACCTCCCACGCTATCCGGCTCATGTGAAGGGGCTCCGGCCAATCTCAAAAGGGTTCGGCGGCGAGCACCTTAGCTTTGCGTACCGCTCGGGCTGATTTCGCGGTTGACAACCGACTGTGGCTAGATGGCCGTGTAACGCCCGACCCACCGATGTGGCCCCCGACGCTCTCCAGAAGTCTGCTTGGGTTCCTTTCAGCCGGCGTCTTCAGGCGAGTCCACGTAGTCCGTTGCACCGGGCATTCCGGGACTGAAGTCACGGATGGCGATTGCCCAATCGTCTGAGGCCGATACGACGCCCGATCATGCAAAGAGCGCCGCGACCTCCCGGATATCGGAAGGTGGGGCAGTCCACAACTCCATGAGATTGTGCAACGCGGCTCCGGGCCACTGGAGCTGAGCATCGCCTGGTACGGCATCACCCAAGCTGAGCCATACCCCATTGGAGGCGTCGCTCACCAATCCGTACTGGTACAGAGTCAACATTTGCTGCAACGCAGTCACTTGGGCCGGTGATGCGCCCCTCGGCTCCTTTCGGTAGCTGGGTCGCATTTGAAAGCGGTCTTTGCGGACCACAAGAGTAAGCAGGCAGAACCGCTGGTATGAGAGCCGTTGAGCAAGCTGGATCAGCATGTTTGACTGAGCGCGGTCATATCCTGCCTGAAACGCTAAGTTCGCGAGTAGGTTTCCGTAGAACGGCAACTTTCGCTCCTCGTGCTCCCGTTGGACAACCATTAATACTCCTTCGACTACTTCGTCCGCCGGAGATCGACCGTCGGGCTGCTCGGCAAAGAATCCATCTGTTCGGAGAGCCTGTCCTGCCGCACGGTTTGCCTCGATTTTTCGTGCAGCGAAGAGCAAAGCTCCGCCGACCCTCTTCTCCTCGCGCCTGCCGAGGACACGGGCGGATATCTCTCGCCCGATTTTCTGCAACGTTTGGCTGATACTCGGGCCAGCCATGCCACCAGCGATGGCACCAACGGGGCCAGCAACCAACAAACCGACGGCTGCGCCCGTAATTCCACCAGCAATATCGGATCCGGCCTGAATCAGGTGGGTGAGTGGCTCCTGCCCGATTCCGGGCTCCCGCTCATCATTCATGCGTGCGTCTTCCTCCTGCCGCAAGACTCCGATGAACGCGAATCTTAGCACAAGGGCCGAGAACCGCGGGTGTTGTCGCCCCGAGCCCGAAGTCCTGTTCTGGGAAGTCGGCCAGATTACTCTTGCTGAACGCCCCTGGATCAGGGTGCCGACGGAATACCGAGTTGATCGCGGACCTTTCGAGCGAGGCGATTGTCAATTTCGGCATGCCGCGGCGCCGGGGCTCTCGCGCCCATCGCCAGGTTGGAGAAGATCGAAGGACGACCCCCCTTCTCGGTAAAGAGTGCATCCGTGCCGGCGGAGGTGGTCCGGCAATTCGTGCCGCTTCACTTCGGAGCGGTCCCTGCGTCAACCGATAGCCGCGCAGATCGATTCGATCAGCCCCGGGATTGTGCGCGTCCTCCGACGGTACAGGGAGCGGCTTGCCCTCCTCGAGCAGTGCCTGAGCGAGGTTCTCGAGAGCACCTGCAATCATCAGGCGCGCGTCCGGCAGGTCGAAGCCTTGCGTCACTGCACCGGGAAAATCGAGCGCCTCCGCCACGACCATTTCGCCCGGCAGTTGCGGAAGGTAGAATGCGACGTGGTAGCGGAGCATACCCGGATCATGATACGGGTCTTGGTCGCGGTCGGGCGCCGATCAGGAACGATAAACGCCTTTCCGACTGGTCGGCCCCGGGTGTCCCTCTGCTCCTGGGCGTAAAGCCGTCTAGAAGGATGGCGAAGACACGCCCGATGCCACGCCAGTTCGATTTCGTCATTGATCGCGACGCGGAAGGCTACTACGTCGCCTCGGTTCCGCAAATGCCCGCCTGCCATACCCAAGCACGGTCCCTCGACGAGGTCACTGAGCGCATTCGTGAAGCCATAGAGTTGTGTTTGGAAGTCGAAGGCGCGCCGCAACAGGATTTGGAGCTCATTGGCATCCAGCGAGTGACCATCGCGCCATGAGCCGGACGGACTTTGGCCGGGTTGCTTCCGGGGCTGGCAAACGTACTCTTGGATGTCGCCCTGCGCTGGACTACCGGCATCGCGTCGCCGGCGGTAAGAGTCGCCGGCGGTAACGCGCCACTGGCGGCAAAGTTGAAATCGGTTATGGTGAGCAATACAATCGCTCTCGCGGTGATGATGATCCGATATTCCGCCAAACCGATCGCAACGCTGCTTGCGGCCTTCGGATGCTGCCTCAGCCTGTGGGCGGCCGACGCCGTGGAGCGCTGGGGCGTCTACGAAATCGTCCTCAAAGGGCCGGCGGGCGGCAATCCTTTCACCGGCGTCCGGCTCGGCGCCCAGTTCCGCTACCGCAATCGCACCGTCGACGTGGACGGGTTCTATGACGGCGAGGGCGTCTACCGCGTGCGCTTCATGCCGGACGAAACCGGCGAATGGACCTACGTCACTTCGAGCAACGCGGCGGCGCTCGACGGCCAGCGCGGCGCTTTCATCGCGGCCGCGCCCTCCGCCGGGAATCATGGACCCGTGCGCGTCCGCTACACGACGCATTTCGGGTATGAGGACGGGACTCCTTACGTTCCTGTCGGAACCACCTGTTACGCCTGGATTCACCAGGGCGACCGGCTGGAGGAACAGACCTTAAAGACGCTCCGTTCCGCGCCGTTCAACAAAATACGGATGTGCGTCTTCCCCAAGAGCTACGCCTACAACGCCAACGAGCCGGTCTACTATCCCTTCGAGCGCGACGCCTCGGGCGTCAACGACTTCTCGCGGTTCAACCCGCAGTTCTACCGACACCTGGAGCAGCGCGTCCGGGATCTCCAGGCGCTGGGAATCGAGGCCGACCTGATCCTGTTCCATCCGTACGACCGGTGGGGCTATGCCAGCATGCCCGCGGAGGCGAACGATCGCTACCTGCGCTATACGGTCGCGAGGCTGGCGGCGTACCGCAACGTCTGGTGGTCGATCGCCAACGAGTACGACCTGGTGAAGTCCAAGACGATGGCGGATTGGGACCGCTTCTTTCGCATCGTCCAGGAGAGCGACCCCTATCAGCGCCTGCGATCGATCCACCACAGCGTGGTGATGTACGATCACTCCAAGCCGTGGGTGACGCATGTCAGCGTGCAGGGCTCCGATCTCGAGAGGGCGCGCGAATCCATCGCCCAATATCGCAAGCCCGTGATCTACGACGAGTGCCAGTACGAGGGAAACATCCCGAGACGCTGGGGCAATATCTCGGCGGAGGAGTTGGTGAGGCGCTTCTGGATCGGAACCGTCTCCGGCGCATACGTGGGCCACGGCGAGACCTATCTGGATCCTGATGATATTCTCTGGTGGTCCAAGGGCGGGACCCTCCGCGGACAAAGTCCGCCGCGGATCGCGTTCCTCCGCAAGATTGTGGAGGGGGCGCCTGCGGACGGATTGAACAACCTCTCGACATACTACCTGGGCGCCGGTCAACCGGGACGGTATTGGCTGTTTTACCTGGACGCGCACCAACCCGCCCAGCACGAGTTCGACCTCGGCCAGGGCGCCCGCTATCGAGCGGATATCATCGACCCGTGGGACATGACGATCACGCCCGTTCCCGGGACCTTCGAGGGAAAGTTCACTATGAAGCTGCCCGGCAAGCCGGGACTTGCGGTGAGATTCCAGAAGACGGAATGATCCGCGGTTGCGCGGAGGACCGGACTCCGTCCCGTCGCTGGAGTTTGGAGATTTCCGATAAGCCCCGCAGGGGCGAGTGCGGGGCTACCTTCCGTCGCCCCTGACGGGGCTATTGCGAAATCAGTGATTCAGGTACAGAATGATACGGTTACGCTCGCAATGGGACCTCATACATCCACATTCGAACTGCTCGCGAAGGCGGGGACGGGCGATGAGGAAGCGCTCTCGCTGGCGTTCGAGCGCTATCGGGGCCGGCTCGCGGTATTGGTTCACTTCAAGATGAGCCCGCGGGCGCGGCAATTCTCCGACGTGGAGGACGTGGTCCAGGAGACGCTCCTGCGCGCCTTCCGGGACCTCAACCGGTTCTCGTACCGCACGCCGGGCAGTTTTCTCAGGTGGCTGTCGTCCATTGCGGACCATGTGATCGTGGACCGCGTCCGCTACCTGGGGCGCGAACGGCGCGCGGGGGAGGAGATACCCTTCCGGTCGGAAAGCAACCCCGGGGGGCCGGAACCGGCGGACAGCAGGACGCCCAGCCGGCTGTTCGCCCAGCAGGAGGCGATCGAAGGACTGCTGAACCGCCTGGAGGCGCTGCCGGAGGAGTATCGCCAGGCGATTCTGCTGGCGAAAATCGAAGGTCTCTCGACAGCCGAAATCGCCGAGCGCCTGGGCAAATCGCGCGAGGCGGCGTCGTTGCTGGTCTACCGCGCGGTGAAACGCTTCCGCGCGCTGAGCGAGGCGGCGGGAACATGACCCCCGAAGAGCATGAGCGCATGCTGGCGTGGGCCTTCGCGGATCTCCTGGACCAGAAGACCCGCAGCCCGGAGGACGGCGCAGCGGCCGCGCCTCCGGAACTCGCCGGGGATCTCGACGCCCTGGCGGAGATCGACCGCGCGCTCGACCCGGCGGCCCTGCCGGAACGGCTATCCGGACACAAGATCGTGACGGAGATCGGCTCCGGCGGCATGGGGCGCGTGCTGCTGGCCACGGACGAAGCGCTGGGGCGCAAGGTGGCGATCAAGACGCTGGCCGCGCGCTATGCGGGCAACAAAGTCCTGCAGGCCCGTTTCATGGCCGAGGCGCGCGCCATGGCGCGGCTGAGCCATCCGAACATCGTCCGCATCTACAATCTCGGCCCGGCGGATGAGCCGCCGCTCTTCGTGATGGAGTACATGGAAGGCGCGCCCCTCACCAGGACAGCGCTTCCCCTGACCTTCGAGCAACGCGCGGAGCTGATGCGGAAAGTCGCGCAGGCCGCCCAGTTTCTGCACGAGCGCGGCATCGTCCATCGCGATCTGAAGCCGGCGAACATTCTGGTCGGCCCGGACCTGGAACCGAAGCTGCTGGATTTCGGGCTGGCGCTGGACCGGGGCGTTCACGAGCGCCTCTCCGGCGCGGGCGAGGCGCCCGGGTGACCGGCGACCCGCCTTTTCACGGCGAGAACCGGGCCGCCCTGCTGCGCCGCATCCGCGAAGAAGATCCGGAGTTGCCCCGCCGGCGCGACCCGAAGATTCCGCGAGACCTGCAGAACATCTCTCTCAAGGCCATGGAGAAGAACCCGGCGCAGCGCTACGCCTCGGCGCGCGACATGGCCGACGACCTGCGGCGATTCCTGGCGCACGAGCCCGTTCTGGCCGAACCCCGCGCCTACTCGCGGCTGATCACCGGGCAAGTGAGCGCACACCTGCGCGACCTCGAAAGCTGGCGCCACGACCAGATCGTTTCCGAAGAGGAGCACGCCGGCCTCCGGAAGCGCTATGAACGGCTGCTGGAGCGTGAAGACGCCTGGATCCTGTCGGCCCGCCGGCTGACTCTTCCGCAGGTGAGCCTGTATTTGGGAGCGTGGGTCCTGGCGCTGGCGGCTTTCCTGTTGACCTTCTTTCCCTATCCCCGCCTGCCCGCCCTCCCCAAAGTGGCGATCGCCTGGGGCGCCGTCTCGCCCGCGGCGTGGATGGGCCTCCGCACCTGGCGGCGAGGCTACTGCCGTGTCTCCATCGCGTATCTGCTGGCGGTCTGTCTGGTGACGCCGGTGGCGATGCTGTTGACGCTGGAGGCGGCGCGCCTGTTTACCGCATTCACGCAGGGTAAGGCGAACCTGGAATTGTTTCAGCGCCTCGAGGTCCGCCAGGCGGCCACGAATGCCCAGTTGTGGTGGTCGCTGCTGTCGACCCTGCCGGTCTGCTGGTGGCTGCGGCGGTTCACGCGCGCGCCGGTATTCTCGCTGATGTACGCGACGGCGGCGGCCCTGTTCTGCCTGGCGACGCTGCTGTGCATGGGAGTATTGAAGTACGTCCCGGACGACGCGGGACGCTTCTATATGCGGCTGATCCCCTGCGCGGTTCTGTTCATGGCCGCCGGGATCGTTTTCGAACGTCGGAAGATGCCGGACGACTCGCGCTATTTCTATCCCTTCGCGGTGGTGTTCACGCTGGCGGCATTCAGCGGCGTGGTGGGATACCACCAGCCGCTGGCAAAGCTGCTCGAGAAGTCGCTGAGCTTCACGCACGGGCAGATCGAATATCTGTTCATGTTGAACGCAGGCGTGTACTTCGTGGCGGACCGCATCTGCGACCGTTCTTCCCTGCCGCAGGTGCGGATGGTGGGGAAATCGTTCCGGTTCGTGATTCCGGGACACATCCTGACATCGTTGTTCCTGCTGAGCTTCAGTGAGCACGCGAAGGGCAGAGAGGCCCTGGCGCTGTACTGGCTTCTGCCGGCTGCCGCGCTGGTTTTCGTGTTCGCCAGCATCCCCCGCCAGATGAAGAATTTTCTGGTCAGCGGGTTGGTGTTCCTCGCCATCGGGGTCTACCGGTTGCAGGATAAGGTGTTTGGCGAACGGTGGCTGTGGCCGGTGTTCCTGCTGGGTTGCGGGTTGGGGCTGATGGTGGCGGCGGCGAATTACGCGCCTTTGCGTGTGGCGCTGAGGCGGCTTCGGAAGTAACGGGGCGGGGCAGAAGTCCCGCCCACCAACCCGTGCAATTTTCGGCTTCGGATATCGCTGTTCCCTAGTGGAGGCGATTTATGAAGCCGGTTTTGCTGCTGCCGCTTGTGGCGGCTGTGATTCTCACGGGGTGCGAGACCCCCACTCCATCCCTGCTCTCGCTGGAATCTGCGGCCACCAGCCAGGAGACCCTGGACCGCTCGCTGACGGGCGTCTGGGCGTCGGACGATGCGGAACGGATCTGCATCATCCGCGCCAAAGAAAGCGCCTACGAGATCGGTTACATCTCGGGGGATTCGCCGAGAGGAGTCAGCGCCCGCCTAATTCGCGCGGGAGATGCGCGCATCGATTCAGATATGCTCGCGGCACTCCGGCTGCTCGCGCCGGGCGTGGCAGTGCGCGCTGCCCTGGAGAAGTACGGGACGGACGAGAGAGCCTGCTCCACGCAGGTGACCTGGCAGAGGATGCAGTAGGGCAGGCAGAAAATCCGGTTCATCAAAGGACAATCACATGCGACTGAACAGCTTCAAACGGACTATGTTCACAACGGCCGTGGCCGCCTTGGCTTTGGCGGCCACCCCCGCGGCTTGGGCTCAGCCGTGGGTCTCGTTCGACGACAACACGCGGTACCTGGCTCTGGGCGACAGCCTCTCCGCCGGCTATGAGGCGAAGCCCGTAACTCAGGGTTTCGTCTTTCAGCTTTACCAGGGCGGGGTTATCGACATCATCGATAACCTGCTGTTCTGCACGGAAGCTGTGCCGGGCGCGACCAGCGCGGACGTGTTGCAGTACCAGGTCCCGCAGGCGCATTTGTTTTTCCAGGATACCGGCAAGCCTTACCGTAGAGTCGTGACCCTGACGGTTGGCGGGAACGATCTCCTTTCCCTGCTCAATTCCGATGGAACCGTCAACCGGGAGGGCGCGCCTGGCGCGCTGGCGGCTTACGGGAGCAATCTCGCGGGTATTCTGGGATCCCTCGCTGGCAGCTTTCCGGATGCGAAGATCTACGTCGGCAATCTCTATGATCCAAAACTGCCCGTGGCGGGAGAGGATCAGCTCATCGGGGCGTTGAACCAGGTCACCGGCGCTGTGGCCGCGCTCTTCCCTGGCGTGGCGGTGGTGGATCTGTTCGCCGCGTTTCAGGGGAAGAGCGGCCTGCTTATCAGCGAGAAGCAGGGCGCCGGGTTCAATATCCATCCGACCAACGCCGGGTACCAGGTGATGACACGAGCATTCGCTGACGTCATCGGCCGGCAGTAAACCGTGACCGGACCGCTCCACCGCCGAGTCGAGGGTAGCCTGGTTGAAAAGCCACGGCTCATCCCTGAAGCAGGAGACTGCCTCGGCCGGACGCCGAAGACCCGGACCGTCACGGTGCGTCTCAACGACGGCCGGAAGATAACCGGCAAAATCATCGAAGCCGGGGGCGAAGGCCTGCGGTTCGCGCCCGAGAAGAATCCGGTCATCCTGAGCTTGAAAGACTTGAAACGCGGCTATGACGGGAAGCAGAAGGCGGGCCAGACCGTCGAACTGACCACTCGGAGCGGGCAGGCCCTGAAAGGTACGCTCCAGGGCATCGGCGAGGGCCGCCTTTGGTTATATGACGAGCGGAACATGGTCCCGATCAGGCGTACGGAGATCCGGCGCGTCGGTTCGCGCTCGCATTGGATGGGGGCGCTGATCGGGCTGGCGATCGGCGCCGGCGCGGGAGCCATTTACGGCGCGAAGTCGGCGCATCGGCCCCTTGAGGGGGTGGATCTCTTCGGCTTCGCGGGCGCGATTGTGGGCGGTTGCATCGGGTTAAACCGAACGATCTACGACAATAGGCCGGTGATCGCGAACGGCCGCGCCGGCGCGATTCCTTGACGGCCGGGCCGGGGGACCTGCCCGGCTACTTCATGTAGAACAGGCTGAGACGGGGGAGGTTGGATTTATCCAGGAGGTTGCGTTCCAGGTACTGCTTTTCGAGCATGGCGAGCTGGCCGGCGGTCATTTTTCCGCGGTAGGGGCGGAGTTGGCGGTCGAGGTCGCGGCGGGCTTCGAACATCTCTTCCTCGGTCAGGCGCGTGCGGGCGGAGGCGATCATCTTCTCTTCCAGCACCGTGAGCCGCTGCTCCAGGGCTTCGAGGTCGGGGTAGTGTTTTTCCGCGTCGGCGGCGAGGCGCAAGAGAGCGGCGGCGATCTCTTCGTAGCCCGAGGAGGGAAGGGCCCCGGCGTTGCCGACGAGGTAGCGCCGCAGGTCGTCGAGCGAGAAGGGCGTCTTGGATTCGTGGCGCGCGGCGGGGCGCCCGGCGCCGGCCATCACCTGCGCCTCCGCCGTCACCGCCTGGGCGCAGAAGGCCAGGGAGTTTACCATCTGGCTTTTCACCTTGCGGCCGCGCCAGTTTTCGAAAGCCGTGTCGATGCCGCGCAGGACGGCTTCGAGCGGCACGCCGGCGTTTTTCCAGGTTTCGATGAGCGCCCAGTCGAGCGGGGAGAGCAGGAACAGACCGGTGCCGCGGGCGCGCTGAAAATGCTCCTCGATTTCGGTGAAGTAGTTGAAGTAATTGAGTATCGGATCGAAGCCGTTCTTTTCCAACATTGGCCGGGAGGAAACGTCCTCCTTTCACTATGCCGCAAAAGGAGGACGGATCCAACGGCGCGGGCCGGCCGGGTTTGCGATCAGTTCGCAACGCTCGCGATGCAGATGGCGTAGACCGTGAGGGCCTGCGAGGTATTCGAGTTCTGCACGACCCACCCGGTTTCCGGCGGGGTGAAAGTGTAGTGAGGATAGACCGGATATAACCCCGACTCAGATCCTGGCTTGGCCGCTTCAGAGATCAGCACCGTGGCATCGGCGGGCTCGTATCCGCCCCCGACCACGGTCGTGCCGGCCGGGCAAGACCAGCCGCCCCATCCGAGCGGACCAAAATTAAAGACGCCGGACCAGCATCGCCGTGGTCCAGGTGCGCCGGCAGGGCGTTCTTGTTGATGTTGATCAGGCGGTACGTCCCATTCCCCGTGACGTGACAGACATTCACCTTGCCCGCCTTGGCTGGCGAATTTTGCGCCAAAACCATCGCTGGAGTCAGCAAGGCAACAGTAATACCGATAATCCGCAGCGTGAAGATAGTTTTCATGTTTTCTCCTATATTTATCGGAATTCGACTTCCGGTCTGGCGTGGTAAACACGCGCTCCTCTGTCTTGCAGGCGCCGCGCCAAATTCGAGCGTTCCGTTACTTTTCAGAAAGCGCACGGGAACTCTGTCCAGGTGGGATTTTTCGGCAGCCCAAGGATAGTAAGAAATGTTGGAGGGGAAGCCCTTTTCGACAATGTAAGACTTGCCGGAATGTTATCTTTAGTTATTAAGAGTTGCTTCTCTCTATTCGCTATCCCTATACTCATCGAATGGTAAGGTGCGTGCTTTCCCAAGAGATCATCTTTCAAAACAGGAGTTCATCGGAGCATGCGACTACTTCTTCGGTTTAGAGATGGTTCTCTCCAGGCAGCGATCCTGATGGCGCTGTTTGGAAGCCACCTGCGCGTTTTCATTCCGGCATGCGATGACGCCGTGGAGTTCAGGTGGGCAGGGGGCCAATGGCAGGCCGAAAATGGTGAACCCGTGGAGATCCAATTCAACGCCGCCCGGGAAGAGTTCCACTGGAGCGCGCAGGCGGCGCTGGACCAACCCATGACCGGCCCTAACGCGCCCGGGTCGGGCTTTTGGTCCCCTTATTGGGCGACGGCGCCCTCAGCGGCGCACGTGGACTGAACTCCATCGCCACCAACGAAAACCTGCGCACCCGCCGCGTTTACCGGTTGCGTTCCCAGATCATTTGGAGACCTTCGAGCGTGAGGTATTCGTCTACCTGCTTGAGATAGCGCGAGCCGGAGACAATCAGGTGGGCCTGGCCGCCGGTGGCGATGGCTTTCGTCTCAGGACCCATTTTTTCGACGATGCGCTCCAGGATCCCGTCGATCATGCCCACTGCGCCGAAGTACAGGCCGGACTGCATGCTGGCCACGGTATTGGAGCCGATGACGTCGCGGGGCGGACGGAAATCCACCATCGGCAGGCGGGCGGTTTTGCTGAAAAGGGCGTCGATGGAGATGCCGATGCCGACGGCGATGGCCCCGCCGAGGTATTCGGCGTCTTTCGAAATGACGTCGAAGTTGATGGTAGTGCCGAGGTCCACGATGACGCACGGGCCGCCGTACTTGGTGAAACCGGCGACGCCGTTGACGAGGCGGTCGGCGCCGACCTCGTTGGGGTTGTCGTAGCGGATGGTCAACCCGAGGTTCGTGCGCGGGCCGACGAACATCGCCTGCGTGTGGAAATAACGCTCCGCCATGAACGCCAGGGTGGAGTCGATGGGCGGAACCACGCTGGAGATGATCATGCCATCGACATCTTCGATGTCCAGGCCGGCGGGGCCGAACAGGTTGTGGAGCAGAATGCCCCATTCGTCGGCGGTCTGCTCGTGGACGGTGCGGAGCCGCCACTGACAGAGCAGCTTGCGGCCGTCGAACGCGCCGATGGTGATATTGCTATTGCCTGCGTCAAGAGCCAGCAGCACGAACGCCTCCTGCAAGGATCAGGGTATCGGTTCCGTCGTCCCGGCGCACGATTAAGAAGCCGGAGGGGTCCAGCCCGGCCGTGACGCCTTCGATGGCCCCGTCGGGTTGTTGGACGGTGACGCGGCGGCCTTGCGCGTAGGTGGACGACGCGGTGAAGAGACGGAGGATATCGGGGGGAGCGAGGTTAGTGAAACGGTCGATGGCGGGGAGGAGGGCCGAGAGGATGGATTCGCGGATGAGGGGGCGGGGGCCGGATGCCGGCATGACTGCCGACACTGCGGGCATGAGTGCCCACGCCACGTCTTCGAGGCCGCGCGGCGTCTGGAAGACGTTGATGCCGATGCCCGCTATGGCCTTTTCGCCGGAGAGTTGTACGAGGATGCCTCCCACCTTTTTATCCCGCAGCATGAGGTCGTTGGGCCAGCGGAGATCGCACTGGAGGCCGGCGGCTTCGAGGATGGCGGCCTGCGCGGCCAGGCCGAGGGCCAGGGTGAGAACGGGCATGGGCCGGAGGACCACGGAGCAGTAGATGCCGGCGCCGGGCTCGGAATGCCAGGAGCGGCCCAGGCGGCCCTGGCCGGCGGTCTGCTCATCGGCCAGCGCCACGCCGCCGGGAGCCAGCCGGGCGGCGGCGCGCATGGTGGAGTCGATGCGGGGGTAGTAGTCGATGCGCCGGCCGGGAAAGGCGCGGCGGAGGCGGTCGATATCGAGCGGGTTCACGCGAGCTCCAGCCGAAAGCTGATGTCCATGGCGCGCGCGGAATGGGTGATAGCGCCGGAGGAAACGAATTCGGCGCCGGTCTCGGCATACGCACGGACATTGTCCAGGGTGATGCCGCCGGAGAGTTCCACAGCGGCGCGCCCGGCGATTTCGCGGATCCATTCGGCGGCTTCGCCGGGGGTGAGATTATCGAGCAGCAGGCGGTCTACGCCCACGCGCAGGGCTTCGCGCAGTTCCTCACGCGTGCGCACTTCGACCTCGATCGGCTTTCGCAACGCGCGGGCGCGCTCGATGGCATCGGCGACGCCGCCCGCCGCGGCGATGTGGTTGTTCTTGATCAGAATGGCGTCGTAGAGGCCCATCCGGTGATTCAGTACGCCGCCGGCTTCCGCCGCCATTTTTTCGAGGATGCGCAGCCCGGGGGTGGTCTTGCGCGTGTCGAGGACGCGGCATTTGGTGTGACTCACTTGCGCGGTGAAGGCCCGGGCCATGGTGGCGATGCCGCTCAGATGCTGAAGGTAATTGAGGGCGACGCGCTCGCATTCGAGCAGGGTGCGGGCCGGCCCGGAGACCTGCGCGACGAAGTCTCCGGTCTCGCAGGCGTCGCCATCGCGCTTGAGGAGGTCCAATCCATCCACGCCGCCGCGGAGCCTGTAAATCTCCGAAAGCAGCCCGGCGCCGGCAAGCACGAGGGGCTCGCGCGCGAGGAATATGCCTTTGGCCGCGCGGCCCGCGGGGACGCAGGCCCGGGTGGTGATGTCGCCGGGCCCTATATCTTCCTCCAGGGCGCGGCGCAGCATTTCCACGACGTCGGCGGTCATTGCACTAGCGCATCTTCGATTTTCCGGAGCTGCTCTTCGTAGTCGGCCAGCTTGCGCCGGATGGTCTCGACCACTGGCGGCGGCGCCTTGGCCAGGAAAGCGTCATCGTCCAACTGGCGGCGCGAGTTGGCGATGTTCTTGGCAAGCTGTTCCCGGTCCTTTTCCATGCGCTTGCGCTGGGCGTCCTGCTGCGCCTGGGGCAACTGGAGGACGAGATCGAACTGCGCGGTGGAACGGACGGCGGCGGACTTGGGGGCCGCCTCGGACTTGAAGTCGAGCTTGACGTTGGCGAGTTTCTGAATGGGTTCCGCGTGACGCTGCGCCACTTCCAGGACGGAGTTGCGGGAATAGACGGCGCCGCTCAGTTGCTGCTTGGGATCGAGCTTGCTTTCCGCCCGCAGGGTGCGGGCCATGGTGACGATTTCCTGGAGAACATCGATCTCGCGCTCGGCTTCGTAATCGGTGAGCTCCTGGCGGTATTGGGGGTAGAGGGCAAGGGCGATGGAAACGGGCCGGGCGGGCGGCGCCTGCCCGGCCCCAACCAACCGCTGCCAGAGTTCTTCGGTGAGGAAGGGCATCGCGGGGTGGAGCAGGCGCAGGGCGGTTTCGAACGCGGCCAGCATGTTGCGCCAGCCGGCGTCGAGGCCGGAGTTTTCCTGGAAACGGAGTTTTTTCAGCTCGACGTACCAATCGCAGAACTCGTGCCAGAAGAAGTGCCAGAGCGTCTGGGCGGCCTCATGGTAGCGGTACTGCTCGATGGCGCGGTTCACCTGCTCGGCGGCGTTGTTGAGGCGGCTGAAGATCCAGCGGTCCTCGATGGGGATTTCTAGCGTAGTGGGGTCGGGCTCGGGCTGGAACTGTTCCAGGGATTCGGGGACCCAGGGCTCGACCCCGGAGTATTCCATCTTGAGGAACAGGAACCGGGCGGCGTTCCAGATCTTGTTGGCGAAGTCGCGCGAGCTGGCCATGCGCTCTTCGGTGAGGACGATGTCGGTGGC
>JAIQFU010000326.1 GCA_020073115.1 Terriglobia bacterium
TTCATTCCTATCACTTTCGAAGCAACAGTTTTCTGTGCTGCACACGGTATGGCGCTGACGTATCTTCTCCGCTGCTGGCTGGTTCCGGGTGCAAAAGCAAAGAATCCGGATCCGCTGAAGATCGGGCGCCATCCCGCCGAGTCCCTCTTCCTCCGCCTGCTCCTGGAGCATTTCGCTGTAGCCGATGATGGCATTGAGCGGGGTGCGCAGCTCGTGGCTCATATTAGCCAGAAACTCGCTCTTGGCGCGGTTGGCCGCCTCCGCCGCCTCCTTGGCCGCCAGGAGTTCCTGCTCGGCGCGCTTGCGCGCCGTAACGTCGTTCTGAAGCCCCACGAAGTGGGTGACCCGTCCATCGTCGCCGCGCACCGGAGCGATGGTGAGGTCGTTCCAGAAGGGCGTGCCGTCCTTGCGGTAATTCAGGAGGACCACGTTGACGTCGTCCTGGCGCCCGATGGCAGCGGCGATCCGGCGCGCGGCCTCGGGGTCGGTTTCGGGGCCCTGGAGGAACCGGCAGTTCAAGCCCACGGCATCCTCGGCGGAGTAGCCCGTTAGCCGTTCGAATGCGGGGTTGACGTACACGATGGGGTTGTCGGGGGCGCCGGCGTCGGTAATGATAATGCCGTTGGAGCTGGAGGCCACGGCGCGGTCGCGCACCCGCAGTTCCTCCGCGTTGCGCACGCGTTCCACAAATTCGCCGATCTGGTTGCCGAGCGTGGAGACGGTGCGCAACAGGTCCTCGTCGGGCGCGCGGAGGTCGCGGCTGAAGAACTCCAGGGCTCCGATCACCTGGCGTCCACTGCGCAGGGGGAAGGCGCAGACGGCGCTCAAGTCGCCCAGGTTTCTGAGCCGGACCGCGGAGCCCCCGGGCTGCTCGGCCGTGTTCGAGACCCACACCGGGCGCGATTCCGGCCAGGCCCGGCCGGGGAGCCCGGCCCCCCGCGGCAGCGTCATCTCGCGCGTCGCGGCGTCGAAATCGGAAGCGTCCACCGCGGGAGCGTGCCACGTGGAGATGGCGCGCAGGACGCCGCGCTTCCGGTTCACGCTCCACAGGACGCCCACTTCCCACCCCAGGTTCTCTCCGATCGCCTGGAGAATGCGGGATGCCGCTTCCTCCAGGGAACCCGCCTCGGCCATGACCCGGCTGACATCGTGCTGCACCGCCATGCGCCGCTCCTGAACGCGGCGCCGGGTAATGTCCACGAATGTGACGACAGCCCCGCGGACGACTCCCTCCTGGATGATCGGCGACGACGAGTACTCCACCGGAAACGAGGAACCGTCCTTGCGCCACATGACCTCGTTCTCCACGCGGACGGGGCGGCCGGTACGGATGGCATCCAGGATCGGGCACGCGGATTCGGGGTAAGTAGACCGGTCTTCGCGCGAGTGGTGCACCAGCCGATGCATGTTCCGCCCCAGCGCCTGGTAGCGCGTGTAACCCAGCATCGACGCGCCGGCGCGGTTCATGAACGTACATCTGCCCTCGACATCCAGGCCGTACAGTCCCTCGTTGGTGGACTGGAGAAGCGCTTCGAAGGGGATCAGATCCGCAGTGGTTTCGGACATTCCAAGGAGGAGGCAGGAGACATTCAACGAGGAGTCAGGAAACAGGAATCAGGAGAAAACCGTGCCCCCTGTACCTCTCATCCGCTAACTCCTGTCTCCTGACTCCTGTCTCCTTTCTCCTCCTCTCCTGTCTCCTTCTTCAACAACCCCTCTATTTTCTTGACTAAGCCGGCGAACTCGATGGGCTTGGCGTCGTAATCGTCACATCCGGCTTCGAGCGCGCGTTCGCGGTCGCCCGACATGGCGTGGGCGGTCAGGGCAATTACGGGTATGTGCCTGGTGGTGGAATCGCTTTTCAGCTGGCGCGTCGCTTCCCAGCCGTCCAGCACGGGGAGACTCATATCCATGAGGATCAAATCGGGGCGTTCACTTCGGGCTATGGCGATCCCCTGCCGGCCATCCAGCGCCACGACCGCCTCGAAACCTTTGCGGGCGAGGCGGCGGGTCAGCATGTCGCGATTCAATTCATTGTCTTCAACTACCAGGATTTTGCTCATTCGAGGCCTGGACCTTAAGTTGCAGCACACAGGGCGCCATCTCTAATTGGCCGGAATTGCCTGCAATTCGTAACATAGGGGCGAAGAAACTACCCAGTGACGACTGCGATGCCCAACGGAGAAGATGCGCAGGCCGGTCCGTTGCGTAACGCGGACCTGGCCGAGTTGCGCCACAATCTCCGCACGCCCATCAACCAGGCGCTCGGCTACGCCGAACTTCTTATCGAAGACGCGTCGGATGCGGGCCATGCCAATGCTCTGGAAGCGTTACGCCACATCCATTCGGCGGCACGCGCCGCCCTGAGCGACATCAATGATGGGCTGGGCAACCGCGATGCAGTCGAACAGTCGGAGATCGGCCGGCTGTCTGAAAAAGTACGGCCCCGCATCAGGCGGATGCTCAGCTGTCTGGCAGCGTTGCGGAACGAGGTGGAGCCGCCGGTTCCCCCGGATTGGGAAGAGGATCTGCGCCACATTTTTTCGGCTGCGAAGGCGCTGGAGCGGGCCTTATCGGACACACCGCCGGAGGCTGCGGAGGAAGTACGCAAGCCGGCCGCCGCGGCGCCCGCCCGCGGGCCGCGGTTGCTGGTAGTGGACGACCACACGGGAAACCGGAACATGCTGCGCCGCCGCCTGGAGCGGCAGGGTTACGCCGTCGAGGAGGCGCGGCACGGGAGTGAGGCGCTGGACCGCATCTCCTCGGAGGATTTCGACCTCGTGCTGCTGGACATACTCATGCCGGTGATGGACGGCTTCGAGGTCCTCGCGCGGATGAAGCGGGACCGCAGAATGCGCTCCGTCCCGGTGATCGTAATCTCCGCGCTGGACGAGATGGAGAGCGTGGTGCGGGCGATCCAGTCCGGGGCCGAGGACTACCTGTTCAAGCCTTTCGACGCGGTGCTGCTGCGGGCGCGCATCGGCGCCCTCCTGGAGAAGAAGCGCCTGCGCAGCGAGCTGATGGTGCAGGAGAAGCTGGCGTCCATGGGGGCCCTGGCGGCGGGCATCGCCCACGAAGTCAAGAATCCCCTGAATTTCGTCCTGAACTTCGCGGAACTGGCGGCGGAGCGCGCACAGGAATGCCAGGAAAAGATCCGCGCCCTGGCCGACGGCGCGGCGGCGGCCGGCGTCCTTCGCGAACTGGCGGCGATCGAAGGGGAGGTGCTGGAGGACATCGCCAAGATCCGGGAGCATGGAAAACGCGCCGACGGCATCGTCACCTCCATGCTGGCGCTCTCGCACGGCATGCCGGGCGAAAGGCGGCCCGCCGACCTCAACGCGCTCGTGCGGGAATACGTGAACCTGGCGTTTCACGGCATCCGCGCCCAGGATCCCATGTTCCAGGTGGACATCCACGGCGATTACGATCCCTCGGCCGGCGAAGTGAACATGGTTCCGCAAGACGTGAGCCGCGTCTTGCTGAACGTGGCCTCGAACGCCTTCTGGGCGCTGCGCGCCAAGGCCCAGGCGAAGACTCCGGGATACGCGCCGGAACTGCGGGTCTCCACCGCGGGCTTTCCCGACCGCGTGGAGATCCGGTTTCGCGACAACGGCCCCGGCATTCCCCGCGAGCTGCTCGACCGGGTTTTCGACCCCTTCTTCACCACCAAGCCGGCGGGCGAAGGGACCGGCCTGGGACTTTCGATCAGCCGTGAGATCGTTGTGCAGGAGCACCAGGGCGAGATGCGGGTGGATTCGCGGGAGGGCGAATACACCGAGTTCACGATCTCCATCCCGCGCGCCCCGGCGGAACGGAGATGACGGGCGAAAGCAGGCCCCTGCGCGTCCTGGTGGTAGACGACGAGCCCGATATCGAGGCCCTCATCCGGCAGCGCTTCCGGCGGCGCAACGGCGGCTTCGAGTTTGCGTTCGCGCGCAATGGGAAGGAAGCGCTGGAGCTGCTCTCGGCCGACCCGGCCCTGGAAGTGGTGGTGACCGACATCAATATGCCGGTGATGGACGGCCTGGAGCTGCTGGGGCGCCTCGATTCGCTCGGTGGCCGCATGGTCAAGGCCGTGATCCTCTCCGCCTACGGCGACTTGCGGAACATCCGCGCCGCGATGAACGAAGGCGCATTCGACTTCCTCATGAAACCGATCGACTTCCAGGATTTCGAAACCACGCTGCTGCGTACGGGGGAGGCGCTGGAAGCGGCGCGCCGCGGGGTGGAAGCGCGCGACCAACTGGCGGCGCTGGAGCAGGAACTGGAAATCGCCGCGCGCATCCAGGTTTCCATGCTGCCGCGCGAGTTCCTGCCGGGGTGGGCGGATTTCGGGATCTACGGCGAGATGACGCCGGCGCGCCAGGTCGGGGGCGACTTCTTCGATTTCTTCATGATTGGCGAGGACCGGCTGGGGTTCCTGATCGGCGACGTTTCCGGGAAGGGCGTCCCGGCGGCGCTGTTCATGGCGGTGAGCCGGACGCTGCTGCGCGCCACCGCGCTGCAGGGCGTGGACCCGGGGGAATGCCTGCGTTATGCCAACCAGACGCTGCGGGGCCAGGATAACGAGGGCGTCTTCGTGACCGTGTTCTACGGCATCCTCGACGTCCGCAACGGACAGCTCGAGTACGCCATCGGAGGGCACAACCCGCCGTACCTGGTTTCGCCGCGCGGGCCGCTAAAGATCATCGACGAGCCCGGCGGGGTGGTGATCGGGCTGCTGCCGGAGGGCCATTATGAAACGGGTCGGCTGCAAATGGCCGCGGGCGATTGCATCTTCCTCTTCACCGACGGCGTGACCGAAGCCATGGACCCCGAGGAGCGGTTCTTCGGCGAGCGCCGCCTGAAACAGGCGCTGGCCGCGAATGTGGGGGCGGCGCCGCGCCGCATGGTGCAAGCCATGCTCGCCGCCGTAACGGAATTCACCGCGGACGCCCCGCAGTCCGACGACATCACCACGCTGGCGGTGCAATGGACCCCGCGCTAGGGAATGTGGCGTGGGCACTCCTGCCTGCCGTGTCCCCACTCATGGGGACGCGCTGAATGGCCGGGTGTCGGCACGATCGCCGATACGGCAGGCAGGAGTGCCCACGCCACGCTACAATCGAATCGCCGGATGATTCGCTGGCTGTCGATTCTCGCCTTGGCTGCTTCGCTCTGGGGCGCCGAGGTCTACCGCGTCGACGGCCGCGTGACGCCGGAGGGACCGCTCTTTATCTTTCTGCACAGCGTGAGCACTCCCCTGACGCGCAAGACGCGCGCTTTCCCCGGCGGGCGCTTCACCTTCAAGAGAATTCCCGCCGGCAATTACACCCTGGCAATCTACATCCGCGGCCGCGGGATGGCGTTGCGCACCATCGACGTGGGGCCGGCGGTGGCCGATAAGAAGCGGCGGGTGGCGCTGGCGCTGAAGCTGGATCCCTCCGAGTTCGTACCGGCAACCCCCCGGCAAGCGGGATATCTGACCTCCGTGACGGATCTGAGCATTCCGGTGAAAGCCCGGCGCGAATACCTGGAAGCGCAGAAGGACCTGGCCAGGCCCGACGCCGATTCCGCCATCAAGCATTTGGAGCGGGCGGTGGCCTTGGCGCCGCGGTTCGCCGCGGGGTGGAACAACCTGGGGACCATTGCCTACCAGCAACGCAAGTTCCGGCGCGCCGCGGAATGTTTCCGCAAGGCCCTGGAAGCCGACCCGGAAACCTTCGACGCGCTGGTCAATCTGGGAGGCGCGCTGCTGGCGCTGAACGAGATCGACGAAGCCATCGGCTGCAACGTGCAGGCGGTGGCGCGCCGGCCCAAGGACGCGCTGGCGCAGTCGCAGCTCGGGGTGAGTTATTTCGCGGTGGGGAATTTCGAACTGGCGGTAAAGCACCTGGAACTGGCGCGGCAGATCGATCCCGGTCATTTTTCCAGCCCGCAACTGGCGCTGGCGGAGATCCACTTGCGGCGCGGTGAGAAGCGCCAGGCCGCCGATGTTCTCGAAGAGTACCTGAGGTATCACCCCGACTACCCCCAGGCGGCCAAGGTGCGGGAGGAGATCGGGAAGCTGCGGAGGTGACTTCCGCTACCCTGGAATGGCGTGCGGCTCCCCATCGACCCCCTGCTCCCCTCGATCCTCGACCATCTGCGCCGTGAGAACAATCTTGTGCTGGAAGCGCCGCCGGGAGCGGGGAAGACCACGCGCGTCCCGCCCGCGCTTCTGGAATTGGATGGCCGCGAAGCGCTGGTTCTGGAGCCGCGCCGGCTGGCCGCGCGGCTGGCGGCCCGGTTTGTGGCATCCTCCCGCGGGTCGGGGTTGTCGTCCTGGACGAGTTTCACGAGCGCCACCTGGAAGGCGATCTCGCACTGGCGCTGTTGCGCCGGTTGCAGCGTACGAAGCGGCCGGACCTGCGGCTGGTGGTGATGTCCGCGACGCTCGATGCCGGCCCGGTGGCGGGGTACCTCGGGGCGCGGACGCTGCGCTCGGAGGGCCGGCAGTATCCGCTCGAGATGGAATACACGCCGCACTCCGCCTCGCCCCTGGAGCAGCAGGTGGCGTCGGCGCTGGAACGGCTGGAGACGAGCGAAGGGCACGCGCTGGTTTTTCTCCCCGGCGCCGCCGAAATCCGGCGCGCGCAGGCGGCGTGTTCGGCCCTGGCCCGGCGAAAGGGCTGGGCGGTTCTTCCGCTGCACGGGGACCAGCCCCCGGAAGAACAGGACCGCGCGGTGGCTCCGTCGGAACGGCGCAAGGTGATCCTTTCGACCAACGTAGCCGAAAGCTCCGTGACCATTGAAGGCGTGGGCGCGGTGATCGACAGCGGCCTGGCGCGCGTGGCCGCGCAGTCGCCGTGGTCGGGGCTGCCCACCCTCGCGGTCGGGCGCATCAGTCAGGCCGCGGCCAATCAGCGCGCCGGCCGCGCCGGCCGGACCGGCCCGGGACGCGTCGTGCGCCTCTACCCGCTGGAGGATTTCGTGCGCCGCCCGGACCAGGACACCCCGGAGATCGCGCGCGCCGACCTCGCGCCGGCCGCCCTGCTGCTGCACTCGATGGGGGTGGCGCGGATGAATGACATCGAATGGCTGGAC
>JAIQFU010000006.1 GCA_020073115.1 Terriglobia bacterium
GATCGGGTTGCTCGCCAGCATTGCCCGTCTCCGCTTCACCGGCACGCCCAGACTACCACGCCCCCTCGCCCCGCCCGGCAAAAACCGGACATTTCTACTTTGCAGGGAATAGGACATTTCTACTTTGCGTTGACAGGCGCCGCCGGCGCCGCCGCCGCGACAGCCGCCGCACCGTGATATCGCGCCACCAGCACTCCCCGCAACCACGCCCCTTGCCCCGCCGTGAACCTTAACCGCCCTCTCACCGCGCGGTCCATGTCCTTCTGGTCATACGCTGCGCGCATGATCCCCTCCGGTGCGTGCTCCAGCCCGAACAACTCTCCCAGCTCGTGCGCGATGGCGCACGCCAGCAGCACCGGCTCGTCCGCGCCGAACCGGCGCGAGCCGTCCTTCACGCGGTCGTAGAAGATGGTGGCGTACACCCCGGTCAGCCCCCGGTCGAAGGTCTTGATGGCCGCTCCGAAAAGACGGCGCATGTTCTTGTTGGCGCGGGGAATGATGCGGACGATGGGAAACCCGTCGTCTTCCCCGATTGCGCAGGCCCCGCGCTTCGCGGGCGCGTCGCAGATCCGCCATTCGGTTTGGATTCCGGCCTGCGCCAGGATGCGTCGCGCCGCCCCCGCCGTTTCCTCCAGCGCCCCGGATGAAAGGCGGGCGTAATCGAAGAGATGAACAATCAGCTTCTGTTGCTCAGCCGCCCCAGCCGCCGCCGTGGAAACGATCCACAGCCAGACCAGACCAAACCCGTGGCCCCGCATGATTTCCGGGTAAGTGTACCAGAACTCACATTCCTGATAAAGCGCTATCGAATGTTATCCTGGTAGCACACCCTTGAAAATCGGTTTCGTAAGCCTCGGCTGCCCCAAGAATCTCGTTGACAGCGAAGTCATGATGGGCCAACTTGTGGCCAATGGCCATGAATTGACTCCCCACCCCGACCAGGCGGACGTCCTGGTGGTCAACACCTGCAGTTTCATCGATCCCGCCAAAAAGGAATCCGTGGATGCGATCCTCGAGATGGCCGAATACAAAAAAATCGGCCGGGCGAAGAAACTGATCGTGGCCGGCTGCCTGGTGGAACGCTATCGCGGCGATATCCGCAAGGAAATGCCCGAAGTGGACGCCATCGTCGGAACCAACGAGTTGGAAAGCATCGTGGCTCTGTGCGAGGGCGAGGAGCCGCGCTCCAACCCGCTGGAGCCGTACCTCTATCACGACCTCACCCCGCGCGTCCTGGCCACGCCGCGCCACTTCGCGTATATCAAAATCGCCGAAGGCTGCGATCATCCCTGCACCTTCTGCGTGATCCCGCAGTACCGCGGGCGTTTCCGCAGCCGCCGCTTCGAATCGGTAGTCGCCGAAGCCACCCGCCTCTTCCAGCAGGGCGTGCGCGAAATCAACCTGATCGGCCAGGACACCACCTGCTACGGCGAGGACCTGGGCATCGCCGATGGCTTGGCGCATCTGCTGGAACGGCTGGCCCGCATCGAAACGGGCCGCGAGCAGTGGATCCGCTTTCTGTACGCTTATCCCAACAAGGTCACGCAAAAACTCCTGGACGCGATCGCCGCCCATACGGGCCTGGTCAAGTACATCGACATACCGCTGCAGCACGCCAGCGCCCGCGTCCTCAAGCGCATGAAGCGCGGCGGCTCCGGCGACATCTTTCTCAAGCTGATCGAGCGCATGCGCCGCACCATCCCGGGCGTCGCCATTCGCACCAGTTTCATCACCGGTTTTCCCGGCGAGACGGATGCGGATTTCCAGGAACTCAGCGACTTTGTGGAAGCCGCCCGCTTCGACAATCTCGGCGTGTTTACCTATTCCGACGAGGACACCAGCGCCAGCTACGCCCTGGACGATAAGGTGGCAGGCCGCGCGGCCCACAACCGCAAGCGGCGCCTGATGGCCATCCAACGGAAAATAGCGCGTGCGCGCAACCGGGCCCTGGTGGGCGCCGAGGTCTGCGTGCTGGTGGAGGGGCCCGCGGAGGAATCCGGAATGTTGTGGCAGGGCCGTATGGCCACGCAGGCGCCGGAGATCGACGGCGTCGCCCTGATCAACGATTTCGAAGGCGCCGAGCCGCGCTCCGGCGAAATCCGCCGGCTGCGCATCACCGAGGCGCACGATTACGACGTGGTGGGCGCGCTCCTGCCGCCCGCCGAACCCGCCCCGCGGTTCGCCGCGCCGGAACTGATTCAGATCGGGATATGAAGTGCCCTATCTGCAAGAAGGAAGTCCAGCCCGGCGATCCCGAATTTCCCTTCTGCAGCGAGCGCTGCCGGATCATCGACCTGGGGAACTGGGCCTCGGAAAAATACGTGATCCCGGAACCGGTGAGGCCGGAAGAAGAAAAGGAAGATTGATGCCGGTGCAGCCATGCGCCTGAAACTGGCCAATCTCATCTCCACCTTCTTCGGCTGCGGCTACTCCCGCTTCGCCCCCGGCACCGCGGGATCGGCCGCCGCGCTGGCCATCGGCATCGCTCTTCAAAAATACGCGGCCATGCCTTCGTGGGGCTTCCTCCTTCTGGCCGGCGCCGCGCTGCTCCCCGCTATCTGGGCCGCGGGCGCCACCGCGCGGAGCCTCAAGCTCAAAGACCCCGGCTGCGTCGTGGTCGATGAGGTCCTCGGCCAATGGGTCGCGCTTTCCGGCGCGCCCGTTCAGAACTGGAAGACGTATCTCGCGGCGTTTCTCCTGTTCCGCCTCTTCGATATCTGGAAGCCGGCCCCCGTCCGCCAACTGGAGGCGCTCCCCGGCGGCATCGGGATCAACGCGGACGATCTCATGGCCGGCGCCTACGCGGCTGTGGTGCTATTCCTCGCGCGAATGTGGTTCAATCTAAGCTGACCACTGCACCTGTCCGATAAGTTGACGTTGCCATGCAACTTCAACCTGCATTCGGGTCCAACCCGAAAATCGAACGCCTTTACGTCGAACGCGAAACCTTCCAGCGAGCACACGCAGCGCGAACTACGCTCCGGGGCTACGCTCACGACTGGAAACACTTCGCCGCCTGGTGTGACGAGATGCAGCGCTGCGCGCTGCCGGCCACTCCCGACACGCTCTCCCTGTACATCACGGACCTGTTGCTCCGCCGCAAGAAAGTCACGACGGCCGCGCGCATCGTCTGCGGGGTAGCTTACACACACCGTCAGAACGGGGCGGCCTCGCCAGTTACAACCGAAGTTCGTAACATCCTGTGGGGCGCGCGCCGGCTCCGGCTGGAGTTGCCGCGTCAAATGAAACCTTTGACCCTGGCCCAAGTCCGCGAGATCGCGGCGGCGCTGGAGAGCGACGGCACGCCGCGAACGATCAGGGATCGCGCGTTGGTGGTGCTTGGCTTCGCCTCGGCTCTGCGACGGAGCAATCTCGCGGCGCTGCTGCTGGGAGAAATCGAATTCTGCGCGGAGGGTCTGCGGATCCGGGTTCGCAGAGAGAAACAGGATCCGGCAGGCCTGCGGCGCCGGATTATCGGCGTTCCTTACGGGCAGGACCTGACGTTTTGCCCGGTGGGGTGCCTCCACGCCTGGCTCAATATCCGTGGAACTGAATCGGGGCCGTTGTTCACGCGGCTGGACCCCGCTCGGGATCACGATCTGCAGGGATTGTCGCTCAACGGCATCGCGCGAGTCGTCAAGGCGGCGGTGGCGCGGATCGGCTTGGATCCGACACTGTACGGTCCCCACTCGCTGCGCGCCGGCTTCATCACGGAGGCGGGCCAACATAACGTCGGGCCGCTCGTCATCGCAGCACAGACCGGACACCGATCGCTGGACAGCCTGCAGCGCTACTTCCGGCCGGTGGATGCTTTTCGCGTGAACGCCTGCGCTGCGCTCGGGCTGTAGATCCGCCGTCAGATCGCTCCTCCACAGAGAGCGTCGAGGCCCCGCGGGGTGTGGATGACCGCTGGGAACGGCCCCCCGCGGAGTCCTCGAAACAGGTGGCCGGTAGCTAATCGGCCAAGAGCATTGTACCCCGGAAAGCGGGATATCGAAGCATCGAAAAACGCGGGTAAGTCACCTAACATTTTCCCGGCAGTTCCTTATGTGATCGGCGCCGGGATGGGGGTAAGATGGGGCTACGTTGCGCGGCCACTCTTGGAAAGAGCTGCGCGCGCCAGGTGCTCCCGGCGCCAATCGGTATCAGCGCCCACGAACGTGCGGGCCTCAATCCAGTCGTTCGCGAGCGATCTTCCCGGCCGGCGCCGGGGGCGGTTTTCCATCGGGGCTTTGCTGCCAGGGACGCGGGCAGAAAGAAATCCCCCTGAATTTAGTTGGCACGAAATTAGAATCACTCGACTCACGGAAAACCGCAAGCTCAAAGTACCGGTACGAAGTGTGGCCGGTACCGGCGATAGAATGGAATCCGGAGGGTTTCCGATGGCGGTTCGAACAACATCCCGGCGGCGAAACATCAGCCGAGTGCCAGAGCGCATCCCCGTCGAGGAAACCAATCTGACGGCGAAAGAGCGCGCACGTCTGAAGGATCCCAACTGGGTCACCGAAGACGAAGCGGACGCGATTGTGGCTATGCGCGAGATTCGGAAGGGCGGGAAGACTTACAGCCTCGACCAGGTCCTCAAGGAGAATGGCCTCACTCTGGAACGTTCGAACCCGCGCCGGCGCCCGTCGGCAGCTTCGCCAGCTCGACGAAAACGTGAGGCTGGAAGCCGTTCAAACCATCGCTGAACTCACCGAAGATCCCTTCCCTACGGGTTTTGTGCAGATGGAGGGTTACTCTGACCTTTACCGGGTGCGGTTCTGCGGCGACCGGTATCGAATCGTTTATCAGGTCAAGCCCAAAACCAGGTTGGTAGTTATAGCGCACGTGGGACCGCGGGACACGGTGTACCAGCATCTGCGAAAGCCCGGCGCCAAGCGGCGGCGCTCAACGCCCTAAACGGCGCTTCAACGTTCGCGGGCTGATGCGGTGCTTCCTGGCGATCGCCGCCAGACTGGCGCCGCGGGCCAGATCGCGGCGGGCGCGGTCCACACTGAACACCAGGCGCGGCCGGCCGATTTGCTTTCCTTGCGCCCGGGCGCGGGCCAGGCCGGCGATGGTGCGCTCGCTCAGCCGGATCCGCTCCTGTTTGGCGACGGTGGCCAGGATCGAAAGGACCGCATCGCGGAAGACTCCGCAGGAATCCAGGTATTGCTCGGTGAACGATCGCCAGTTCACGCCGCAGCTGTCGAGCCGCTGCAGGTGTTGCAGGGTCTCCAGAACACCCTCGCGGCTGAACCTGTCCAGCGACCAGAACAGCACCAGATCGAAGTCGCGGCGGGACGCGGCGGTGAACAGCGCCTTGAATTGAGGACGGTCGGCTGTCTTCGCGGAGGCATGGTCTACAAATTCGCGGGCGACGGTCCAGCCCTGGCGCGCGCAGAATTCGCGGAGCTGCGCGAGTTGGTTTTCCACGTCCTGGCCTTTGTCGCGGGTGGAAACGCGGGCATAGAGGGCGGTTCTCATAGGGCTCGGCTCCGACCAGTGAGATAGACCCACGGCCCGCCCAGCCGTCTGATCTTGATGAGGATCGAAGCGGCGCGGGCGATGGAAAGCACGCGATCCGGCCGAACATTCGGACATTGCCAGGGACCTTCGGCCGCGCCGAACAACCGGCAAACTGCCGGCCGGATGTCGTACACCGTGCAGCCGTCGGGACCGAGCAGGGGGCAGCGGGGCGTCTCAGGATCGGCCTTCGGCTCGTATCCGAGGCGTTCACAGATGTGCTTCCACTCGGCGCGGGTCATGTGAATCGGTCCGCAGCAGGCGTGACAGCCGGGCGTACAGGGAACGGAAGGGAGGCCGGAGAGAGCAGCTCCGATCTTTTCGAGGACGTAGCTCATGCTTCTGCGAAGAATTGCTTTGGCGTGAGCCCAGCCAAGCGGATTATCGAACGCAGTGTGCCCCACGGGACGGGGTGGTTGCCGTGTACCGGAACCGGAACGACCGTCGGGTGGCCAGGCTTCCACATCATGAAGTGGCTGCCTTCGCTGCGCACCTCTTCGAAACCAAATTCCCGAAGAATGCGCATCACCTCTTTGCCCGAAAGGGACGGATAAGTGGACACGGCGCTACGCGAGGGCCTCGCGGACACGCCGGATGGCAGCGGCGCTCAACGGAATGCGGAGGCGTCGCTCCTGCATCGAATCCAAGTAGCCCCTGACCAATTCGGTAGTGGCGTCGAGCGCCTCTTCCTGGGTTCGGCCGAACGTGCTGATGTTATTCAGCTCGGGAACGAACGTCACCCAAGATTCCGTCTCTTCGTCCCACTCCATGCGGACATTGAGATCGCGCAGCATGGCGAGCGGGTGCACTTCCGTTGGGGCTGCTGGATTCTTGCGTCTGGTGACCCGCACCATGTTTACAGTCTACGGCAAAGTCGTCCGCTTTTGCCGGGGGTTCGAAGGGGGCGAGCAGGGGCTTTGTTTTGCGCGCCTGGCGCCCGGCCTGACGTCAGACCGTTTTGCCGGGGTGTTACCTGCCGAAATTCTCCAGGGCCCAGCGCTTCGCCCGGGCGGCCGCGCGCACGATCGCCTGGATGAAGATCTCCTGCTCTGCCTCGGTTCGCGCGGGGCGCGCTGCCGGCGGCCGGTTTGTAGCGGGCTCCGTCCGGATGCGGCCGGCCGCGCGCAACTCGGCAACCTGGCTGGCCAGGCCCTGCCGGCGCCCGGGCGCCACGGCTGCGCTGGCTCCCGATCGGATTCGGGAATAGAGGCGTGCGCATGCCGCGGGGTTCGCGTGGAGGATTTGGTCGCAACATTCCAGGCTGTAGCCGGCGGCAGACATGATCAGGAGAACGCGATGTAGGCGAGCGAGACGGCGCCCAGAGCGAGGGCGGCGTAAATCAGATCGAGCGGCGGGTCGCCGCCGGTTTGGGCCTCGGCGTCTCCCGCCGGCCATGCGAGGGTTGGGAGGCCGGCGGGCGCTGAGGGTCCGGCGGGCGAGCTCGCCAGCTCGTAGAGCGGCGTGTTGGGATCGACGCCCAGCCAACTGGACACGTTGGCGATGTAAGCCGCACGGTTGCCTGTGGCCCACGTGCTCAAGCGCTGGGCCAGGGTGAGGCCGCGGCCGGCATCCAGGGAGAGCTGTCGTTCCGTGGCGGCAACGCCGTTCTCGAGCGTGTCGAACTGCGCGTATGTGACGTTGGCTTTGGCGACGGGATCCCAAAGCGTAACGGATGTGGCGCCGGGCTGGCCGGCATAGTTCAGATTGCCGGGGTTGTTCAGCCGGAAGCCCAGAGCGGCGGTGTTCCAGGATCCATCCGCGTTCATGGATCCTTCCTGGCGGAAGATGGCTTTGGCGAGATCGGCAAACATCAGAACGGTACCTCGGAGGCGCGGCTACGGCGGCGGTTCCAAATCTCCTGAGCAAAACGGCTGCGCTGGGCGTGCGGGGTGGCGTGGACCATCGCGATCGCGTCGGGCAGGCTCATCGTTCCGCCCTCGCCTTTGAGCGAGAGAACGGCGTTCACCCATTGGGCCAGGTTTTGCGCGCCGGCAGGGTTCGAGCGTTGCCGCACGCCGGTGTAGAAGGCCTCGCGCCATTGCTTCACTTCGCGCGCGGTGGGCTCGCTGGGCAAGCTGGCCAGGTGGTCGCGGAGCCACGAATCCCAGACTCCGAAGGGCAGCCGGCCTCCGGCTTTCCTTGCGGCCGCTCCGGTTCGGCGGCCGGCCAGGCCGGCCGCGGCCGCGGAGAAGCTGTAGGGATTCGGGTTGAACTGATGCGTCTTGCGGCCGATGCCGGCGGCTTTGAACGCGATGCCCTTGCGGGTGTTGCAGGACCGGCAGGCCCACGTGAGGTTTTCCGGCGCGCCGTGTTCCTCGTAGCCGTCGACGTGCTCCACTTCCACGTTCTGGCGGCGGCCGCAATAATGGCAGCGCCGCGGGCCCGGCGGGGCGTGGCGGTTCGCCCGGTACCGGAGAGCGCGGTCTGTGACGGGGGATCGTTCCGGCATACTACCAAACGCTCCGAATCGCCGCCGTCACGTAAGGGTAGAGCGTCGTTGCCCCAACGTGTGTCAAATGGATGCCATCTACGTAGTAGGTACTGTTGGCTGTGTCCGCTTGGGCGTCGAAAGCCGCGTTTACCGTGGGATCAGCAACGGCGTCGATCAAGGCCGGAACCTGAGCTTTGAGCCAAGCATTGAAAGTTGCGATATAGCCCTGGTGCGTGGCATTGGCATCGCCCCGAGGGATAATCGTGACGGCCACAATCTTGCAACCATCCACGACCCTGCAATTATCCCCACGCAGGTTGTTGACTGCCGTGGTCATGTGGGCCTCGGTGTCAGTGGCGTTGTAGCCGCTAATTACAATGTCGTTCGTCCCCTCGAAAAAGACGACGATGTTGGTACGCCCCACGCCCTTTCCCCACGCCCCGAGAAATCCCTTGGTGATCGCATTCGCGCTGGTGTTGATGGCCTGGCTCGGGAAAGCATAGAAGAAAAAGTCCAGCTTGCGGTCTTGGAGCAAGTCGGCCATCGCCTGCACGCCCCACTTGCCAGTCCAGTCGCTAGGCAACGCTGTCCCTGCCGTGATGGAATCTCCGATGAAGGCGATTGTGCCGCTGTAGTCCTGCGCCATTTGGCCGCGAGTCATCGCCAGCTTTGTGATTGCGCGTGCATTTGCAGCAATATCCCGGTCACTGAGCGAGATGTTCCAGAAGCCAAGGTAATTGGCATACACGTTATCGTATGTACCGCCTGCCGAAGCGGAGCAGGACGCGCCAGGAGAGCCCCCGCACAGGCCCATCGTGCCCCAGTCACCGCCGTTGGCTGTCGGGATGAACACATCGCGGTAAGTGGTCGGGACTGCCCCCTCCAGGGACTTGCCCCACCTGTTGGGCAGGTAGACCCAACTCATGACGGAGTGCTTGGCCTGCGCGGTCACCAACTGAGAATCGGTTTCACGGTTGCCGCCGCTTGTCCCCGTGGCCCCGTTCCAGAGATAAGTCTTCCCTGACACCGTGCCTGAAAGGACTGCGAAGTGATTGGTATTGTCGGACTTCCCCGGCCCGCCGCCCTGCGAAGCGTCATTGCCCATCTGCCTGCGGGACACCACCAGCGAGAACCCATCTGCCGGGATGATGTACTTGGACACATCAGCGATATACGGCACAGCCTGGGCAGCCCCACCGGGGCTCCCCAACGATCCAGTCCCCCATTCGCCGTAGGGGGTGTACGTGAAGCTGTTATTCGCAGGGTTGATAGTAAAAAGCGTTCCATCCGTGAGATTGACGGCGGTCCAATTCCCCAGGACGCCATCCACGCTCATGTAGTCCCACAGAATCTGCGCTCCGCGCCCCTGCACGGCGGTGTGGTTGTTCAACTGCGAGACGCGGACGATCTGCGTTCCGCCGCGCGGATTCTGCGCCACGGCGGTGGCGCAGAGGATCAAAGCGCTGAGGAGCTTCGTCACGGCAGCACCAGAGAACAGATCCGCACGTCGATCGAGCCCGCGGTCAGAGCGTTGAGGTTGGCACCAGTGGAGGCGAACGTGGCTACGAGATCGTGGCTGGCGAAGTTCGCGGAGAACATCCCGCCATCGTCATAGAAACCGCTGAGGCCGTTCGTTCCGGCGATGTTACTCACAGTCGTCATCACACAGTTTGCGGAGGGCGTGGCGAACCCGGTCCATCCGGTAATCGTGAACGTCGTGGTCGTGGGAGTGGTGGCTACCGGCCAGTCGCCATTCATCGCTGTTGTCGCGCAACTACTCAGAACCACCCTGTCGCCGGGAATCAGATTATGGACAGCCGCCGTCGTCGCTGTTCCAACGTCCCCTGATACCGTGACGTTGCCGCTCACCGTCGGCGTATGGATGCGCCACGCCGGAGCGTACACAGTCGCATTTGTGGCCGTGCCGAGGCTTACGGTGAGATTTTGCAGCGCCGCCGTCGCCAGGAAACCCGCGGTCGTCTTGATGCTGACGCCGGTAACCTTCGCTCTCGCCGGCAGCGTGACCAGGACCTTCGTGGCGGACGTGGCCGCGACTCCCAGAGACGCATCGTTGTATGCGACGGTGTACTTCGTGCAGGTTGGAGTCGAGGCGTCGGCGCTGGCGCCGCCCCCAAGAGGCGTCCAGGCTGATCCGTTGGACCGGCACAGCGCGGCGGAAGTCCCTGAGCCTACCGTGCAATCGCCTCCGCTGGCCGCGTCGGTGGCTACAGTGATCCAGCCGGCGTTGCCCGCCGCGGCCGCGGGAAGTTGATTTGCGCCTGCGCCAATCGAATATGGGCCCAGCAGCGTAGACTTGACCGGGAGATTTCCTTGGGCGTCGGCCGACACCAGCGTTCCCGATCCCTGGGGGAGTGATAGAGCGCCGCCCCCGGTGTCGGGCGCGGAAAGTCGAGAGCCCCCGCTCACCGCGCCCGGCAACCAAATGCCCGGTATGCCCCCGGTGTAGTACATGGGGGCGAGGGGGAGCGCCAGCGTCCCGTTGTACCAGAACTGTTGCGTGGAGCAGCCGAACGCGATCGGCGATACAATCCCGCCGCCCAGCACTTCGAGCGGCCAGGTGAACGCGTAGTTTCCGTGGCCATCCTGGCATAAGCGGAACGTGAGCGCCTGGCCGGCGACGGCGTTGCTCAGCGTTGAGGAGGTGACGTTGCCAGTGAGGGTGAGGTTGAAGAGCGTAAGGGTGGCTGAATTCGCCGTGAACGTCGGAGTGGCCGAAAAGGGGACTTGGACATATTGCGCGCCGCCGCCGCCGTAGTATTGCCCGAACGAGCAAGCGGCGATGAACAGGATCAGCAGAGGGACGCGTGCGAGTTTCATTTCGCGGGCTCCTGTTTCGCGGTGGGTTTGTTGGTGAGGTACCCGAGCAGGGCCACCACCACGCCGGTAATGAGCTTGTCGAGGCTTCCTTGGGCGGCGAAGACGGCGCCGGCGGCGGCGCCGATCGCGGTGGTGTGGTGGTCGCAACCCTCTTTCGTGGCCAGCCAGCCGATGGCGGCGACGGCCAGGCCGGAGAGCAGGCGCGCGATGTGGTGCGGATCGCCGGCTATCACCGCGGCCAGGTCGAGACCGGGGATGGCCAGGACCGCGCCGGCAATCAGGCCGGCGATGGTGGTCTGGGTGTCCTTCGACGTGGCCAGGGATTTGAGCAGACCGGAAACGGCCGTGGCGGCCACCTTGCGTTTGAGACCGTCGAACATTCAGCGCCTCCCGAGCTGCAGCCGGACAGCGAACGCGGCCGGCGAGCTGCGGGCGCGCGCGGCCGGCGCGGCGTCGGGTGCCCCGTGGGCATAGGTATTGGCGAGCGCGCGGCCGGCGAAATAGGCGGTCGCCATTCCCACGGCGACGTCAACCGCTTTGCCGGCCTTTGGCCACAGGTGTTTCATGGCCAGGGCGGCCATCACCGAACCGCCTGCGATCCCCAGCCGCTGCGCGGGCGTGATCACGTACTCCCTTTGCGTGACGGGCCCGGTGAAACGCCAGTCGGTCTTGGCGTCGGCGACGTTGGCGGCGACGAATGCCACCATGGCGATGTTGCCGGGGTCCTTGATGGCGTCCCACGCGGAGGCCTGCGCCGGCGGCGTGTTCTGCGCCGGCAGAATGCCGGCGAACAGGGCCAGGATGAGCAGCAGTGAGCTGAGCAGTTTCACGATTTACTCCATGCGGTAGCGCACGAAGCCGGAAAGCCCCGTGGCGGCGGAAAGGTTGATGATGAACGATTGCCCGGGCGTCAGAACGAAATGCGGCTTGCCGGTGTTCGCATACACCGTGCCGGCGCTGGCGGGAAAGCTGGTCCAGGGGCCGCGGAGCTGCGTAGCGCCGTCCATGAGGGTGATGGTCTTGACGGCCACGTTCCACAAATCCAACTCGTAGATGGCGATGGCCGCGCCGGGGGAGCCGGCGACAATGACGTTATCGCCCGCGGCCGAAATGTTGAATGGCACGTGGTTCATGTTGGGCTCCGACTTCGTAACCGGCGTTCCGGGGTCGCGGACGGCGCGGGCGGCGAGAGCGTAGTCGCGCATGAGCGCCTGGTCGGCGGCGTTGTGCGGGGCGCCGGAGTCGGGGCAGGCGAAGTGCAGGCAGAGCTGTAGCAGGTTCGCCGCGGCGGCCAGATTGGTAATCTGCACGTCCACGGCGCCCGGGGCCAAAACCACCATGGGCTTGGCCAGGATATGCAGCGGAGAGGCGGTGGTGTGGACCGCGCCGCTGCAATCCTTGTACGACAGCGATCCCTGGCCGGTCACGTTGCGGTAGTCCGTGGCCTGGCTGAACAGCGGTTTCTGGCTGCCCTGATCGGTGAGCTGGACCGAAAAGCCGGCGGCTGCTTTGGATGTGCCGGAGAGCGCCCAGAGGAGAGAGCCGACAGGGACGTTCAGGCGAGTTTCGAGGGTAGCGCCGGCGGCGACGCTGCCGGCGTACTGATCGGGCAGGACGGCCACGTAGGGCCGGTAGCCGGCCGTGAGCTGCAGCAGCTCGCCCATCGAATGCGCCGCCCGATGGTAGGGCCCGGGAATGGTCTGCAAATCAAGCATGGCTGCGTCTGCCCTCCAAGTGAGATACCCGCTGGGTCAACTGCTCGAACTCGCCGCTGCCGGCGAATTTCTCCCGCTCGCACGCCGCGCAGCGCGCCTCCTGGTCTTTGGTGAGCTGCAGTTCGAAGCTGGCAAAGGCCAGGCGCATACGAACGGAGGCGTACGCGGCCAGGCCGATACCCAGCAGCGCGACCACGTCGCGCAGAATCGGCCAGGCCTCGCGTAGCACCGTCCAGGCTGCGCCGCTCATGGTCAGCTCGCCGTTCGAAACCGCTTGATGCCGGCGAAGACGATTTCCACTGCGTTGGCGGCGCCGGAGGTCTCGGTGAGCGAAAAACCGAGCCGGCTGCCAGCGATGTAGCGCAGCGCCGGGCGCACCGCCACGGGAATCTGGGCGGTGCCCATGACGTTGGTGCTGGCGGCTGCGGTGCTGTAGACGGGGCGGCCGGCCTGGTCCTTGATGTTCATAGAGAACGCGCCAGCCGAGAGGCCGAAGATGGCCACCAGCAGGAAATCCGAATCCGAGTCGATTGCCTGCGAGAGATCGGGGTAGGGCGTGCCGGCTGCGAGCGTCGCTTTGTAGACGTAGAAGCCGGGCTCTTCGGAAGGGCCGGCCTCCGCCAGGAGTTGCCGATAGAGCGAGTCCGCGGGCTGGGCTTGCGGATCCACCGCGGCTTCACCGAGATAATGAAACATAAAATTGTCCTCTCAATCTTGAGCGGGGCCCGCGGAGGGGCCCCGTTCGGCGTTGTCTGGGGCCGCGCGTCTTAGTTCCGCGGCACGGCGTGGATGCCGTCGAGCATCGCGACGATGTCCACGCCCAGGGTGGCATCCAGCAGCGTGTACCCTGCGCCCACCAGTTCGAAGTTGAACGTGGTGGACGGCGGAATCTTGTGGACGAGGTCCTCGGGGATATCGAACGTCGCAAAAGCGGCGGTCGATTCGAAGGAGCCGCCGCCCGGGAACATCTCGATGGGCCCGCGCAGCACTTCCTTGCCGGCGACCTTCATCACCACGGCGAAAAGCTGCTTGATGGCCAGCAGATCGGCGGCGGCGACGTCGCGGAAACCGATGCGGACGCGGTAGACGTCCATGGCTTCGCCGGCGGGAAGCTCGTTCGCCTTTTTCATGTTGGTGACCTGCGCGCCGTTCACGCTGATGGTGTGCGTGAAGAACGCGAGCGTCGTCGGGAGCGCGGCGCCCTTGGCGTAGCTGAGGGTGTCGTAGAGCGCCTCGCGCAGCTCCAGGGCGCCCAGATTCGGGTTGATGTAATCGTTACCCACGGGAAATTCTCCTTTTGGATGAGGGGAGCGGCTCGCGGATGAGTTGCGGTTTTCGCCGGCCTGGCGTCCGGCGGCCAAAAAGCTATTCGGGGCCCGTCAGATACGCGAGCTGCGCACGCGGGAAACGCCGGTCAGGCGCGACGGCGCGGCCGGCGGGGCAGGGAGGGCGGCGCCGATGGCGTCGATATACTCCTTGCCGATGATGGGGCGGCCGTTCTTGTCGTAGGCCGGGGGATACAGGCCCACGGGGCGGATGCCGCCCAGCGTGGCGCTGGCCTGGTGGTCTCCGACGCCGGCGAGAGACAGCACCTTGCCCACGGGGCTGAACTGTTCTGTCAGCACCCGGTTGATGGTGTAGAGGCCTCCGCCGATCATCACGGCGTTGCCGGCGGCCGGGCTGACAAACTTGCCGGTTCCCAGGCCCGCGGCGACGGCCGTAGCCAGGTTGGAGACGTAGCCCATGATCCCGGTGTTCTTCTCTTTCAGGAGCAACTGCGGCACCTGACGGGTGGCCACCAATCCCAACAGCGCCAGCAACCCGAACTTCAGGGCCTCAATGGGCTTCTCGATCACGTTGGGGTTGCGCACATGGCGGTGCTTCTTCTGGTAGCCCTTCTTCGGCTTCGACGCCTTGAAAAAGGCCGGATTCGGTTTCGGCCGGCGCGCCGGGTTCTTCTTTTTGCTTTTACTCACGGTCTGTCCTTTCGATGGATTGGCGAAGCCCAGAATGTACAGGGGGTTCGCCTTTACGGGCTTCGGGCGCTTGGCGCGCGGGCTCGTAATCTTTTTCGCGGGGGCCGGCTTCTGAGGATTCACGAGCCGGCGTTTTTTCACGGTCACCATGGCGACTCCTAGTTGCGGATGCCTTCCGGCTTCACCTGGTAGCTGCCGCCGGTGAAGTAGCATTTGCGGGAAAGCACGTCGTAATTGAGCACGGGCAGCTCGCCGCCTTCCTCGCCGAATTCGTGCTCGTAATCGACGGGTTCGAAATTGTGAAAGGCCTTGGAGGTGTGATAAACGACCGATTGCACGTCGCCCACGACGATGTGGTCTTTGGGGAGCCACTCATCCAGGCCGAGCGCCTGCAGATCGAGCGCCTGGTCGCCTCCCACCAGATAGAGCTGGCCTCCGTCCGGACTGGCGCCGAGCTGCACGCCTTTGAACTGCAATTCGATGGCACGGTCCTCGTCGAGCCACACGGTCAATGAGATCAGCCGGCCGAGTTGGGCCAGGGCGGCGTGCTCCTGGTAGACTTCCTCCACTTCGCGCGAGGTGCGCGCGGGGCGGCCGTGGAACTGTTCGCTGAGCGCCGCGGCGGCGGCCGTTTCGTCCTGGTTGCGGCGGCGGGGCGGATTCTTTTTGCAGGCCCGTTTAGGCATACTTCTCCCGGATGCGGGTGATCTCCGCGGAGTAGCGGTCGGCGGCCTGGCGCAGTTCGCCACGGCGCGCGGAGCGTTTCTTGCGCTGGTCGCCGCGGAAGAGGAGCTGATAGACCAGAGCGATCGCCAGGGCGGCCATGGCCCAGAGTTTCCAATCGCCGATATCGAAGGGCACGGAGGGCAGGGAGAATGCGCCCAGCGTGGCGGTGGCGCGCGCGGAGGGGCAGCCGCCGGCCGTGGGGCCCGGGCAGTTCGGGACGCCGGCGCATCCCAGACAGGATCTCGGCGTGGTGGGGAGGTTGCGTATCATCGGCGGCCTCGTTGCACTAAGAGCACGGTTCCGACGCCGGCCAGGCCCAGCCCCAGCCAGGTCCACCAACTCAGCGAATCGTCAGGGGGCTTGGGGGCCGCGGGCGCCTGGTTGAACGGGGCAATCGTGGCGTCGTAGCGGATGGCGGCGGCGTCGCGGTTGAATTGCTGCTGCTGCTGCGCGGTGGCTTCAGCGACGTCCTGGGTGTTCCAGGTTTTCATTTTCGGCCCGGTCTGGGGAGCCGGCGGCGGCTGGAGCACTGGGGCGCGCATCGACGGGAGTGGGGGCGGCGTGTACCAGATGTTGTCTACCACGTAGTCAGCCACGGCGAGAGGCGCCTCGACGACGACGTCGACGGCCGCTGTTACGACTCTGGCCGGCGCTGTAAGCCAACTCCAGAGGGACACGGTTACCGCCTCCCTCCCAGCAAAAGAGCCAGGGCGAACAGGGCGCCGCCGGTGATCAGGATGGCGCCGCCGTTAGCGCTCAGCAATTGGGTCAAAGTCTTACCGGGCGCCGCGGGCGTGGCCGGAGCCGGCGGGCTGAGCAGGGCCATGATGCGCGGATCGACGCGCTGCTCAGTCGGCAGGTTGAAGATGCTGGGATCCTGGGACGGATCGTAGCCGGTGTAGGTGGTTCCGAGTCGCGGCATTCAGAACCCCCACGCGCTGCCGGCGTGGGTTCGCCGGCGGCGGATGGCGCCGAGACCGTGGCCGGTCATGGCGGCCCAATATTCGTCGACCGTTACTCGAGTGGCGCCGTCGGCAAAGCCGATCGCCGTGGCGTCGGGCCCGGGAACGCCGCGGATCTGGCTGTAGTAGTAGTTCCACTGCCAGATGTTCAGCGTTCCTTGGCCGGCGGTGTAGGCGGGGTCCTTGCTGGCGGCGGCGAGCAGGCGGGCTTTCGCGCTCGTGGTGTCCAGCGCCGCGGGTTGCGGGGCCGGCGTGGTGGTATCGGCGGGCGCTGGTGAGGCGGGCGGCGCGGCCGTGGCGCCGATCGCCAGGGCGGCCTTGATCTGGTCGGAGAAGAACAGCCAGGCCAGGCCTCCCCCGATGAGTGCGTATTTGAGAAAGTCTTTCATCGTTTGCTCCTGCTGAAGCCGAACGCCAGAACGGCGGCCGTTCCGGCCCACGCGTACCAGGGCAGGTCTTTCAGAGTCTGCAAAATCGCAGCAGCCGGGTTGGATGTAGGGGAAGAATCGCCGGAGTTTTCAGGGGTAGTGCTGGTGGGCTGGGTTGGCGTGGTGCTCTGAGAGTCCGGCTGCTGCGAAACGGGAACCATCACCGTGGGGCGGGCCACGGCGAAAGAGACGCCGCCCGTTGTGACGCCTCCGACTTTCCAGACCTCTTCCCAGAAACCGACGTGCTCATCAGCCATCTGGCCCATGAGCCGGAAGTTGCCGGAGGCGTCCGTGCTGCCCACTTGCGAAGTCGACACCGGGGAGCCGGCGCGATTGGCGCCAACGGTGACCGGCTGACGGGGGGATGCGCCGGTGATCTCCACGAGGAACGAATCGCCGACCTGGAAACTGTAGTCGGAATTCTGGCGGCTCGTGTTCGAGAGGCTGAGACGTCCCGGGTTGATAACCACAATGGTGGTCTGGCTAGACGTCGGCTGTGTGGCCGTGGGCTGCGGCGAGGTGGGCTGGGTGGAGGTCGGCTGTGTGGCCGTGGGCTGCGTCGAGGTGGCCGGCGCGAGCGGCTGTGCGGCTGCCTCCGCTTTCGCCACGGCGTCGTATTCCTGGGTGATCTGCTCGACGGTGCGGGGCTGTTCGGCGGGCCCGGGCTCGGCGACATTCGGCGCCAGGTATGGTTGCGCCGCCGTGGGAACGGCTACCGAGAACTGGTAGGGCGCGTATGCGGGCTCGGGATAGCCCTGTGGCGTCCAGCTCGCCACGGCCTCGTCGTAAGAAGCGCGGTTGGCGTCGCGCTGAGCCATCAGGGAGAGATTGACCTGCGTGATCCCGCTCCATTGTCCGATGTTGCTGGCGTCCGCGGTGAGAAACGGAGGATTGGCGGCGGCTTGCCATCCGGCGTTGAGTTCAGCGAGCGTGACAAAGCGGCCAGTGGTGGGGTAACTCATAGCAGGGCTCCGATGACGACCAACGCCGCGGGTAGGAGCCACTCGGCGTTGGAAAGGCTGCCGGCGGGCAGCAACTCGGCGATCGGCCAGGCCTCCGGCGGGGTGTCCTTGGCGATGGGGTCGTAGTACATCGCCCACCAGTCCCATTTCCCGCCGCGGCCGCGGTCGGCGATGCAGGCGCGGCCGGGGTTCCCGAGATCGGGGCTGCCGCAGGCCTGCGAACTGGCCAGGAACTGCCAGGCGGCCTGGAAATTCGCCAGCGCCTGGGCGCGGCTGGCGGGCGTGCGGGTGTCCATGTAGCCGGCCAGGTTGGCCTGAAGCTGGGGCTCCAACTCGTTCACGATCTGGGTGCTGATGACTTTCTGCTTCGGCCCCTTGCGCGACAAGATGGCGGTGAGCGCCAGCGCCACGCCGGCGACTGCCAAGCCGATGGGGCCGGCCGCGGCGGCGGGCAGAACGTGAGCGGTCGCGAGCGCCGGCACAGCGATGCTGGCGGCGCTGGTGGAAATCGAGATCGTTTGTTGGGCGGTGGCCAGCATCGCTACTTCCGGCGGATCTCCACCACGGGACGGCCGCTCTTGTCGCGCCGGAGCCGCACGTCGGCCCGGAAGAATTTATTGACGGGCAGCGGATTGGGCGCGGCGGCCGGTGAGGACCGCCGCACGGGGTTGGTGGCGCCGGTCTTCGCCGGCTTTTTGCGCTTGCGGAGGATTTTGCGGAGATTGAGCTTTACGGTTGCCATCAGTGGCCTTTCCGGGTAACCAGCAGAAGGAGGCCGACCGCGGCGGCGCCGAGCAGCACGATCGTGCCGAGTCCCGTATTGCTGCCGAGCTGCACGCCGGGGAACGCCAGGGGCGAGGTGCCGGCGGGCTGCTGGTACATGACCTGGTTCCCCTGCTGGACGTACTGGCCGGGGTTCAACTGGGGGACAGCCAGGCGGGGGATCAGAATCTTGCTGGTGGTGTCGAGGGCTTTGCCTGCGATGCTCTCCACGGCGGTCCAATCCACGCCTAGGCCTGAAAGGGTGCGGTTCATCTGTGCCTCATCGAGCGGCCAAAGCCGCGATTTTCCTTGGGCGGTGACTTCCCAGCCGAGGGTGGGCCCGTGGCTGGCGTCGAGCGGCGTTTGCCCATCGGGTAAGAGCGCAAGCACGTATACGTGCGAGTAGTTGGGATTGCCGCTCTCGGCCGCCACGGTCTTAAAAGCCGAATCGATGCCCACGGAGCGCAGCATGGCCGCGGCGAGCATCGAGAAATCGTCGCAATCGCCCTTGGGTTGCGGCATGGTGAGCAAGTCCACGGGCCGGATGAGAACCTCCGCCTGGTCCGGATCGTCGCTGAAGCCGGCCAGGGTGGCGTCCTGGACGAACCGCACATGCCGGCGGATCCAGCCATGGATGGCCGCGGCCTGGCCGCGCGGATCGCCGGCCGCTCCGGCTATGGCTTCGTGGGCGGCGCGGCGCACGATCGGACTGCGGGAGTCCTCCCGGACGAGCTGCGCCATGTAGGCGATGGTCTGGGCGGTGGCGGATTCGTCGGTATCGGGCTGGGGCCTGGCGACCTGGAGGACTGCGACGGGGCCGCCGAAATCGGAATGGTATGGGAGCGAGCTTTGGATTCGATCCGCGCCAGGTGAATCCTCACGTCGTGTGCGGCTCGCTCCCCTCACATGACGCAGTTTCGGCTAAAACGCTCCGAAACCAAAATGCTTTTCTACTGTACTATATAGTAGAGTACCCGCCGCGGCTTGCTCCCCTCACAAATGCGTAAAGGGGAGGTTTCATGCCGCGAAAGAGTACTACCGGCGCCACTTCCGAAGCGCCTCTCGACTTCAGCCGTTCCCTCCAGACGTTGACTCCCGAATCGTTCTTCCGTTTCATCCGGCAGTACCCCAAGCCGGAAGGGACGCAAATCTACGTGTACCGTGTGAAACCCGTCATCCGCCGTGAACAGGCGGGTATTTCCACGTCGTACATCGACAGCCTGGCCGGCAACGTGGCCGCGGCGTTCGATCCAGACTACCTTTTGCGCACCCACGGCAGCGGGCGGTTTCACCTGAAGCTCTCGGACGCCAACAAACCGAAGGGGTTGACGGAGGTGGCCAAGACCACGGCGGACGTGTGGGATCCGGCGGTGGAGCCGATCCTGAATCCCATCGAGCTGCTGGTGAACAGCAGCGACGTGGAAACCGCGAACTGCGTTCAGAAGTACCTGGCCAAAGGGTGGACCATCCAGGAAGTGGCCGCGCCGGATGGCCGGAAATATCCGCGGCTGACCCAGCCTCAGAACGACTCCGCGGCGGGCAAGCTCGCGGATACCGTGCGGGACCTGGCCGGCCAGGTGGCGGCGCGGCCGGAGGGCGGCAGCGAGCTGGTACCGCTGGTACGCGAATTGGTGCAGCAGTTGCGGCCGACTCACGACCCGCTGGACAGAGCCTTCCAGATTGCCGACCGGATGGCGCCGAAGCAGGATTCGGCGAGCACGCAACTGGTGAACACCCTGGGAAACCTGCTGGTGAGCCGGCTCGGCTCGGGCGCGGATCCGCGGCCGGATCCGGTCGCGCAGCTCAAAGAAACGGCGGCGCTGCTGAAGGAGTTGGGGGTCGGGGTCGGAGGCGGCGGCGAAAGCGGCGGCGGATCCTGGCGCGATGCCCTGGCGGCGCTGCCCGGAATCCTGCAATACGGCGCGATGCTGTTCCGGGAGATCCGCCTGAGCGCCGTTCAGCCGGAGGCACAACCGGGCAACGTCTTGACCATCGACAGGCAACCGGAGCCGGCGCCTCCGGCGCCGCTACCCGCGGAGCCGGTGGAAACGGAGGACGAAGAAATGCCGCTGGGACTGCCGGTGAGCATCAAAGAGCTGCGCGCAGTGGGGACCAATGCCATCGACGCGTTCGATCGCGGTATCGAGGGCGACGATTTCGCGCATGCCCTGGTCTGCGGGAGCCGGAAGGGTGAGCAGGTCTACACGGCCCTGTCGGAGCTGGGGAAAGAGGGGATTCTGTCGGCTATCGGGATGATCCCCGGGCTGGCGGACCGCCTGGCGCCGAAACGCGAAGAGCTGGAAACCTGGATCGACAAGTTTTGCGCGTACAGCGTGCCGCCGGCGGCTTAGGGGGTCCCGGAGGCCGCTCCGGGCGGGAGAGCGGCCTTCCCGGGCTTCCTTGCGTCTTTGGCGGGGGATCCTGGAGGCGCCACGCCCTCAATCGGCAGGCGATCGGCGAAGACATTGCCGCCGCTCTCCCGGACGATCTCATCGTGGCGCATGGCGTGCCATTCACAGTAGAACGGTGAAAGTCCGGCCACGCCCGCGGCGCATTCCGGGCAGTAGTGAGTCACGGGCCGATTGCACTTGGGAGAATAACGGCACGCCGGCTGCGGCGTTGGCTCGGGGTTGGTAATCGCAGGCCGCCGCGTCACTCGCATAGCAGGCTCTCCTCTGCCACCGCGGCCGGCGGGTAGGCGCGCGCGCCGGCGGCGACGATCCGGTTGACCTGGTCGGCGGCCTCGCCGATCGTGGCGGCCGTTCCAACGCACAGGCGGGCGTGCTGGCTCACGGACCATTCGATACGGTTTCCTTGGCCGGCGCGAAAGCGGGCGATCTGGATGTTGGCGCCGCGGCGCATCGCCTTCCACGCGCCGCCGTGCGACTCGGCCAGGCGGTGGATGATCTTGCAGCGGTCGGCTGCGGAAATGGCCTCGGTTCTCATTCGGCGACTCCTTGGCGCAGGGCGCGCAGTTCGACGGGCACCAGGTACGGGTGCTCGCTCCGGCTCCGGCAGCAGCGGCAGCGGGCCGGTGGATTTTCGGTTTCGGCGATCACTTCGGCGCGGTAGACCATGCGGCCGCATAGCGTCGTCAGAAAGCCCTGCTCAGACCACAACAGGTGAAAGCGGGCGGGCTTGCGCTCGAAGCGGATCCAGCGCTCAGGCATCCGTTTCCGCCTCCAGCAATTCACGCACTAAGCTCTTCTCTTCTTCGCTGGCCTTGGGGTCGGCGAGGGTTGCCCGGTATTCCGCACAGCGCGCCTCGCGCTTCTCGGCCTGCCGGCGGAGGACCGCCGCGGCGCGCTCGGCCTCGGCTTGGCATTGGCGCCGGTAAAGCTGGAAGCTCTGGCCCTGGAAACACTTGGGGACCGCCTGCAGGAAGAATCCAAGGGGGTTTGTCTTCGCCTGGCCGGCCTTTTCGGTGATGAAATGGGCGATTTCCTGGGGGGTGCAGTCGGAGACCGCCATCCGGCAGCGGCCGATCAGCACCCTGACGGCGTAATCGTCCGGGGTGCAGACACGGCTCAGGGACTCCGCTACGGCGCTGATTTCGGTGTTTTCGGCGGGTCCGGGCTCGGGGAGCGTTGGCGTTGGCGTCGCCGTCGTCGGCTTTATTGGGGGTGACGACGACGACGAAGACTGCTCAGCAAGAGTGTTCTTAACTACTGGAAAACTACTGGCGCCGGGGCCTGTCTGTAGCTCGCTGATTCCATGCTGCTTATCGGAGGCCTGGGGCGCCGTACAGACTACCAATTTGAGGTTTTGGTAGGCTGCCTGGACTACCTCGGCCAGTTCGTCGACCGCTTCCTCCACGCGCTTTTGGTAGTCTGGCTGGACTACCAAATCCCCCAAGTCTTTGCGCAGGGCGCTGAGAAAGCTCTTGACAAAAATCTTGCGCAGACGCAAAATAACTGCACGTTCGGAAGTCTCATCGTTTGAAGCACTTCCTGAGGTTTGGTAGTCTGTACAGACTACCAAATCGGGGTTTGTCGTGCGGCTGCGGAGGGGTTTGAAGTAGAAAAACAGGCGTACGTTGCACCTGATCCTGCCGACGCGCCGAGCCGCGCCCTGCCGTTCGAGTTCCTCCAGCTCCCGCCGGACGATCTGCTTAGTCATGCGGGGGATCGTGTCGAGGGCGTTCAGCATGGCGACGATATCGCCCGGGGTGAGGGGAATGAGCTTTCCGAATTTGTCGCGCTTGGGCGCTCCGCTGGCGTCTTTCTGGACGGCCAATCGTTTCTTTAGGCCGATGGCGCACCGCATGCCGCAAGCCCACACGCGGATGGTGGGGTCCTGCGACGGCCGCATCAGGTAGAGCAACTGAGCGTCGCTGATGAACTGCCATTCGCCGGCGCGCACGCCGCGGCGCAACAGAAACTCCGGCGATTCGTCCCGGCGGAACTGGCGGCATTTGCACTCCGGGTCCTGGCAGGGGCCGGCGGCGTGCAGCTCGGCGCGGTGTCCGCAGGTGCAGGGGCGCCGCCGGTAGTGCCAGCAGTCGCAATGCGTACACGAGCCGTCGGCATGATCGCCGCGCTTGTGGTTGCAGAAGCAAAGCTCCGCGCGCTCTGCGCCGGCGCGGCCGGCGGGCTTGCGTTGACGATCAGCGGACATGGCGTTGCTCCTTTTCCTTGCCTTTGAGGCCGCGGACCAGCGCGGTGGTGAGCGCGCCCGCGGCCGTGGTCAGCAGCGCGTGGCTGAGCTGCTCTAACGTGGGCGCTCCGCTCGGCACGCACGGGCCGGCGTGGCGGAAGCGCGCGTTGCAGTAGACGCCTTCGGCGAAGCGCTTCCCGCACAGTGGGACCCGCGACGGATCGAGCTTCGTGCCGGCGGTGATCTCGCAGTCCTGCCGCGACCAGACCTCCGTGGGGCGAACGATCCTATCGGCCATAGCCGTCCTCCTCGTCATCGTGGCGATGACGGATCACATCGATCACGCCGGCGATTACGCCCATGAAGATGGCAGCGGCGCACAGGCAGGCGAAGGCGATTCCAACGTCGAACAGTCTCGGACTCATAACATCCATCCCTTTCTCCGCGCAGGGCGCGGAACCAACTAATCTGTTCCGGGGGTTTTATCGAGCAGGCAGGGTGTGGCAGAATGGATTCAAGCCGACGCCTCCCGCTCTACTGTTGGCTCCGGCTGCACTGAGCTTCTTTGCCGAGATGGAACAGTGCAGTGGAGAACGCAAAAGGGGGGCGGCCTTCCACGGCTGCGTCCGGGGGCTTTCCGAATGTGGTTCAATCTAAGTTAAATGGCCCTTCGGAAAGCGCCCGACGCTAAGCCCCTGATTTCGCAAGTCAGCCCCACCGCGGCCATACCCGGCGGCGAGTTGCAGATCCGCGGCAAGGGCTTCGCCCGGGTGGACCGCCCGCGCGTGACCATCGGCGAGGTGGGCGCGCCCGTCATTATCGGCTCGGATTCGTACGTCATCGCCCGTGTTCCGGAGGGCGCCACCGCGGGCGAACTGGTGGTCCAAAACGGCGAGCAGGCCAGCGATTCGTGGGCCTGCGACATCGGCTTGCAGGTGGCCGACAGCCTCCACCCCGTCGCCAATCCGGCCATCGACGCCTTCGGGAATATCTACACCACCTTCAGCGGCTCGCGCGGCCAGAAGGTGCCCGTCGCCGTCTTCAAGATCGATCTGAACTTCAACATGAAGCCGTTCATCAACGAACTGATGAACGCCACCGGGCTGACCTTCGATGCGCAAGGCATGCTCTACGTCTCCAGCCGCTACGAAGGCTTCATCTACCAGGTCACCCCCAACGGCAACATGACCGTTTATGTGGAAGGCATGGGAGTTGCCACCGGCCTGGCTTTCGATCGCGAAAAGAACCTGTACGTGGGCGACCGCAGCGGCACCATCTTCAAGATCAGCCCCGACCGCCAGATCTTCGTCTTCGCCACCCTGGAACCATCTATCGCCGCCTACCACCTGGCGTGGGGCCCCGATAATTTCCTGTACGTCACCGGCCCCACCACTTCCAGCTCAGATTCCATTTCCCGGATCTCGCACGAAGGCGAGGTGGGGGTGTTCTACCGGGGGCTGGGCCGGCCGCAAGGCATGGCGTTCGACACCGAAGGGCGGCTGTACGTGGCCGCTTCCATGGCGGGCCGCAAGGGCGTAGTCCGGATTTATCCCGACCAGCGGTCCGACCTGTTCCTCTCCGGGCCGGGGATCGTGGGCCTGGCTTTCGCTCCTTCTCGCGCCATGATCGTCGCCACCACCAACGCGCTCTATCGCGTGGACGTGGGGATCAAGGGCCAACCTCTCGCCGGATGAACGCCGAGATCATCGCCGTCGGCTCCGAGATGCTGACGCCGGAGCGGGTTGATACCAACTCCCTCTACCTCACCGCGGAGTTGAACAAGATCGGCGTGGAAGTGGCCGCCAAGAGCGTGATCGGCGACGACCGCGAGCGCCTCGCGGAAGCGGTCCGCCGGGCTGTGGCGCGGGTCCCCATCCTGATCCTCTCCGGCGGTCTCGGCCCCACCGAGGACGACCTCACCCGCGAAGCCGTGGCCTTGGCCCTCGATCGCAAACTGCTATTCTCCGAAGAGATCGCCGCCGCGCTGGAACGGCGTTTCGCCCAGGCCCGCCGCAAGATGGCCGAGATCAACAGGCGCCAGGCGTTGGTCATCGAAGGGGCCGCCGTCTTGCCCAACGACCGCGGCACCGCGCCCGGCCAGTGGGTGGAGGAATCCGGCGCGGTGGTCATGCTGCTGCCCGGCCCGCCGCACGAGTTGAATGCCATGTTCGAGCGGCAGTGCCTGCCGCGCCTCGCGCGCATCGTTCCCCGGCTCGCCATCCGCACCCTTTTCCTGAGGGTCGCCGGCATGTCCGAGTCGGACCTCGACCAGCTCATCGCGCCGGTCTACAAGAAATACGAAAACCCCGCCACCACCATTCTGGCGGCCAACGGCGACATCCAGATCCACCTGCGTGCGCGCTGCGCCACCCCCGCCGAAGCCGACGCGCTCCTGGCCGAGGTGGGCGCGCCCATCGAGGCGCTGCTCGGCGACCGCATCTACTCCCGCAACGGCGATCCGCTGGAAGCCATCCTGGGTGGCCTCCTGCGCCAGAACCACGCCACCGTTTCCGTGGCCGAGAGTTGCACCGGCGGCATGCTGGGCGAGCGATTTACCTCCGTGCCCGGCAGCTCCGATTACTTCCTCGGCGGGTTCATCACCTATACCAACGCGATGAAGATCGAGATGCTCGGGGTGCTCCCCGAGATGCTGGAACAGTTCGGGGCGGTGAGCAAGGAGACGGCGGAAGCCATGGCCCTCGGCGCGCGCCGCCGCACCGGCTCCACCTACGCCCTCTCCATCACCGGCGAGGCGGGGCCCGATCCCGGCGGGAAGGCGCCGGTGGGAACCGTCTACGTCGGCTTGGCCGACGCCGCCGGCGCGCTCGCCGTCGACCGCCAGTTCCTCGGCGACCGCCAGCGCATCCGCACGTTCACGACTCAGATGGCGCTGGACCTGCTGCGGAGGCGGATCACCCGAGCCTAGCGGGGCGCGGCTTCTAGCCTCAGAACCCGTTCCCCTTGTAGTTCACCAGCGACAGAAATTCGTCCCGCGTTTCCTTCTGGTCGCGGAAGGCCCCCAGCATGGCGCTGGTCATGGCGCCGGAGTGCTGCTTCTCCACTCCCCGCATCATCATGCAGAAGTGCCGCGCTTCGCAGATCACCCCTACGCCCAACGGGTCTATCGCCGCCTCGATGGTCTGGGCCACTTCCTGCGTCAGCCGCTCCTGGATCTGCAGCCGCCGCGCGAACACGTCCACGATTCGCGGGATCTTGCTCAACCCGATCACTTTTTTGCGCGGCAGGTAGGCCACGTGGATTTTGCCGAAGAAGGGCAGCAGGTGATGCTCGCACAGGCTGAAAAACTCAATGTCCCGCACCACCACCATCTCGTCGTACTTCACCTCGTACAACGCGCCGTTGACGATCTTCCGCACGTCCATGCGGTAGCCGCTGGTGAGGAATTTCAGCGCCTGGTCCACGCGCTCCGGCGTCCGCGACAGCCCCTCGCGCTGCGGGTCTTCGCCCAACGCCGCCAGTATCTGCCCGATCTGGGGAGCGATCGACTGCCCCTCCGTCCCTCCCTTGTGCGATATCAACTTTACGACTGCTTTATTCGATTTCATTGGCGCCAACTTCAAAGATGTTCCGCGGCGTCTCGGCGATTCGGACGCCGTCCAGCTTCGGCCATTCTCCAGGGAAAACCTCGCCCCACCCGGCCTTCAGCCGGCGGCAGATCTCGACCGCCAGGTTCTCGGACGTGGGGACAGCCCGCGTGAAACCTTCCACCTCGACATTCAGGTTGCGATGATCGAAAACCCGGATCACCTGGCGCTCGACGAGGCCGTCCAGCGCAGCGCGGTCCACCGCGCGCCCCGCTGCGTCGGCCGGCCCGCGCGCGCTCACGTCCAGCACGTAATCGTGCCCGTGGCCGAACGGATTATTGCACTTGCCGTACGCCTCGCGGTTCTGGTCTTCGCTCAGGAGCGCGGAATGCAGGCGGTGCGACGCCGCAAAGCGGTACCGCCGCGTCACCCGGAACACGCCGCCTCCCCCGCGTAATCGACGTACAGATCCGGGCTCTCCCACACGCGCACGGAATGCAGGCGGCGGCGCGGGTCGCGCACCCGCGGCTCCAGCCGGTCCCAGATATCGCGCGCGATGTTCTCCGCCGTGGGCGTCACGCGGTCGAACGGCGGCACCTCGTAGTTCAGAAAGCGATGATCGTAGGGACCCACCACCGCCCGGTTGAGGATCTCCTTCAGCTCCTTGAGATCCATCACCATGCCCGTCACGGCGTCGGGCTCTCCGGCCACGCTCACCTCCACCACGTAATTGTGTCCGTGGCCGTGCGGGTTGGCTTCCATCCCGAACAGGTTCCGGTTTTCCTCATCCGTCAACTCGGGGATGCGGCAGATATGGCTGGCGGAGAACTCCACTTTGCGGGTAATCACCATCGCTCACTTCTTCGACGCGAACGGCCCCCAGGAGATACAATCTGATTATAAAGCCTTCAGCCTTCAGCTATCAGCCGTCAGCCCCGAGCCGGCTTGGCCTGAGAGCTGGACGCCGACTGCTGAAAGTTTCTTTTCCATGCATCGAATCAATACCGTTGATTGGGTTCTGCGCGGCTCCCTCGCCGCGCTATCGATCGCCTTCGTGGCCGTGGTGGCCAAAGCGGTCTACGACCCGCCGATCCACGTGGTGGTCGCCGGCGAGCAGGCGCCGTCGTTTCGTATCGCCGCCGAGACCGGCCGCACCGTCTCGGTTCCGAATTTCGGCGGCAAATTGCTGGTCCTGAACTTCTGGGCCACCTGGTGCCCGCCCTGCGTGCAGGAAACGCCTTCTCTCAGCCAACTTGCGGCCGACTACGCCAACCGCGGCGTCGTCGTGCTCGGCGTCAGCGTCGATTCCAGCGACGCCGCGTACCGCGCCTTCCTGCAGAAGTACAAGCCGGCCTTCCTGACCGCGCGCGATGCCCGGATCCATCGGGACTACGGCACGTTCATGTACCCCGAGACTTACCTCATCGATGGCAGTGGGAAGGTGGTCCAGAAAATCGCCGAAGCCGCAGACTGGTCTAACCCCAATATCCGGCAGTATATTGAGTCCCTGCTGTAGCTCGTGAAGGGGGGGTCCGGCCGGACCCGGCGGGACACCCGCCCGGATCGGAAGCAACACTCTGTCTGGAAGCGGTAGTACTCCATCGTGGCGAACATGCCGAGCCGCTTTCCCACGCGGCCGTATCCGCATCGAGGGTGGCCGCAGGAAGCTCGGCCCGGCCCTCAATTCTCCCAAGTGATAGCATCAATTGGGATTTCCCTTGCGCGGATACAGGCGTTTCGAGCGGCAACGATGGTATTCTTCCAGAGATCGGATAAGGGCATCAATCGCGGTGCGGCGCGCGTAAAGGGATTGCAGCTCCACTTTTTGAGTGCGGGTACTATGAATGTTGATCGCCTTTTTCACGAGCATAGGATAAAAGTACCGTACTGATTAGTGAAAAACAATAAGAAAGTTGAGAAATATTCCCTAATCAATCACCTCCTTGGCGGTACTCACAGGTGGGTAGTACCACTAGTACCGCTCCAGTATTGTCCTTAGTTGTTCCGGATCATTCGGAGCGACCACCGGCCGGTTTCCGAACCGAGGCTGGATCGCTACCCCCTTTGGATCCTTCAGTTCGCCAGTGTGATAGCGGTATATGTAATCGGGGTCCTTGAGAAGATTTCCGGTCAGCACCGCTACCACGTCGGCTTCGCCGCGCATGATCCCCGCGGCCGTGAGCTTCCGGATTCCCGCCAGCGTGGCGGCCGACGCCGGTTCGCAGCCAATACCGCAGCGGCCGACGACCGCTTTGGCGTCCGCGATCTCCTGCTCGCTGACTCGTTCCACCACCCCGCCGGTGGCCAGCACTTCGCGCAAGGCCTTCGGCCAGGAAACCGGGTCTCCGATGCGGATGGCGGTCGCCAGCGTCTCCGGGTGTTCCACGCGGTTCAGCCGCGAGCGGTCCGCGCTCCGCAGCAGTTCGCAAAAGGGCGCGGAGCCCTCTGCCTGCACCACGGCGAGCCGCGGCAGCCGGTCGATCAGCCCCATGGCTTTCATCTCCCGCAGCGCCTTGCCGAAGGCCGAGGTATTCCCCAGGTTTCCTCCGGGCAGCACGACCCAGTCCGGCGCGCGCCAGTCCCGCTGATCCATCATCTCCGCCATGATCGTCTTCTGCCCCTCGATGCGGAATGGGTTGATCGAGTTCAACAGATAGATCCCGAGCTGCTCGGCCAGGTTCCGGACCAGCGCCAGGATCTGGTCGAAATTGGCCTCCACCTGAAGCGTCAACGCCCCGTACTCCAGCGCCTGGGCGAGTTTTCCATAGGCGATGTTGCCGTGGGGGATGAACACCACCGGCTGCAGCCCGGCGGCGCTGGCGTAAGCTGCCATGGAGGCCGACGTGTTCCCGGTGGAGACGCACGCCACCCGCCGCATGCCCAGCCGCCGGGCCTGCGCCACCCCGCACGTCATACCGTTGTCTTTGAACGAACCGGTCGGGTTGAACCCCTGGTGCTTGAAGGTCAGACGGTCGAGCCCGCCGTACTGCGCCGCGCGCGGCGCGTCCAGCAACGGCGTGTTTCCTTCCCGCAGCGTCACCACCGGATCGTAATCGCTCAAAAACGGCAGAAACTCGCGGTAGCGCCACACGCCGCTCTGGTCGAGCGGGGCGTTCGAGGCGCGCCTTCCCCGCCACAGCCCCCGCAATTCGGCCGCGGGCGGCGGCGCGTCCGGGTAGATCGCTTCCAGCAATCCTCCGCAGCGCGGGCAGTTGTAGAGGACTTCGGTGATCGGGAAGCGCGCCCGGCAGCGCTCCTCGAAGCAGACAAGCTCCGCTGGCATGAAGACTTCTATTATAAGGGGCATGCTCGCGGTTCATCTGGAAAACGGCTCGGTTGCGGTGCGCGACGCCGCTCCACCCCGGCGGCCGCCCGGTTTCGCGCTGCTGCGCCTCCTGCTGGCCGGAATCTGCAACACCGACCTCGAGCTCCAGCGCGGCTACTACGGCTTCTCCGGCACGCCGGGTCACGAGTTCGTCGCCGAGGTCGTGGAAGCGGATACGCCTTCTCTGGCGGGCAAGCGCGTGGCCGGCGAAATCAACCTGGCCTGCGAGCGCTGCGACTGGTGCCGCCAGGGGCTTGGCCGCCACTGCCCGAACCGCACGGTCCTGGGGATTGTAGACCACCCCGGGGCCTTCGCCGAATTCCTCACCCTGCCCGAACGCAACCTGCACGTCCTGCCGGACTCCGTTCCCAACGAGCGCGCCGTCTTCACCGAGCCGCTCGCCGCGGCGTGTGAGATCCTCGACCAGGTTGCCATCCCGCGCGCCGAGCCCGTCGCCGTTCTGGGGGACGGCAAACTCGGGCTGCTCGTCGCGCTGGCGCTGAACGCGCAAGGATACGCCGTACACCTGTTCGGCCATCACGCGGAGAAGTTCCAAATCGCCGCCCGGGCGGGGGTCAAGTCGCTGGTCGGCGGCCCCGCCCAATACGGTTTCGTCGTGGAAGCCACCGGCAACCCCGACGGCCTCCGCGCGGCCGTCGCCAAGACGCGTCCGCGTGGAACCGTGTTCCTGAAGTCCACGGTTCACAGCTCCGTGGCCCTCGATATGGCGCCGGTCGTGGTGAACGAGATCACGCTCATCGGCTCGCGCTGCGGCCGTTTCGAAGCCGCCCTCCCGCTGCTGCCCGTGAT
>JAIQFU010000327.1 GCA_020073115.1 Terriglobia bacterium
GGCCTACCGCGCTGCCGGAAGCGCCTTCGGGTCCGAAGCGCCGGGCTGGTTCGGCGATACGGCGGCAGACGGCGTGTACATCAGCCGTTTCGGGAACGACCTTCTCCTCTACCAGCAAGGCCGGGTGGGCTACACCGCCGGGACGAAGGGACGGCAGGCGCAATTCTACTGGAACGCGAACTTCACGCTGGATTCGAAGCGGGAAGGCTGGGCGAATTTCGCCGAAACCGGTCCTGGAGTGCGTGTTTCCGGGCCCGTGCTCCCCAATTCCGTGTATTTTACGTTCAATCTGCTGCGCGGCTCGTACCTGACCGGGGGCGGCGCGCCCTTCCGCGACATGCGCGCGGGGTTGTGGTATGCGGTTACTCATTGAACTGACGCTGCTCGCGGCCGTAGCCGCGCGCGGCGCCGACCTGCCTTATTTCTGCGTGCTCTCGGACGACGCGGGGGCGTGGCCGGAGATCCTCTCGGCCATCGGGCTACAGCAGAAGCCCGCCGGGATGGCCCGGGTCTTCGTGGCCAGAACCGGCGCCGCGGCTTCGGCGGACTGGATCGGACGGGTGGATAAAGGCGCCGTACTGATCCTCGAAGGCGAATCTCCGTTGGCCGAGGTGTTCGGCTTCCGGCGTGGAAAGAACGCCACTCGCGTCAACAGCATCACCGATATCCACAACCCTGGGCTCAGGACAGTGTGGGAGCACGGGTTGGAGTTGCCCGTATTCGAATTGCCGCCCGGAGCGCGGGTTTTCGCTCGCGAGCGGTGGGGCGGGGCGCCGTTGGAGGCGGGATTGCGCCGGGGGGCAGGGGGTGTTCTGTGGGTGGCGGCTCCGCCGGGGGAGAAGGGCTACGACCGGTTCCCCTACCTCCTGAATGCCTTGGCCGAGGTTGGGCTGGACCCCCCATTCCGCTCGTGGCGGTTGTGGGCCTTCTTCGACCCTTCCTACAGACTGCGGGTGGACCTGGACTACTTCGCCAGGCTGTGGGCCAGGAGCGGCATCTCCGGGCTGCACGTGGCGGCATGGCATTATTTCGAGCCGGATGCGGCCCGCGACCGCTATCTGGAAGCGCTGATCGAGGCTTGCCACCGCGAAGGGATTACCGTGTACGCCTGGCTGGAGTTGCCGCACGTCAGCGAGAAGTTCTGGGCCGACCACCCGGAGTGGCGGGAGCAGACGGCGCTGCTGCAGGATGCCGAGCTCGATTGGCGGAAGCTCATGAATTTGTCGAACCGCGACTGCTCCCTCGCCGTCTCCGCGGGACTGCGGCGGTTGATCGGCAGGTTCGACTGGGACGGCGTCAACCTGGCCGAGCTGTATTTCGAGTCCCTCGAAGGCATCGGCAATCCGGCGCGCTTCACGCCCATGAACACGGATGTTCGCGCGCTGTTCCGGAAGGAGAAGGGATTCGACCCGATCGAGCTGTTCCGGTCGCGGTCCGACGAAAAATCACGCAGGATGTTTCTCGATTTTCGCAGCGAGCTGGCGCGTAAGATGCAGCAGGAGTGGCTGGGAGAAATCGAGGGCGCGCGGCGGGAAAAGCCCGGCCTGGATCTTGTGCTGACGCATGTGGACGACCGTCTCGATTCGGGGATGCGCGACGCCGTGGGCGCGGACGCCGCCCGCACCCTGCCGCTGCTGGACCGCCATTCGTTCACCTTTCTGATTGAAGACCCGGCCACGGTCTGGGACGTTGGGCCCCAGCGGTACCGAACCATCGCCGGGCGGTATCGGACGCTGACGGCGCACCCGGATCGGCTCGCCATCGACCTGAACATCGTCGAGCGTTACCAGAACGTGTACCCGACGAAACAACAAACGGGGACGGAATTGTTTCAGCTGGCCCACTTTGCGTCCACCAGCTTTCACCGCGTGGCGCTGTACTTCGAAAACTCACTGCTCCCGGCGGACCTGAAACTGCTGCCTTCGGCGGCGGCGGGGAGTCCCCGGCTGGAGAGTCTGGGGCGGAAGACGGCGGTCGAGTCGGCCGATGGCGTGGGTATTCCGTGGAAGGAAGGCGCCGCGGTGGACGGCCGCCCATGGCCTGTCATGGACTCGGAGACGGTCTGGCTCCCGGCGGGCGCCCACACCCTCGAGCCGGCGCCGCAACGCACCGGGGTGCGCCTGCTGCGCCTGAATGCGGCCTTGAAGGCGGCCCGAGTGGCGGGCCCGGGCGCGATCGAGTTCTCGTACGCCAGCGAATCGCGGGCCATCGCGGTGCTGGACCGCGCGCCGCGGCGGGTGGAGATCGACGGCTCCGAGGAGCGCCCGCGCCTCGCCGGCCCGAACACGCTCCTGCTGCCGCGGGGGCAGCACGTGGTGACGATCGAAGCGCAGCCGTGACAATCCCATCCGAGTGAGCTAGGATTACGGATGATTGATGACGGATGTCGCGTTACAGTCCGGCGCACAGGAAATTCCCGACAAGCTGTACTTCAAGATCGGCGAGGTGAGCACCCTGTTGGGGGTGGAACCTTACGTTCTGAGGTACTGGGAAACGGAGTTCCCGCTTCTTTCGCCCAAAAAGTCGGGGACGGGCCACCGGCTGTACCGGCGAAAGGACGTTGAACTGCTGCTCCGCATCAAGCATTTGCTGTACGACCGGCGGTTCACCATCGAAGGCGCCCGGCAGGCGTTGCAGGCCGAAGGCCGCGCTCCGAAGCCCAAGCGATCAAAACAAGCGCAGCAGGAATTGTTTTCGAGCGACCCGTTACCCGAAATACGCCGGGAGTTGACCGCGATCCTGGATCTGCTGAAATAGCGTTACGGCTGGCCGACGATGGCGCCGTAGATGCGGTCCAGGTCTTCCGTCGAGTAGTACTCAATTTCGATCCGCCCCTTCTGCTTAGCCTTCTCCACGATCCGCACCCTCGTACCCAGCACCCGCTCCATCTCTTCGATGGCGGCTTTGACGTTGGGGTCGGCAGCGACCTCGTCCACGTGCTTGGGCTTCCGCCCCTCCATCATCCGCTGCGTGGTGCGCTCCATCTGGCGCACCGACCAACCCTGGGCGATGGACTTCTCCGCGACTTCGCGCTGCAGGTCGGGGGTCGGGAGGGAGAGAAGGCAGCGGGCGTGGCCGGCGGAAAGGCGGCGTTCAGCCACTAGCTGCTGAAGGTCGCTGGGTAACTGGAGTAAACGGAGGAAATTAGTAATGGTGGTGCGGTCTTTACCGGTGCGGGTCCCGACTTCTTCGGGATTGAGGGCCAGTTCACGGCTCAAGCGGTCGAAAGCTACCGCGGTTTCGATGGGGTTCAGGTCTTCCCGCTGAATGTTCTCTATGAGGGTGATTTCCAGGAGGCGCTCGTCGGGAATGTCCTGCACAACCACGGGGACATCGGCCACGGCAGCCAATTTGGCGGCCCGCCAGCGGCGCTCGCCGGCGACCAATTGATAGCGGTCTCCGACTCGGCGAACTACCAGCGGCTGAATGATTCCATTGGCGCGGATGGACTGGGCCAATTCCGAAAGGCGCTCGCTCTGGAAAGTGCGGCGGGGCTGGAGCGGGTTGGGATCGATGGAATCGATGGCAACCGTTCGCGGCGTTTCATCGTGCGCGGGTTCGGGAGGCGGCGGCGCGGGAGAGACGCGGGTCGGCAGAAGTGCGCCGAGCCCTCTACCGAGTGCCCTGCGTGAGGTGTCCGGTTTGTTCATGGTCGAGGATCTCTTTCGCGAGTCGGATATAGCTTTCGGCGCCGCGGGAGCGGGGATCGTAGCTAAGGATCGGCTTGCCGAAGCTGGGCGCCTCGGCCAGCCGGATGCTGCGTGGAATTACAGTTCGAAAAATCTCGTCGCCGAAGAATTCCTTGAGGTCGGCGGCGACTTGGCGGGTAAGATTGGTGCGATCGTCGAACATCGTCAAGAGGATGCCCTCCACCTTGAGCGGATGGCGGAAGGAGTCGCGGATGCGGTCGATGGTGTCCATAAGCTCCGAGATTCCTTCGAGCGCAAAGAACTCGCACTGAATGGGGACGAGCACGGAATCGGCGGCGATGAGGGCGTTGAGCGTAAGGAGGTCGAGGGCCGGGGGGCAGTCGATGATGATAAAGCGATACTCCTCGCGGATATCCTCGATGCGCTCGCGCAGCCGGTATTCGCGCCTGGGGAGGTCCACGAGCTCGAGATTGGCGCCTACCAGGTTCTTGTCCGCAGGGATCACGTAGAGGCCTTCGAAATCCGTCTGGACAATGGCCGTCTGCGGGGTGGCGTCGGCAAGAAGGACGTGGTAGAGGCTGGGGCGGTCCGGGCTCTTGGCGACCCCGAGACCTGTCGTGGCGTTGCCCTGCGGGTCGGAATCGATGACCAGGATCCGGTAATCATTGGCGGCCAAGGAAGCCGCAAGATTGATGGCGGTGGTCGTTTTGCCGACACCGCCCTTTTGATTGGCGATGGCGAAGACTCTGCTCAAGGGAAGATACTAACATGAATGCGGGGGGAGACTGGATAAGACAGAGCTGTTTCACGTGAAACAAGGAGGCGAGGACGAGTTTCACGTGAAACAGGAGCCGGGTGTCCACCTGATTGTGGACACGGCGGGCACGAAAGCCCACGCTACGTGTGACCGAGGCGCAAGAATCGATGCTCGCCCCAGGGCATAGGGACTGCGGGCTGCCAAGTCAAGGCCATGTGCGCCGGCGGAGCCTCTGCGCCGGTGAGCAAAGCAGCCTCGCCGGCCAAGGCCGTGATCGTGTCCACCAGATCGCTGTAGCTTACGGCTCGTGAGATCACCCAGTCGAATTCCTCGCGGACATCCTCCGCACGTTTCGCAAGTACCCGGATGTTGGTTTGGCTGCGGCTCGCTTCCTTCAGGAAAACGGCCTTGCGCTGGTGAGATTCGATCAGGGTCACAGAGCAATCCGGGCGCACGATGGCAACGGGGAAGCCGGGAAAGCCCGCCCCCGAGCCGACGTCCGCAATCCGAAGCGCGCGTTCTGGCAAGTGCGCGGCCAGGAACAGCGACTCGCAGTAGTGCCGCTCCACCGCTTCCTTCATGCTCGTGACCGTCGTCAGGTTGACCGTGCGGTTCCAGCGCAGCAGCAAGTTATAGTGAGCCTCCAGGCGGGCGATCTGCTCGTCTGCCAGTTCCGCCACCCCGGCCAGGCGGGAGCGCAGTTTTTCAGCAAACACGGCTGAGGCTCAGGTAGACATCGAGAACCGCGATGGCCGCCGGAGTGACGCCGGGGATACGAGCGGCTTGGCCGAGAGTCACAGGCCTGACCCGCTCGAGTTTGTCACGGACCTCCCGAGACAGTCCGGGAATCCCCGCGTAGCCAAAGGCGGCAGGAATGGGACGGCGTTCCGCATTCTTCAGACGCTCGATATGGCGCTCCTGCTGGCCGATATAGCCGCCGTATTTCGTTTCCGTCTCGATGGTCTCCAGCACGCCGCGGGCGGGTTCCTCTCCAAGCGTTTCCCGGATCCAGCCCGTAAGCTCCCTGATCGACGCTTCCGGCCGTTTTAACCACTGTCCGTGGCGATGTCCTGCCAACGCCGCCGAAAGGCACTGCTTCTGGCGCCGCTTCCCGGTGAACACAGACCACCGTTCATCCGTCACCAAACCCGCCCGCCGGCCGATAGGCGTCAAGCGCTCATCCGCGTTATCAATGCGGAGGTGCAGGCGAAACTCAGCCCGCGAGGTGAACATCCGGTAAGGCTCATCCGCGCCCTTCGTAACCAAGTCGTCGATGAGGATTCCGATGTACCCTTCGGTGCGTCCGATAACCACTGGATCGCCGCCTCCAAGACCCAGCGCAGCATTCATTCCAGCCACCAGGCCCTGGCAACCTGCCTCTTCGTAACCCGATGTCCCGTTGATCTGGCCGGCGAGGTACAGCCCGGGAATGGACTTGACCTCCAGAGTATGGCTCAACTCCCGTGGATCGATGGCATCGTACTCGATGGCGTATCCCGGCCGGATCATCTCCGCATTCTCGAGCCCGGGGACGGAAGCCACCATGGCCGCCTGCACGTCGATGGGCATGCTGGTGGACATGCCGTTGACGTACACTTCGTTGGTGTCCAGGCCCTCGGGCTCCAGAAAAATCTGGTGGCGAGGCTTATCGGGGAACTTGACCATCTTGTCCTCGATCGATGGGCAGTAACGCGGTCCGATCCCTTCAATCTGGCCGCTGTACAGCGGAGAGCGCGGGATCGCCTCCCGCAGAATGCGCCTCATCTCTGTCGTGGTGTAGCCGATGTGGCAGACCACCTGTGGCCTTTCGATCCGCTCAGTCATGAACGAGAAGGGGGTCGGCACGGGATCCCC
>JAIQFU010000328.1 GCA_020073115.1 Terriglobia bacterium
CGAAAAACGAGATCAACCCGAATACGCATTACCTGGGCAACCGGCCGCGACCCAAAGGGGTGGTGGAGAAGTGCACGTTCTGCATCCAGCGCACGCGCGCGGGGAGATACCCGGCGTGCGTCGAGGTCTGCCCGGTCGGGGCCAGGAAGTTCGGCAATCTTTTGGACAAGGACAGCGAGATCCGCTACATCATCGAGAACAAGCGGGTGATGGTCCTGAAGGAAGAGCTGAATACCTTACCGAGGTTCTTCTACTTTTATGCCACTTGATAATCCGGCGGAGACGATCCGGCTATTTTCGGGCTTTACCACGGGAAGCGTAAAGCTGATTCTGCGGGGGAACCGGGCTTACTGGCTGTGGCTCGGGTTCCTGGCCGCACTCATTGTTTCCGGGGCGCTGGCCTATGCCCGGCAGGTGCAGACGGGACTGATCGTGACGGCCATGCGCGACCAGGTGAGCTGGGGCTTTTACATCGGGAACTTCACGTTCCTGGTGGGCGTGGCGGCGGCGGCGGTGGTGCTGGTCATTCCGGCCTATATCTATAACTGGAAACCCATTCGGGAAATCGTGATTTACGGCGAACTGCTGGCCATCAGCGCGATTGTGATGTGCCTGACGTTCGTGTGCGTGGACATCGGGCGGCCCGACCGCTTCTGGCACCTGATCCCGCCCTTCGGGCACTTGAATTTTCCGCGCTCGGTGCTGGCGTGGGACGTGCTCGTGCTCAACCTGTATTTCGTGGTGAACTTCGTGGTGGCCACCCACATCCTGTACCGCGCGTTTCACGGCCGTCACTATGCCCGCCGGCTGGTGGTCCCGCTGGTACTGCTGTCCATCCCCATGGCGGTGGGCATCCACACCGTGACCGCATTCCTGTACAACGGCCTGGCGGCGCGCCCGTACTGGAACTCGTCGATCCTGGCGCCGCAGTTCCTGGCGTCGGCGTTCTGCTCCGGGCCGGCCATCCTGATCGTGGTGATGCAGGTGCTGCGCCGCTTCACGCGGTTCGAGATCCAGGACGCCGCGATCCATAAAATCGCGGAGCTGATGGCATACGCCATGTTCCTCAATCTCTTTTTGCACGGCGCGGAGGCGTTCAAGGAGTTCTACTCCGACACGCAGCACCTGCTGTACACGCGCTACTGGTATCTGGGACTGGGCGGGCATCACACGCTGGTTCCCTACGCCTGGTCGGCGGTGGCGCTGAACCTGCTGGCGTTCGCGCTGTTCATCTCGCCGATGACGCGCCGCAACTGGCTGACATTGAATATCGGATGCCTGGCCACGTATGCGGGCGTGTATATCGAAAAGGGCATGGGCCTCATCATTCCCGGCCTGACGCCGGACGCGCTCGGGGAGATTTACGAGTATTCCCCGACGATCACCGAATTGCGCGTGGCGGCGGGCGTGTTCGCCCTGGGCTTCCTGGTTTTCACCCTCATGCTGAAGGTAGCGGTCCCGATTTCGCTCGGTGAATTCATGAAAAAGCAGGATGCCGTGGTGGAATCGGCGGCGCTGGTGGACGCTTGAGCCATGCGAAAAGTGTTGGCCTACTCCCCAGTTGGTTCAAGGCCAAATTGAATCAAGAGAAATATGTCTTCCCCCCCAAAAACGCTGCGCGCGGCGGGCCGCTATGCCTTGCCGCTGGCGCTGGCCGCCGCATCCGTGGCCCTTTCCAGCACGCCGAAGAAGGCGGAATTCACGCCTCGCGACCGTGCTTACTACGCCGACCCCAACACCGTCAGCTTCGTACGGCCGGGCCTCAACATTCAGATTGTCTCGGCGAAGATCGCCTCCGACGGTACGATCAGCGTGGACTATAAGCTGACAGACCAGAAGACGGCTCCGCTGGACCGCCTGGGGGTGGTGACGCCCGGCGCGGTCACGCTGGGTTTCGTCGTCGCCTATATCCCCAAGGGACAATCGCAGTTCGTGTCGTACGCCACCCGCAGCCGAACGAGCACGGACGGCAAGGTGACGGTGACGCAGGCCGCCGCGGATTCCGGAGGCGCGACCCAGCAAGTGGCGGATGGCGAATACGTCTACACGTTCAAGACCCTGGCGCCCGCGGGGTGGGACCCCACGGCGACGCAACGGGTGGGGATCTACGGCAACCGCAATCTCACGGAGTTCGACCTCGGCACGTATTACGACGACGCCACGTTCGACTGGGTCCCTGCCGGCGGGAAGCCGGCGCCGCGCGACGTGGTGCGGACGGCGGCCTGCAACAAGTGCCACGATCAACTGGCGCACCACGGCGGTTCGCGGCGCAGCGTGGAGATGTGCGTCCTATGCCACACGGGGCAGACCAGCGAACCCAATTCCGGCAACACGGTGGATTTCAAGGTCATGATCCACAAGATCCACATGGGGAGCCAGTTGCCCAGCGTCAAGGCGGGCAAGCCGTACCAGATCGGCGGAGGGGCGAACCCTGACGACTGGTCCACGGTGGTGTTTCCGTCCGACCCGCGCCGGTGCGAGGCGTGCCACGATGCGAATTCGGGGGCGGCGCAGGCCAGCGCGTGGCTGACGAAGCCCAACCGGGCGGCCTGCGGCTCATGCCACGACGACATCAACTTCGCCACGGGGCAGAACCACATCAGCGGCGTGAACCTGCCGCAAGTGTCGGACAACCAGTGCGCCGACTGCCACATCCCTCAAGGTGAACTGGAGTTCGACGCCTCGATCCGGGGAGGGCACACGATCCCGCAGTATTCCGACACGCGGCCGGGCATTGTGGCCCATATCCTGAAAGTGGATAACGGCGCGGCCGGAAAGAAGCCCACCGTCACCTTCACCCTGCGCGACAGCCAGGGGAACGGGATCCCGCTCAGCACGTTGACCGCATCGCCCAACCGGGTCTCGCTGAACATGACCGGGCCGACCACCGATTACGGCAACACCAGCTTCGGGCCGGATGTCACCACCCCGGGCTATGTCACCGAAAATCCCGTGGCCACCGGTCAGTGTTCTCCCGATGGGACCTGCGCCTATACTTTCACGCACGCGATTCCCGCCGGGGCCAAAGGGACGTTCGCCATCGGCATCGAGGCGCGGCGCGCCCTCGTGCTGGGCGCGGGGACGCTGCAACAGCAATCCACGCAGTACGGCGCCGACAACAAGGTGTTCTACTTCCCGGTGGACGGTTCGCCCGTGGCGAAACGGCGCCAGGTGGTGGACATCTCCAAGTGCAACGGCTGCCACACGCGGCTTTCCATGCACGGCGAAAACCGCAACCAGACGGAGTACTGCGTCTTCTGCCACAACCCGGGCAACACGGCCAGTGGAACGCCGCGGCAGGCAATCAACTTCTCGCTGATGATCCACAAGATCCATTTCGGCGAAAACCTGGCGCAATACGGCGCCACGTACTCCATCGGCAGCAGCGATTTCACCGATGTCCGCTACCCCGTGATGAGCGATACGGGAGCGGCGGGCGATACGGCGAAGTGCGACATGTGCCACGTGAACAATTCGGAAGCGGTGTTTCCCATCGGGTTGAACGCGGTGACCACGCCGCAGGGGCTGATGAACCCGACGACGCCGGCGACGACGGCGGCCTGCACGGCGTGCCACGTGACCACGTCGGCCACGGCGCACGCCTCCACCCAGACCGATGGGAAGTACGGGGAGAGCTGCGATGTGTGCCACGGCGCCAACGCGGATTTCAGCGTGTTGAAGGAGCACGCGGGGAAATAGAACGCCACGGAAGTTATACTGATATTTGCCTCCGAAGAAACAGATTCGATACCGCGACGCGGGCGTGAATATTGACGAAGCGGACCGCGCCGTCGCCTCCATCAAGAAGTTCGCGCGCGGCACCTTTACGCGCGGCGTGCTGACCGATATCGGCACGTTCGGGGCCTGTTACCAGGTCTCCGGGTTTCGCCAACCGGTGCTGATCAGCTCTTCCGACGGGGTCGGCACCAAGCTGAAGATCGCCTTCCTCACCGGCCGGCACGACACCGTCGGCGAGGACCTGGTGAACCACTGCGTCAACGACATCGCGGTTCAGGGGGCGCAGCCGCTGTTTTTCCTGGACTACTTCGCGGTGGGGAAACTCCGTGCGGACGTGGCGGCGGCGGTGGTTTCGGGAATCGCCCGCGGGTGCCGCGCCAATGGCTGCGCGCTGATCGGCGGCGAGACGGCCGAGATGCCCGGGATGTACGCGGAATCGGAGTACGACCTGGCGGGCTTCATCGTGGGCGCCGCGGAACGGTCCCGCCTGCTCACCGGGAAGGGCATTCGCGCCGGCGACGTTCTGCTGGGCCTGCCTTCCACGGGGCTGCACACCAACGGCTATTCGCTGGCGCGCAAGCTGCTGTTCGACGTAGCGGGTTACGGACCGAATACGCTGCTTCCGGAACTGGGCGCCACGGTGGGAGAGGTTCTGCTGGCGGTCCACCGCAGCTATCTGAAGCCGATTCAGGCGCTGCTGTCGGCGGGCGTGCTGCGCGGCGCCGCGCACATCACGGGCGGAGGCATTACGGACAACACGCCCCGGATGCTGCCCAAGGGGCTGGCCGCCGCCATCGACAGTTCCGCGTGGCGCATCCCTGAAATTTTCGAGACGCTGCGGCGCATCGGCAACATCCCCGAAGACGACTTCCGGGGCACCCTCAACCTGGCCGAAGCCGCGCTGGAAAAACTGGGAGAATCAGCGATCCGCATCGGCGAGGTCGTGGCGCAGAAGCGCGGGCGTCCGCGGGTGGAATATCGATGACGCGCATCGGTATCCTGATTTCGGGACGCGGCTCGAACTTCGAGGCGATCGCGGACAACATTTCGGCGGGGACGATCGATGCCGAGATCGCCGTGGTGATTTCCAACCGGGGGGAGGCGCGCGGCCTGGAAGTTGCCAGGGGGCGCGGGTTGCGCGCCGTGTGCATCCCCTCCAAGGGCCTGGACCGGCAGATCTACGACCGCATGGTGGTGGAGGAACTCCGCCAATGCGGCGTGGAGGTGGTGTGCCTGGCGGGGTTCATGAGGCTGCTCAGCGCCGAGTTCATCCGCGAGTTTCCCAACCGCATCCTGAACATCCACCCGTCGCTGCTGCCGGCGTTTCCGGGGCTGGACGCCCAGCACCAGGCGCTGGAGCACGGCGTGAAGATCAGCGGCTGCACGGTTCACTTCGTGGACGAGAACCTGGATGCGGGGCCGATCCTGATTCAAGCCACCGTGCCGGTATTGGACGAAGACACGGCGGAAACGCTCTCCTCGCGCATTTTGAAAGAGGAGCACCGCATCTATTCCGAGGCGCTGCGGCTGGTCATCAGCGGCCGGTACCGCATCGAAGGACGGCGAGTGATTCGGACGTAGGTGGGACAGGCGGTTTCGCTTGTCGGCGGCGCCTGGCGGGCGAAACCGGCTGCCCCACCGCTATGGCCCTACGGCGCTTCCCGGCGGCGCTGGCGAATTTCCAGAAACTCGGAAAGCTTCATCGGCGGCCCCGTACCGGTCTGCATCTGCCGATGCACGGCCCTTTGATACTGTCTGAGGATCTCCTGCCGCCGACGCGGCGGTACGTCGCAGTTCTCTAAATCCAGCAGGATGTCCACTTCCCAGGGGTGGAAGACGTTGCGGGGGATGGCCCCCCGCATCAGATCGCCCAGCAGGCGGTTGAAGCGGTTCACTATCACTTCGACTTCAATCAGGTCGTCCAGCGCCATCCTGAGAATTCATTCGGCGGAATGCGGCGGAAAGAGTAGGGTATGATGTTCTCGATGAAACTGGCGGTGGCGAGCGACCACGCGGGCTTCCCGCTAAAGGGCCGGGTTATCGACGAACTGCGCCGCCTGGGGCACGAGGTGGCGGACCTGGGCACGGATTCCACCACGCCGGTGGATTACCCGGACTACGCCCGCGCGGTGGCCCACGCGATCCTGGAAGGCCGCGCCGAACGCGCGGTGCTTCTTTGCGGCAGCGGCGCCGGGGCGTCGGTCGCCGCCAACAAGTTTCGCGGCATCCGCGCAGCGACCTGTCACGACAGCTTTTCCGCGCGGCAGTGCGTGGAGGACGACGATGTCAACGTGCTGTGCCTGGGGGCGCGGGTGGTGGGACCGGAACTGGCGGTGGACCTGGCGCGGGATTACGCCGGCGCCCGCTTCTCCGGGGCGGAGCGCCACCGCCGGCGCCTCGCCAAGATTGCGGCTTTCGAAGCCGATTTCTGCAAATAAACATGCCGGCCTACCAGAAGGATTTCCGCATCTCGACCCGCGGGCGATGCGACGTATTGGATATCTCCGCGCAGGTGGCGAAGGTGGTTGCGGCGAGCGGGGTGCAAACGGGCATCGTGAATATTTCGGGCGTGGGATCGACCGTGGGGATCACCACCCTGGAGTTCGAGCCGGGCTGCGTGGCCGACCTCCAGCGCGCGCTGGAAAAGGTGGCGCCGATGAACCCCGACTACGCGCACAACGCGCGGTGGGGCGATGAGAACGGGTACGCGCACCTGCGCAGCGCGCTCATGGGAACGGCCCAGAGCTTTCCCGTGTCCGCCGGACGGGCGCTGATCGGGACGTGGCAGCAGATCGTGCTGTGCGATTTCGACGAGCGGCCGAGGGAGCGGCAGGTGATTGTGACGGTAGTGGGGGAGTGAATGTGGAATGCTCACTCCACATGGCAAGGGTTCGACGCCACGGAACTACGGGAAATACGGATGCGGCTCGGGGATGGCGGCGCCGTCTTTCCGCGGCGATGACGCGCCGTAGTTCGTGCCCGTTTTGGAGTCGTGAATCACCACCTGGCCGCCGCCCATGTCACTGGAATAATCCCCAAGCACCTCGACCTTGTGGCCCATTTCCATCAGCTCCACGATGGTTTCCGGGGCGATCCGTTTTTCGACCGAGACGCCGCATCCTCCGAACGTCTTCCGGGTGAACCTGGGGGCCTCCAGGGCGGCCTGAATATTCATGCCGTGGTCGGCGATGTGGGAGACGAACTGCGCGTGCGCCTGGGCCTGGTTCAATCCGCCCATGATGCCGAAGCCCATGTGGAGGTCCCCCTTCTCCATGAACGCCGGGATGATGGTGTGGAACGGGCGCTTGCGGGGAGCCAGCGCATTGGGATGAGCCGCATCCATGGTAAAGAGCGCGCCGCGGTTCTGCAAGGCGAAGCCGTAGCCGTCCACCACGACTCCCGAACCGAAATGCTGGTACAGGCTTTGGATGAGGGAGGCGATGTTCCCTTCGCGGTCCACCACCGAGAGGTATATGGTGTCGCCGCGCGGGGGGAGCGGGTTCCCGGGCGCAACGTCGCAGGCGGCGTGTTTCGGGTCGATCCCCCGGGCCCGCTCGCGGGCGTACGCCGGCGAGAGCAGACCTTCCACCGGAACCTGGCTGAAGCGCGGGTCCGCCACGTAGCGCTGCAGGTCCTGGTAGGCCAGTTTCTGGGCTTCGATCTGGACGTGCAGTTCTTCCGTGCCGCGGGGGGCGTAGCTCGACAGGGGAAACTGCGAAAAGAGGTTCAGCATTTCCAGCGCGGCGATGCCCTGGCCGTTGGGCGGCAACTCGTAGACGCGCCAGCCGCGGTACCCGGTGGAGATGGGCTGCACCCATTCGGACTGGAATTCGCCCAGGTCCGCGAGGGTCATCTTGCCGCCGAGGCGGCCGCCGGTCTTGAGGATGGCGCGCGCGATCGGACCGCTATAGAAGGCCGCCGCCCCCTCCCGCGCGAGCGTTTTCAGGGCTTCCGCCATCTGCGGGTTGCGGAACAGCTCGCCGGTTTTGGGAGCCGCGCCGTTGAGGAGGAAGACGCGCCGGGCGTTCTCGTCCCGCGAGAGTTTTCCGGCTTCCGCCAGCCATGCCTGGCTGATGATCTCCGTCACGGGGTAGCCATGATCGGCGTAGTAGACTGCCGGCTGGAAGACGTCGGACCACGGGAGCCGGCCGAAGCGCTTGTGCAACTTTGCCCAACCGTCGACGCATCCGGGGACGGTCACAGAGTGGATCCCGTCCTGGGGCATGCTGGTCTGCCCCATGCTTTTCAGAACGTCTATGGACAGCCCCTGGGGCGCCCAACCGCTGGCGTTGATGGCGGTCAGCTTGCCCGTTTTGGCTTCCCAGTAGATGGCGAACAGGTCGCCGCCCATCCCGCAGCTTTCGGGCTCCACCACGCCCAGCGTGGCGTTGGCGGCGATGGCCGCGTCCATGGCCGAACCGCCGCGCGCCAGGATCTGCGCGCCCGCCTGGGAGGCGAGGGTCTGGCTGGTGGCTACGATTCCACGGTCGGAGATGACCATGGAGCGGGCTTGCGAGCGGTCCTGGGCGTTTAGGGTCATGGCGAGTAACAGGGCAGCGAAAAATCGCATGGGGAGATGATAACAAAGCGATTCATCGCCGAGGCGCAAGACGGAAAGAAACGAACCCGAAAGAAACTCGGGCTTCTCTAGGCTAAGATAAACTTCTGGGCGATGCCGCACTCTACGCGCTTCCTGCCATTGCCGGATCTGGGGTTTGTCGGGATCCTCGACATCCTGGTGGTAGCGTTCCTGATCTACCAGGCCCTGATGGTGGTGCGCGGGACCCGCGCGGGCCATATCCTGGTCGGCATCCTGATCCTGGTCGGACTGTACATCGCCGCTATGGCGGCGGGGCTGGAGGCGTTGCGGGCGCTGCTGCAATTCATCGTTCCGTACCTGGGCATCGCGATCATCGTGCTGTTCCAGTCGGAGATCCGCCGCACGCTGGCCCGCCTGGGACGCAAGCGCTGGTTCGGGCTGGGCGGGGGGTACCGGGGGCCGGAATCGGTCAACGAGATCCTATTGGCCCTGGAGAATCTCTCGGAGAAGAAGACCGGCGCGCTGATCGTGCTGGAACGGGATATCGGGCTCCGCACTTTCATCGAGAGCGGCGTCCGGATGGAGTCGCTGATCTCGCGCGACATCCTGCTTTCCATCTTTCAGCCGGGGCTGCCGCTGCACGCTGGCGCCGCCATCATCCAGAAAGACCGGATCGCGGCGGCCGCCTGCTTCCTGCCGCTCACCACCAACCCTTCGGTTTCATCCAAGCTGGGAACACGCCACCGGGCCGCCATCGGGATCACGGAGGAAACGGACTGCCTCTCGCTGGTGGTGTCCGAGGAGACCGGCCGGATCTCGATTGCGGCGTTCGGCGAGCTAATACAGGGGCTTCCGCTGCCGGACGTGGCGGAACGCGTCAACCGGCATTTCGGCGTGCAGCGGCCCACCCCCATGCACATCGATGAGTTTGCCGCGGACATTCCGCTGGCCCAGTCCACGGGGCCGGCCAGCGCGGAACCGCCGGCGGGGGCCGATCCCACGGCCGGCCGTATGCCGACGGGGAGCGCCAAGCTATGACCCGCGCCGTGCGGTTCGTACTCGGCCTCATCTTCCAGAACTTCTGGTGGAAGGCGCTCTCCCTGGCCATCGCCTTCGGGATCTGGGCCATGGTGGCCACCGAGCCCGAAATGGAAACCTCGCTTTCGGTGCCGATGGAATACCGGGACCTGCCTACGGATATCGAGATCAGCGATGTCACGCCATCCAACAACATCGTTTCGCTGGAACTGCGCGGGCCATCGCTGCAACTGAGGGAGTTGGGCCAGAACGGCGGGTTGCGGCCGGGCGTGGTGCTCGATATGTCGCACGTGCAGCCCGGCCAGCGGACCTTCACCATCGGGGGCGGCGACGTGCGGTTGCCGCGGGGAGTGCACCTGGTCTGGGCGCGGCCGTCGGTAGTGCGCTTCGATTTCGACTGGCACGACCGACGGGAAGTTCCCGTCTCCGTGCGTTTCACGGGAGAAGGCGAGAATGGCTACGAGATCTCGCAGTACTCCGTCTCGCCGGAGCGGCTGGCGATTCTGGGCCCGCGAAGCCACGTGGAGCGGGTGAAGACGGTCGCGACCGACGCGGTGGACGTCTCGCACGTGGTGGGCATGTCGGAGTTCCGGGTCAACGCCTTCGTGAACGATTCCTACGTGCGGTTTGAATCTTCCCCGGAGGTTACGGTTTCGGTGATGATGAAAAAGAAATAGTCGTTCGCCGGCAGTCGTCAGTAAGACGCCACGGCTAACGACTAACGACTGACGACTAACGACTTCCATGAGCAAACAACTGTTCGGTACGGACGGCATCCGCGGCGTAGCCGGCGAGTACCCGCTGGACGGCGCGACGATCTACGCTTTCGGCGCCGCGCTGGGGGACGCCGTGAGGGCCCGGGAGGCGCCGGAAGGCAGCGAGGTCCTGGTCGGGGCGGACACGCGCGAATCGAGCGCCTGGATCGCCGAACTGGTGGCCGGCGGTCTGGCCACCCGGGGCGTCCGGACGCGCTATGCGGGCGTGATCACCACCCCCGGGGTCGCCTGGTTAACGCGCACGGGGCCGTTCGTCGCGGGGGTCATGATTTCGGCATCGCACAATCCGTACCAGGACAATGGGATCAAGGTTTTCGGCCATAGCGGGTTCAAGCTGCCGGACGCGGAAGAAAAGGAAATCGAAGGCGAAATTCTGCGGCTGCGCGAGAATGGCGCGGTTCCGCGGCCGGAAACGCTCGCGGCGGACGAAGGTCTCGACCGGCAATATCTGGCATACCTCGCCTCCACCGCGTCGGTTCGTCTCGACGGGGCGCGGCTGGCTCTGGATGGCGGCAACGGAGCGGCTTCGCTCCTGGCCCCCGAGCTTTTCCGCGGTCTGGGCGCCGGGGTCGACGCGGCCTGACGGAATTTCGCCTGATCGTCGGCCGTCACCGCCGCCGGATCGATGCCGTGCAGCATCGGGTTCAGCGTGCCGCCGCCGCCGAGGAAGGCGAAGCGATCGCGGTCGGCGGCGATGGCCGGGAGAAAGT
>JAIQFU010000329.1 GCA_020073115.1 Terriglobia bacterium
GGTGGTGATCATCTTGACGAATTCCTCCGCCAGATCGACGTTGGACATCTCCAGGCTTAGCGGGGAGATGTTTCCGAGCCGACCGGTCCCTGCGGTGCCCGGCAGGGCCTGGCCCGAGAGAGACGGGAGGCGGGTAAGGAGCGCGCTGCTCGGTCCGTATTTCGAATCCGAGATGCGCCGCATCATCGGAGTCTACGAGAAAAAGTACGGCGTAAAGCTGGCGCGGCCGGTCAAGGTGGAGGTCTATCCCAACCACGACGACTTCGCGGTCCGCACGCTCGGCATGCCGGGTCTGGGCGCCCTCGGCGTGACCTTCGGATACAACATCGCCATGGACAGCCCGTCCGCGCGGCCGCCGGGGCAGTTCCACTGGGCCTCCACCTTGTGGCACGAGATGAGCCACGTGTTCACGCTGAGCATGACGGATTCCCACGTGCCGCGCTGGTTCACCGAGGGCATCGCGGTGCACGAGGAGACCGCCGCCTCGCCGGAGTGGGGCGACCGCATCATGCCCGACGTCCTGATGGCCATCAAGGACAAGAAACTGCTGCCGGTTTCCGATCTCGACCGGGGCTTCATCCACCCCAAGAACCCCATGCAGGTGGGGGTGAGCTATTTCCAGGCGGGCCGGATCTGCGACTACATCACCGATAAATGGGGCTGGGACGCGATTCTCGCCATGCTGCGCGATTTCGCCGCGGGCGAGGACACCCCCGCGGTGGTCCGCAAAGAACTGCAGATCGAGCCCGCGGAATTCGACAAGCGCTTCATCGCCTTTGTGGAAGCCGACACGAAGAAGACGGTGGACGGCTTCGAGGAGTGGCGCAACCGCCTCAAGAAGGTCGCCGAGATGGCCAAGGCGAAGGACTACGACGGAGTCATCAAGGAAGGAACCGCTATTCGCGATCTGTACCCCGACTACGTGGAGCACGGGAGCGTGTATGAATTCCTCTCCGACGCTTACCTGGCGAAAAACGACAAGACGGCTGCTACCGCGCAACTGGAGCGCTACGTCCACATCGGCGGGCGCGACCCCGTGTTGATCGAGCGGGTGGCAAAGTGGCTTTCCGAAGCCGGGAACAAGAAAGAAGCGGAGGCGGCGCTGGACCGGCTCAACTGGATTTATCCGATGGATAACGAGCAGCACCAGATGCTCGGCGCACTGTGGCTGGAAGATGGGAACCTGCCCGGCGCGATCCGCGAGTTCCGGGCGCTGACGGCCCACAACCCCATCGACCCCGCCGAGGCCCATTATTCGCTGGCGCGCGCGCTCTACCTGGACAAGAAACCGGAACAGGCCAAAGACGAGCTGCTCTCGGCCCTGGAAACCGCCCCCAGCTACCGGCCTGCGCAAAGACTATTGCTCGAATTGAGCGCCGCGGAAACCAGTGGAACTCCGCGCGATACCGTTAAGAAATAGGAATGGAACCTTTCATGTCAACTACCGTGACGCCGCAACTTGAGCCGGACGTTTTAAAGGCGCGCATCGAGCGCTTCCGCCGGGTGCAATCGGAGATCGTGACGCAGGTGCGCCGCGTGATCGTAGGCCAGGAGGAAGTTCTGGAGCAGGTCATGATCGGTCTGTTCGTGGGCGGCCACTGCCTCATCACCGGCCTCCCCGGCACCGCCAAGACGCTGCTGGTACGCACCATGGCGCAGACTCTCGGGCTGGTTTTCAAGCGCATTCAGTTCACGCCGGACCTGATGCCCAGCGACATCACCGGCACGGACATTATCGAAGAGGACCCGGCCAACGGGAGAAGGACATGGACGTTCGTCAAGGGTCCGATCTTCGCCAACATTCTGCTGGCGGATGAAGTCAACCGCACCCCGCCGAAAACGCAGAGCGCGCTCCTGGAAGCCATGCAGGAGCTGGCCTGCACGGTGCGCGGCAACAACTACAAGCTGTCTCCGCCGTTCTTCGTGCTGGCCACGCAGAACCCGATCGAATTGGAAGGCACCTACCCGCTGCCCGAAGCGCAGCTCGACCGCTTCCTGTTCAACACCGTGCTGGGTTACCTCTCGGCGGACGAGGAGTTGCAGGTGGTGGACCTGACAACCACGACGCACGTGGCGGAAGCCAGTCCGGTGACGAACGCCTCCGAGATCCTGGAGTTCCAGCAACTGGTGCGCATGGTCCCGATCGGCGAAAGCGTGGCGCGGCACGCCATCGACCTGGTGCGCGTCACGCGCCCGGACGACGAAAGTTCGCCCGACTTCGTCAAGAAGTACGTCAATTACGGCGCGAGCGTGCGCGCGGCGCAATTCCTGGTGCTGGCGGCGAAAGCGCGGGCGTTGATGCACGGCCGTTATCACGTGACCTACGAGGACATTCGCTCGCTGTACAACCCGATCCTCCGTCACCGGATCCTGTTGAACTTCCACGCCGAATCCGACCGGCTGAAACAGGACGACATCCTGAAGCGGGTACTGGAGTGGAGACCGTCGCCCAGAGACTAGGGCGGGACTGCGTATTCACCGCCGAGGCGCAGAGACGCAGAGTTTTTGAGGGAATCGAGGAACTGAGAGGCCGTGATCTCAAAGTCTAAACCTGAGGGCGCAAAGGGAGCAGAGGAACATGCTGCCCAGTGGCGTTCGTGGTTGGATGAACTCACGGAAAAGATCATTGGCGCTGCGATCGAAGTGCACCGGCAACTCGGGCCGGGGCTCATGGAACCCGTCTATGAGGAATGCCTCTGCTACGAGCTGAAGCCGCTGGGGCTATGGTTCCAACGTCAGACGCAGTTGCCGGTCCTATATAAGGGAATCAGATATAAGGGAATCAGACTCGATGCCGGGTGCAAGATGGACTTGGTGGTGGCAGATGCGGTGGTTCTTGAATTGAAAACCGTAGACAGACTGCTGCCTGTCGATTCGGCGCAATTGCTCACCTACCTCAAGCTCTCGGGCAAGAGTGTTGGCCTGCTGATGAATTTCAATGAGCCGGTCCTGCGAACTCGGCGTCTCGGCGCCTCGGCGGTGAAATAAGATGCTGCAGCGATTTCTCGATCCCGATACGCTGGCTTCGATTTCGGGGCTGGATCTCATCGCCAAGACGATTGTCGACGGGTTCGTCGCGGGGCTCCACCGGTCGCCGGATTTCGGGTTTTCCCAGGAGTTTGCGGAGTATCGCGCTTATTCCCCCGGCGACGATCTCCGGCACGTGGATTGGAATGTCTTCGCCCGGACCGACCGCTGCTTCCTCAAGCGCTACCGCGGCGAGACCAATACCCAGCTGCTCGTGCTGCTCGACACCTCGGCCTCCATGGCCTACGGCTCGCACGAGGTCCACAAGCTGGACTACGCGCGCTTCGTGGCGGCTTCCTTGTGCTACATGGCCAATCTGCAGCGCGACGCCGCGGGGCTCATCGTTTTCGACGAGGATGTGGCGAACTACGTCGCGCCCTCCACGCGGCAGGGGCAGTTGTTCCGGCTGCTGCACGCCATCGAGAAAGCCGAGCCCGGCACGCGCACCGATTTCGCCAAGCCGTTCATTCATTTTCAGAACTATCTCCACCGCCGGGGCATCGTAGTAGTGCTCTCGGATTTCTATGAAGAGCCGGAGATTATTATCAACACCGTGGAACCGCTGCGGCACCGTGGAAACGAGGTGATTCTGTTCCACGTGCTCGACCCCCAGGAGATCGCGCCCCGCTTCCGGCAGCCGGTCCTGCTGGTGGACATGGAAAACGCGGCCCGTTCCCTCGAGGTCTCGCCCGAGTACGCCCGCAACGAGTACCGGAGCAAGATCGATTCGCATATCCACGCGCTGAAGGACCAGACGAAAGCGGCGGGGATGGACTATTTCCTGATGGACACGTCGCGGCCGCTCGACGAGGGGCTGCGGGAGTACCTGTTTATCCGGCAGGGGAGGATGTAGATGGGTTTTCTGGCGCCATGGTTCCTCGGGGGGCTGCTGGCGGTGGGGCTGCCTGTCTGGCTCCACCTGCTGAAAAAGCACCGCAGCGAGCCGCAGCCGTTCAGCTCGCTGATGTTTTTCGAGCCGCATATCCAGAGCTCCATCAAGCACCGCCGCCTGCGGTACCTGATCCTGTTCGCGCTGCGCACGGCCCTGTTTGTCCTGCTTGCCCTGGCCTTCGCCAATCCGTACATCCAGCGCAAGGCGCTGCCGCGGAGCCGCACGGGCGAAGTCACCCTCGTCGCGATTGACGATTCACTCAGCATGCGGGCCGGCGGCCGGCTGGCGAGCGCGAAGCAGATGGCCAAATCGGCGATTTCCCGGCTGCGGCCGGGGCAGCGCGCGCAAGTCCTGGCCTTCGGCTCGCGCGTGCAGGCCATGAGCGAAGTGACGGACGACCATGCCGGGCTGAACGCCGCGGTGGACGCCATCGAGCCTTCGGACGCGCGCACCTCGTTCGCCGAGCTGACCCGCGCGGCGCGCTCCCTCGCGACTTCGCTGCGCCTGCCGGTGGCCATCCAGCTTTACTCCGACATGCAGCAATCCGGCATGCCGCCGAACTTCAACGATCTGCGGCTCGGCGGCGACGTTCGGATGGAAGCGCATGCTATCGATAAAGAGGCTCCCAACTTCACCGTGGAGAACGTGGTGGCGCCACGCCGCGTGTACGGCGGCGGCAAAACGCGGGTGCTGGCGACCATAGCCGGGTTCGGGACCAAGAAGGCGACGCGCACCGTTTCCCTGGTGCTGAACAACCGCGTGATCGAGAGCAAGAGCGTGGAAGTGCCGGAGAACGGACGGGCCAACGCGGAGTTCCTCTCGCTCGACGTCCCTTACGGGCAGAACAAGGGCGAGGTCCGGATTGATTCGGGGGACGCGTTGCCGGCGGACGATCGTTTCTATTTCTCGGTGCAGCGTGGCGATCCCCGCCAAGCGCTGTTCGTGCATGAAGCCGACAACTCGCGGGCGCTGTTGTACTTCAAAGCGGCGCTGGAAGCTTCGGGCCAATCGGCCTTCGCCATCGACTCCGCGGCCGCCGGGCAGACCGCCAACGTATCCCCCTCGAAATACGCCTTCGTGGTGATCTCCGACGTAGGGTCCCTGCCCGGCGGATTCGAGAACGAACTGAGGAACTACGTGCGCAACGGCGGATCGGTCCTGGTGTTGATGGGGCATGACTCCGTGTCGGTGGCGAAGACGCCGGTGGCGGACTTCCAGATCGAGAGCACGCGCTACGCCGGCCGCGAGGGCGACCGTTTCCAGAGCGCCGCATGGCTCGACCCGTCCTACCCCGCCATTCAGAACAATACCCGCTGGGACGACGTGAAGTTCTACCAGGCGATCCGCGTATCTCCGGGGAACGCCCGGGTGGCCGCCCGGCTCACGGACGGGACGCCGCTGCTGATCGATCAGCCGATGGGCCAGGGCCGGATCGTCGTATTCGCCTCGACGTTCGACAACGTGGCCAACGATTTTCCGCTCCACGCCTCCTTCGTGCCCTTCGTGGAACAGACCGCCCGGTACCTGGGCCGGTTGGAGGGCGGGCCGGCCAGCGTCCCGGTGGGGGCGTTCGCCGAACTCCGCGACTCCCGGGAAAAAGGCGCGGCCATCGAAGTGCTCGATCCCAAAGGCCAGCGGGCGCTCTCGCTGGCGGAGGGGGCCCGCGCCGAGAACATCCAGTTCACCGAGACCGGGTTCTACGAAATCCACCGGCCGAACGGGCAGGATGAGACGGTGGCGGTCAATGCGGACCGGCGCGAGTCCGACCTGGCCCCTGCGCCCGCGGAGACCGTGTCGTTGTGGCAGAATACAGCCCAGGGGAGTACGGGGACCGGGCCGGACAGCCCGGCCGAGGAAAGCCGCAGGCGGCTGTCCTTATGGTGGTACGTCATGATTGCGGCGCTGGCGCTGTCGGTGGGCGAGTCGCTGCTGGGGAATCGGCATCTTAAGGTAGATAAAGAGGCGGCATGAGACCTTTGGATCGGTTGTCCGAGTATCTGGGCGCCTTGGAGCGGAGGCTGCGCTGGCTGGCGCTTTCCCGCGGCGCGGCGGTAACGGCCGCGGTCGCCCTGGCCCTCACCGTTGTGGCGGTGCTGGTGATCAACCATTACGCCTTTTCGGGCCCGAGCGTGGTGGGCGCACGGATTTTCCTCTTTCTGGGGTTATCGTTCGCCCTGGCGGCGGCTCTCGTCCTGCCGGTGATCCGGCTCAACCGGCGCCGTGCGGCGCGTGAAGCCGAGCGCGCCTGCCCGCAGTTCGAGGAGCGCC
>JAIQFU010000330.1 GCA_020073115.1 Terriglobia bacterium
GGGCGTTGAGCATGGCGGCGCGGACCTCGGGGTTGTCGAAATTCAGATCCGGCTGATGGGAGTAGAAACGGTGCCAGAAATAGGCCTTGGCGACGGGGTCCCACGTCCAATTGGAGGTTTCGAAATCCTTGAAGATGATGCGCGCGTCGGGGTAGCGTTCGGGCGAATCGCTCCACACGTAGAAGTTGCGCCAGCGGGAGCCCTTGGCCGCCCGGCGCGACCGCTGAAACCAGACGTGCTGGTCGGAGGTGTGGTTGAGAACCAGTTCGGTGATGACGCGCAGCCCGCGCCGGTGCGCCTCGCGCAGAAAATTCTGGAAATCGCGCAACGTGCCGTAGGCGGGATGGACGTTCGCGTAATCGGAGATATCGTACCCGTCGTCGCGCCAGGGGGAGGGGCAGAAGGGCAGGATCCAGACGGCGGTGACGCCCAGGTCTTCCAGGTAGTCGAGCTTTTCGGTCAAACCGGCGAAATCGCCCATGCCGTCGCCCGAGCGGTCATAAAACGCGCGCACGTGCGCCTCGTAAATGACGGCGTCCTTGTACCAAAGGGGATCGGAATTGGTGTTGAGGTGAACGCTTTTGGCCACGGGACGGAGGTCGCGCTGCAAGCGGGGGGCCGAAAGGAGGCGGGCGGGGAGAGAAATGTGAGGAGTTGCACGGAACCGAGCGCCGGCGGCACTCTACTTCTGCGCTTTCGGCGCGATCTTCCGGGCCACGTCCGGCCAGAACTCTTTCAGGATGTTGCCCATCGTGTCCAGGCCGATCTGAATGGCTAGTTTTCCGCCCGCGCTGGCGGCGTCGCGATTGTCGGGGTAGTAGGCGCACGAGATCGCCGAAGCGGTGGCGTTGCCCGCGACCTCGGAGTAGTTGAACTGGCCTTTGCCGGAGTCGCTGCGCGTCCAGAAAATCTGCCCCACCGAGTACTTCAGCCGGGACCACCCGGATCCCGTCCCCCGGCGGAAGTAGCGCGGGTCCTGATGAAGCACCGCGGGGTAGATGGCCTCCGTCATGTAGTCGCCGATGGCGAAATCGGCGAAAGATGCGCCGAGGTACCTGGAATAGCCAGCCACGCCCTGGCCGAACGTCGGAGTGGCCTTGGTCAACTGCCCCTCCCCCGCGAACAGGGCGGCCTCGACGAACGTGCCGCGGTCGAACGCGTCGTCGAACGCGATCTTGAACTTCTCCCTGGCGGTAATGGGCTTGTAGTCGGCCAGTGAGGGGTAGGTGCGGTAGTTCGGAATAATCCAGAAGATTCGTTTATGCGCCGGCCCTGGCGTTCCTTCCTGCAGCACGGCGCGGTCCGCCTGCCCCGGCGCGGGCGGGGTCTGCTGGGCACGGCACAAAGATGGCGCAAGAGTTAGGGCCAGCGCCGATAGCAGACCGGCCGAACGGGTGACTTGAAACATGCCCACGGCGAAGCGATCCGCCAGCCAAAAACCAGCGGCGTGTTACGGCCGAACCGTTAGCCCTTCCGAGTGATTTGCGAGGAGAATTACGGAAGAGAGAGATCTGAAAAGCGATGGCGCAGGCCCGAAAACCTGCGCCATCCGTAAGGTGAGCTCTAACGGTAGGAGGACTTGCGGGGGCAGGCGGGCTGAGTGCTCCCGCCTGCCAGGCTGGAGATTAGTCGGTGGAGATTCCGAGATCCTTCCGCAGGCGAAGTTCCTTGCCGCGCACTTTGGCGAACTGGAAATAGTCGCCCAGCGAGCGGGCGAGTTGTTGGGACTTATCGGCCACAACATTGATGTCGTCCAGGTACGCCGGGTTGATATCGAAGTTCCCCTTGTGGTTGGCGTCGAGAAATTCGATCGCGTTGTTCGTTTCCCTCGCCATGGTCTGGATCAAGCTGAGCGCCTGGTCGATCTGTTTCTGTTGCAGGGGCGCGGCTCCGTCGCGGGCATCGTTCAGCCGTAGGATCAGCGCGCCCATGGCGTTGACGTCGCTCTTCAGATAGTTCCAGGAGGCGAGATGCAGGTCCCGACTGATGTCGAGATTGTTCTTGTAAGCCACCAGCTTGCCGGCGTCGTTGCAGGTCCGATTCGCGTTGTCGCGCAACTGGCTCAAGAGCCTGTTGACGGGCGAACCCGTGTTTGCGGCTTCGAGCAGTGATGGGGCGAGAGCCAGCGCAGCCGCAATCGCTCCGGCGCCGCCCAATATCTTCAGCATCCTCATGAGTGTCCCTTCCGTACGAATAGGCGCGGGAGAGCAGAAACGTGTTACGGCCGAAACACTAGCCCTTGAGAGTGATTTGCGCACAGAATCACATCCCAGCACGGCGGGCCGGGTTTAAGCCAGGCGCAGCGCTGCCGCGATATCCTCCGCGATCATTTTCCGCTTGCTCTTCTCGATGAAGAACGCGGGGCCGGCCTGCAGGTAAGAGGGGAACGCGCGCATGCCGCGGAAAAAATACGCGCCGCCCCGCAGCTTGTAGGTCGATCCGGCGGGGATTGCGCGTTTCTCGCCGGCGCGCCACGCCATCTCGTTCACCGCCCGGATGGCCACGTCGCCCATCAGAAGCAGCGCCTTGGCGCGGGGGAACAGGGCCAGCTCTTTCTCCAGCAGGCGGCAGCATTCGCGAATGGCGTCCGGGGGAACGGCATAGCCGGCCTTGGCGCACTTCACGGCGGTAGTGAGATACACGCCGCGGGCCACGATGTCTTTCACCGAGGCTACCTCCACGCCGGCGTCGCGGAAGGCCGCTACGGTTGTCTGTTGAAACAGAGGATCGCCGGGGGCGTAGTAGTAATCCGCGGGATTCGCGGGCGCGGCTTCAGAGACGAGAATCACGGAGATCGCATCGGGTTTGAGGGGAATGGGGGGCACGGCATAACGGTCGTGTTGCACGCCGGGGCAGGGGAACCCGCTGCACTGGAGGCACTGGTTCACGCGCATGGGGCCTCGAAAGCTACTGTACTCCAACTCCGCGGCGGCGGCATCTGTGTTATACAAGGTGTTTCAACCACATGGGGCATTTCCGGGGAAGCATACATGCAAGCCGGTGCGGCTGGCGTACGGGGATGTCGGAGGCGGGGCGCGGCATCGGCCCGGTCCCGGCGCCGACGCACGATGAGATCGCCCGGCTGGCTTACTCCTATTGGGAGGCGCGCGGGCGGCGTGGCGGGTCGGCGCTGGAAGACTGGCTGCGCGCGGAACGCGAGCTGACGCAACTTCCGCCATCACTGGTTTAATCGGGCCTCTGCGCTACACTTGGGTATGCGCGCCGGACTGCTGCTCCTGCCGTGCCTGCTCGCGGCGCAGCCGCTCAGGCCGGGGCCGCAGATCCTGACGTTTCGCTCCTCCGCGGACGGCTCCGAACAGCCCTACGCGCTCTACCTTCCGAAGGCGCCCGACGCGCAACGGCGCTATCCGCTGGTGGTCAGCCTGCATGCGGAGGAGACGAATCACCGCGCGAACCTGATTCAGTTGCTGGGGGTGGGGCCGCGTCCCAGCGACAGCCTGGGAGCGGCGACCGGGTTCCCTCCGCTGCGCGACGCGGGCTACGCCGCGGCCTGCCCCTTCGCGCGGGGCACGATGGGCTACGGCGGCGTCGCGGAGCGGGACGTCTATGACATGCTGGCCGACGTGCAGCGCCGGCTCGCCGTCGATCCCGATCGCATTTATCTGACCGGCGTCTCCATGGGCGGGAACGGGGCTCTATGGCTGGCCCTCACGCGGCCGGACGTATGGGCCGCGGCGGCCCCGGTGAGCGCGGAGTACGTGGTGAGCCCCGAACTGGCGCCGAACGCGCTGAATCTCCCGATCCGGATTTTTCACGGAGAGCAGGACCCGCGGGTTCCGGCGGCCTCGGCGCGCGATCTGCACAAACTCCTTCTGGACGCGGGGGATCCGGCGGAGTACGTGGAGTACCCCGGCGCGCGGCATAACGCGTGGGACTTCGCGTACGCCGGCGGCTCCCTCTTCGAATGGTTTTCCCGGTTTCGGCGCAACCCCGCGCCGGAGCGCGTGCGGCTGGTGGCGCTCTCCTACCGCTACCGTTCGGCCTACTGGGTGCGGATCGACGGCTTGACTCCGGGCACGCCGGCTTTTATCGACGCGCGCCTCGCGGGCCGGGGCGAAGCCGAGATCGAGACGCGCAACGTGGACGGCTTCAGCATTGTGGGCGAGTCCGCGCCGGCGCTCACGCGCGTCCGCATCGATGGGGCCGCTCTGCGCCTCCGCCCCGGACAGGCGCTCTCGTTCGAGCGGGCCGGGGGGCGCTGGCGGTCCGGGCTGTTCCGGGCGGCGGGCAAGCGGCCGGGAGCGGAAGGACCCATCGCCGAGGCCCTGGCGGACCGCCACATTTATGTCTACGGGACCGCCGACCACCCGCCGCCCGACGTGCTGGAGACGCGCCGCCGCGCCGCGGAGCGGGCCGCCCGGTGGTCCACCCTGCGCGCGCGCATCACGTTCGCGCCCGCGGTCAAGGCCGATTCCGCCCTCACGCCCGCCGATATCGACGGCTGCAACCTGGTTCTTTTCGGCGGCCGCAGCTCCAATTCCGCGATCGCGCGGCTGGCGGGCGAACTGCCCCTCGAACTCGACCCCAGCGCCGCCGATTGGGGGCTCGTCTTCATCTTCCCCGTGGGCGGACGCTACGTCGTGGTGAACTCCGGCCTCCCGCTGTGGAATCTGGAACAGGCGCCCGATCTGCCCCTCAGGGGCACGGACCCCTTCGCCCCGTGGCAGTTTCGGCTCGCGGGCATGTTCGGCGACTTCGTCCTTTTCAAGGGTTCGGCGGCCCATGTGGTATTGGATGGCCGTTTTGACCGAAACTGGAAGGTTCCGCCCGATGCGTCGGCCCGGATGCTGGCCACCGGCACGGTCGCGATTCACAAATGACTCCCGAAGAGTTTCGCCGTTACGGCTACCAGGCGATCGATTGGATCGCCGAGTTCCTCGCTCGTCCCGAGCGCTATCCCGTGCTGGCGCGCGTCAAGCCCGGCCAACTCACCGATGCTTTGCCCGCCTGCGGTCCCGAACGCGGAGAGCCGATGGAGGCGATCCTGGCCGATTTCGAGCGCCTGATCGTGCCCGCCATGACCCACTGGAACCACCCCGGGTTCATGGCGTACTTCGCCACCTCGTCCTCGGAGCCGGCGATCCTGGGGGAGTTGCTGGCTTCCGCCTTGAACGCCAATGGCATGCTGTGGAAAACCGCGCCGGCGGTGACTGAACTGGAGCAGGTGGCGTTGCGCTGGCTGCGGCAATGGACGGGGCTGCCGGCGGACTGGTTCGGGCTGATCTACGACACCGCCTCGGTAGCCAGCATGCATGCCATGGCGGCGGCGCGCGAGGCGGCCGATCCGGAATCGCGCACCCGCGGCGCCGCCCCGGGCCTCGTGGTCTACTGCTCCGAACAGGCGCATTCCTCCATCGAAAAGGGCGCCATCGCGGTGGGCATCGGCCAGAACCACGTCCGCAAGGTTCCGGTGGACCCGGAGTTCCGCCTGCGGCCGGACGCCCTGGCGGAAATGGTGGAGCGCGACCGCGCCGCCGGGCTGCGCCCCTGCTGCGTCTGCGCCACCGTGGGCACCACGTCCACCACGAGCGTGGACCCCGTGCCCGAGATTGCGGATCTTTGCGAGCGCAACGGCATGTGGCTGCACGTGGATGCGGCTTACGCCGGGTCGCTGATGGTGGCGCCGGAATTCCGTTGGGCCTTCGCCGGCTGCGACCGCGCCGATTCGCTCGTCACCAACCCGCACAAGTGGCTCCTCACCTCTGTAGACTGCAGCGTGTTCTATACCCGCCGGCCCGACGTCCTGCGCCGCGCCTTCTCGCTGATTCCCGAATACCTGCGCACCGCGGACGACCCGCGGGCGGTGAACCTGATGGACTATGGCGTGCCCCTGGGGAGGCGTTTTCGCGCCCTCAAGCTGTGGTTCGTCATGCGCTCGTACGGCCGCGAGGCGTTGGCGGAACTGCTCCGCGGGCACGTCCGGCTGGCGCAGGAGTTCGCGGGCTGGGTGGAGGCCGACCCGCGCTTCGAACGGACCGCACCCGCGCCCTTCTCGGTGGTCTGTTTCCGGCGCAAGGGGAGCGACGACGAGAACCGGCGCATTCAGGAAACGGTCAACGCCTCGGGTGAGATTTTCATTTCCGGCACCGTGCTGAACGGACGGTACACGCTGCGGCTGACCATCGGCAACCGCGCGACCACGCGCGCCCACGTCGAGCGCGCGTGTCAGCGGCCGTTTCGCGAGTTTCCCGGGGTGGAGTATAGCGTCGGGGATATCCCGCTGCCGCCGGACTACCGTGAAAAAACCGAATGGGCCTTCGCCCGCCTGATGTTTCCAGGAGGAGGGCGGGACGACGGCTACTACCCGCGGTTCCAGGGCGACTATCGCCTCGGCCTCTCTCTGTGGACGCAGGATTTCCCGCGCGCTGACCGCCACTTTTCCCTGGCCGTGCGGCGGCTCACGCGCATTCACGTCCGCTCCGTGGAACAGGTGGTGGACCTGGACGAGGGTGATGCCTACGATTGGCCCTGGTTGTATGCCGTGCAGGTGGGCGAGTGGGGCTTGACCGAGCGGCAGGCCCGCGAATTACGGGAGTACCTTCTGCGCGGCGGGTTCTTCATGGCCGATGATTTCCACGGCGCGCATGAGTGGGAGGTTTTCGAGAGCGCCATACGGCGCGCGTTTCCCGACCGGCCCATCGTCGAGATTCCCGACAGTGACGCTTTATTCCACACGGTCTACGATATCGACGATCGCGTTCAGGTCCCCGGCTGGGCGCACATCAGGCAGGGCTACAAGCGTCCCATTTATGCTACGAGCCCCGAGGATGGGAAAGGAGCCCATTGGCGAGGCATCTACGACGACCGCGGGCGGGTGATGGTGGCGATCTCGTTCAATTCGGATCTCGGGGATGCGTGGGAATGGGCCGATGACCCACGCTACCCCGAGAACGACTCCGGATTGGCGATCCGTCTGGGAGTGAACTACATCGTCTACGCCATGACGCACTAAATCCGCGACCGCCGCCCCCGCCCCTGCAGGGCCCGGCGCACGGGCCGGGCAGCGCTAACTCCGGCGGGGGCGAACGGCGGCCATGCCCACCAGTCCCAGCATGGCCGCGGAGAGCAGCAGGAGCGACGACGGCTCGGGTACGGAGCTCATGGAACCGAAGCTCTCCTGCAAACTGTTCAGGCTGCCGCCGCTCGATGCGCCGATGTCCTTGTACACGTAAGCCGTGGTGGCCTGGGCGAAACTGCCGGTCACCGGCTGGTTTGCGTCGCCGCTGTGGACGATCAGCTCGGTCAGCGGCGTAGCCGACGTGGTTTGCGACGAATCGGTACACAGGTTCGCGAGTACCCCGGTGGTTGGGATGGGGTTGGCGCAGGCCCTTTCGATGACCGTCGCCGAGGTCCCGCCCACGGACATGCCGGCGCTGACCAGTGGTCCCGAAACGGTATAGATCAGGTTCTCGTGCCCGCCGCTACCCAGGTTGGGATTCTCCGACAACGTCACCAGACCGGTGGCGGAGTCGAAGGTGACGTTGGTGATGTCGAGGTGGCCGGCGTTCTGGCCGCTCAGGTTCAGCAGGCTGAAATTGGTGAACGTGATGCCCCCGCAAGCAATGGTGGGCGACGCGCCTCCCGGTGTCAGGGAGAAGGGGCTGCCGAGGCACGCCACCGGCGCGGCGTTGAGGGCTGCGCAGACGGCCAACACTACCGCGCAGCAGATCAGGGTTCTGTTCATATGGGTTTCCAGGTTCCTCCGGTATCGGCGAAATAGTTACGCCGGTCTCATGATCGGAAAACCGCTCCGCCCGGTGTGTTCCGAATCAGCCAATCCGAAAAAGCGGGTGCAAAGGCTAACCGCCGAAGCCTGGAGCGCAATACGAAGGAGCGAATCGTAGCTCGCGTCCGTTCAGACGCGAACGTTGACTCGAAAGTGTGACGGAAGACGGGTAGGGCGCGTGCTTGCACGCGCCCTCTGGAGTTTGGACATTTCGAGGGTATTTCCTATTGACAGAGCGCCGGACTTGGTGTTTCATTGCTATAGATGAAACATAAGGAGGCCACGGAGCGTCGAGACCGCTTGGCGGCGAGTCTGCCCGAAACCGCCGAAATTTTGCCCGAAACCGCCGAAATTTTGCGCGGGTCTGTGCTCCAGCGCACGATCCGCCACAAGCGGGGATGTCCCAAATGCGAGCGAGGGGAAGGTCATCCGGTGTTGGTGTTAACGGTCAATTATCCGGGAGGGAGGAATCAGCAGATCAGTCTCCGGCCGGAACAGAAGCGCCAAGTCGAGCGTTGGCTGGAGAATTACCACAAGCTGAAGGGCCGACTGGAGGAGATCTGCGAATTGAACCAAGTCTTGTTGCGGCCAGAGCCATGAGGCTCTTTTTTTTGCGCCCCTTGTGTTTCATCTATATGGATGAAATATACGAACCGTCGGAGGAAGTCCGCACATGCTCCTGTCCACCTTTGTCGACATCCTGCAGGATTGGCTTCCCGCGTTTGCCCAACAGCGTTCCGGCCGTCGCGCCATCACTCAAGCCATGGGGGCTCTGCTGGCCCTCGGGCGCCGCACCCTGTCCCGCGCCTTATGGGCGCTGGGCCAGCAGAATCAGGACTGGAGCGCCCATTACAGACTCCTCGCCCGCTCCCCCTGGAAGGCCGAGGCGCTGTTCCAGCCCATCCTGAATCGCGCCCTGCCGCTTTGCCCGGGCCCCTACGTCGTCGTGGCCATCGACGATACGCATATCCACAAGAGCGGTCGTAAAATTCTTTCGGCGTTCTATCAGCGCGATCCCCTCTCCCCCAAGTTCCGTTTCAATTTGATGTGGGGCCTGCGTTTCCTCCACCTGACCTTGCTCGTGCCGCTGTATCGTTCGTATCCCGACGCCGGCCCCCGCTCGCTGCCCATTCGCTTCCTGGAGGTTCCGGCTCTGAAGCGCCCGGGAAAGAAGGCGTCCGCGGAGCAACAGACCGCTTTCTTGGAAGCCGCGAAGCAGAACAATCTGTCGACCCATTCGGTAGCGGCTTTGAAAGGAGTCCGGGCGGCGGTGGATTGCGCCGGCATTCCGGACCGATGCTGGTTGGCCGTGGGCGACGCCAGCTTCTGCAATCGGACCTTGTTTCGCGCGGTTCTCGAGCGCGTCCAACTCCTGACTCGCACGCGCAAAGACATCCGCCTGTGCCACCGCGGCCCGGACGCAGGACGGGCTTTTTACGCCGCCCAGAAGTTCACTCCTGAGCAGATCCGCCAAGATGATTCCATCCCCTGGCAGACGGCCAGCGTCTTTCATGGCGGTCAGTTTCGAGTCGTGCGTTATAAGTTGGTGGCGGATGTCTACTGGCAAACGGGCGCTTGCCGACGCCGCCTCCGCCTGCTGGTCGTGGCTCCCACCCCCTACGACAGCGGCAAGGGAAAACGGAAATACTATCGCGATCCCGCGTACCTGCTGACCACCGATTGCGACGGCCAGCCGGAACCGCTGCTGCAAGGCTATTTCGACCGCTGGCAGATCGAGGTGAACCACCGTGAACAGAAGGACACTCTAGGAGTCGGCCAAGCTCAAGTTCGTAATCCGCGCGCCGTATCACGGCAACCCGCCCTGGTGGTTGCCGCTTATAGCGCCTTGTTGCTGGCCGGCTTGCTGGTTTACGGCCCCTATCGAACCAATGATTTCCCGCCCCTGCCGAAGTGGCGCCGCAAAGCCATCCGTCCCTCTTGCCTGGACCTCCTCACCGTCCTCCGCAGAGAAATTACCGACCAAACGACGTCTCCAAGCCCTCTCCCCATCGCCGTCGACTGGAAAAAGCTCGGTTTAGCGGCCGCGGCATAGTGCAAAGACGTCCAAACTCCAGGGCGCGTGCTTGCACGCGCCCGTAGCGGCAATCTAAGGCGTGCCCACCTTATCTCCGGGGGCGGGCGAGGGGCATTTCGGGCGCGGGGCCATCCTTGACGCTGTAGTCCGCGGGCGGCTGGAACATCGCGGCGGCGGGCTCGGCGCGGTTGATGCCCGCCAGGCGGTAAAGGGTCTCGCCCGTTCGCGGGTCGGAGTGCTTGAAGAGGACCACTGTGTTCAAGTCCGGCGAAAACCAGCGTTCGGTAACGATCTGGATGGGCTGCTCGTTCCCGATCTGTCCGGCCGGTATCGTCATGGTAGTCCGGGAGCCCTCGGCGGGCACGCCTTCGATGGTCTGGCGGCCCAGATCCTCGGTCTTCACACTCTGGCCGGCGGGGGGTTGGAAACGCCAGCGGCCGGCGGCCTCGGGGCCGCCAGGGCCGCGGCCGCGGCCGTCGCGGGGCCGCTCGGGCGAGGCCGTCCCCGCCCGGCCGCGCGCCGTCCAGGCGGACTTCGTTGCGGTCCGGTCGGCGGGATTCAAGGCGTAGTTCACGGATGCCACGGGGTCGTGAATGAAAACGACCTGGAGCAGATTGGCCTTGGGCGCCAGGGCGCCGAGTCCGGAAATCGCCTGCTCGGTGCGCACGCGCCCTTCCGAGTCACGGTACACCTTGCCGCGGCTGACCTGGCGGATGCGGTTGCCGTCCGCCAGTATCTGCGTGGTC
>JAIQFU010000331.1 GCA_020073115.1 Terriglobia bacterium
GAACCAGGCGAGCGTGCGGCTTCACCAGGCGGCCGGATTCCGGGTCGTCGGCAGGCGCGAACGGCTGGGCCGCTTGAACGGACGCTGGCGGGATGTGCTGCTGATGGAACGCCGCAGCGCCGTGGCCGGCATTTGATCCTCATGCTCGATCTTGAGATCCTTGCGCGTGGTGTGCTCGCCGGCCTGGCGATTTCGGCCCCGGTGGGGCCGGTCAACGTGCTGTGCATTTCCCGCACGCTCACCAAAGGCCGCCGGGCGGGGCTTGTCGCCGGTCTGGGCGCCGCTTCCGCCGATACCATCTACGGCGCCATCGCCGGCTTCAGCATCAATATCGTGATCGGGTTCCTCATCCGCGAACTGTTCTGGATCCGCCTGGTGGGCGGTTTTCTGCTCATCTGCATCGGAGTCCTCTACTACTTCAAGCGGCCGCGCTCCCTGGAGGAGGAACGCAGAAAAAAAGCGGACCACTCGGATTACGCGTCCGCCTTTTTTCTCAACCTGACCAATCCCACGACGGTGCTCTCGTTTATCGCCATCCTGGCAGCTCTGGGAATTCAGTACCACAGGGTCTGGTGGCTGACGCTGCTGGTGATCGGGGGCATCTTCGCCGGCGCCATGGCGTGGTGGATTGTCCTGGCGCTCGTGTCCAACCTGTTTCGGGACCGTTTCAACGACGGCGCCATGGTGTGGATGAACCGCATCGCCGGGTTCGCCATCGGGGGCTTCGGATTAGTCACCATGATCCTGAGCCACGGACACCGGAAGTAGGGGGCCGGGAGCCGGAGGCCGGGGAAACGCGTTCCCCTGGCCGCTACTTCTTTTCCTGGTAACAGAACACGGCGGCGGGCGGGCGGCGCCGGGCTTCATCCTCACTCCAGATCAAAATCGATGGCGGGCGGCCGGCTCCCATGTGGACCGCCTCCTGGGCGATATATGCGTTGCGGGGGAAACAGCGTACCCAGATCGGACCCTCCGTCCGGCGCGCCAGCGCGATGAGTTGCTGGGTCGGCTCGGCGCGCGCCTGGAATTGGGCGCGTTTCCGCACCCAGAGGTAGCCGACGTTGGTCAGCAGCATTGCCGCCGCCGCGCCGGCCAGCAGTCCGCGGCTCCGGAGCGCGGCGGCGCTCAGCGCCAAACCAACGAGGAAAGCCAGGCCCGCGCTCGCCAGGTAGGTCTGACGGCTGGGGATCTGCGTGGAATAGGTCAGAAAACTATAAGGGACCAGGGAGATCCCCATCCACGCCAGAGCCAGCCACCCTGACCGCCGCACGTCCGCTTTCCGGAACCACGCAATACCGGCGGCGGCCAGCCAGCCCCAGAGCCATAGCATCCGGGCCATCCCGCGCGGCCAGGTGATCCAGAACGGCGCGTGGAGCGAGAAACTGCCGTCCGCGAAGCGGAACGATACGACGTGCGAGCCGGCGATGGAGGCCAGCGCCAGGGCTGCCAGGGCCAGATGCGGCGTCAGCCGCGGGAGCGTGCGCCTCCATTGCCCGGCCGGCGTAGTAAGGAGATAGAGCGGCAGAAGCGCAACGGCGGATTCCTTGGAAAGCAGGGCCAATCCGAACAGAGCCGCCGAGAGGACCTGCCACCCCCAGCGCCCGCCGCGCCTCGCCGCCACCAGCCAGCACAGCAGCGATGCGCCGCCGAACAGGAACAGGAGAAGCTCGTTGATGGCCGAGAACCACATGACAGCCTCCTGGTGGCCCTCCTGCACGGCGAAGAAAGCCGCCGCCCAGAACGCCGCGGGGCGCATGCGCGGCCACGCCGCCGCGATCCCGAACACCAGCCAGACGTTCAGGATGTGCAGGCTCAGGCTCGCCAGGTGGTAGACCCACGGCGCCAGGTGGAACGCCTGCCACAGCGGCGCCATGGCCCAGTAACTCGTTGCCCGCAGGCGGAACACCGGATCGTGCATCAGGGCGGAGAAGCCGGCCGCGGGTCCGTAGACCTGCGACTGCGCGAGGTTGCCATAATCGTCCTCCAGCAGGGGCAGCGTGAGGGCCGGCGCGTACGCCAGTGCGCAAAAGCCTGCCAGGATGAGCAACTTCAAAGAGGTTCCGGTCGTCAATATCACTAAGCTACCAGCTATCAACGGTCAGCTGACAGGACGCGCGGCGCGGTTCGTGCCACCTGTCGCGGGTGTAGACTGGAGTTTGTCCATGCTCTCGATTGTCATCCCGATACACAACGAGGAACCTTCTATTCTGCCGTTGTACGATCGACTGACCTCCGTACTCGAACCACTCCAGCGGCCTTATGAGATTCTTTTTGTGGATGATGCCTCGACCGACCGCAGCTTCGAGCTGCTGGCCAACCTGGTGGAGACCGACGGGCATTTAAAGGTGATCCGGCTGCGGCGTAACTTCGGCCAGACCGCCGCCCTTTCGGCCGGTTTTCACGAGGCCAAGGGAGAAGTGATCATCGCCATGGACGGCGATCTGCAGCACGCACCCGAGGACATTCCGGCGCTGCTCGAAAAGATCGACGAGGGATACGATATCGCCAGCGGGTGGCGCAAGAACCGCGTGGACAACGCATTCAGCCGCAAGTTTCCGTCGCGTATCGCCAACTGGCTCATGGCCCGGGCCTCAGGCGTGGCGCTGCGGGATTTCGGCACCACTTTCAAGGCTTATCGCGCCGAGATTCTGAAGGATGTGAATCTCTACGGCGAGCTGCACCGCTTCATCCCGGCGCTGGCCAGTTTCTACGGCGCCCGCGTGGCGGAGGTGCCCATACGCAACGTGCCGCGCGCCGCGGGCGGTTCGCACTACGGCATCGGGCGCACCTTCCGCGTGATGTTCGACATCCTGACGATCAAGTTCCTGTTGAAGTATTTCACCCGGCCGATGCATTTCTTCGGTCTGCTGGGGCTGGTCGGGACCGGGTGCGGCGGCGCCATCATGGCCTACCTGGCGGTGAAGAAGCTGATGGGCTACGAAATCGTCATGGAGCACGGGCCGCTCATGATCGCGGGAGGCCTCCTGCTGCTCGGCGGTCTCATGATGTTCAGCACGGGGCTGATGGGCGAGATGATGATGCGGACGTACTTCGAAAGCTCCGACCGCCGGATCTACGCCGTGCGCCAGATCCTCACCCGCAAACAGCGCGGCGTGGCGGGCGGGGCAAGATAAGAGGCCGCGCTCAGCCCTCGAAGCTCTTCCCCCGGCGCCAGTGCTCCTCGAACAACCCCTTCATCGCTTCTCCCATGCCCTCGTGGTTGAACACCACCGAGGTCCAGGCAGGGCGGGTAATCACCGGGTCGAGCAGGGCGATCAAGCCATCGCGCGCATCGAATAGCGCCAGCTTCATGGGGAGCGAATCGGCCATTCGCACTTCCACGCCGGCGGCCGTATAGTCCTTCAATCGCTGGGTGTGGTCGTCGTCCAGGCGGGCGGACTCGAGCAGCAACCGGCAGGCCACGCCGGCCTGCCGCGCCTGCTTGACGAGTTGCTCATCCAGGGGATCCACCGCATAAGGCGGACGGGAGAACTCCAGATACTCCTCCTTCACCTCGGAGAGCATGCGGCGGTATTCGGCGGCGGTCTGCGCCGGTTCGGTGACGATCCGCAGAAAATCCAGCGTTCCGCGGCCCCCCTGGCCTTCGGAATACAGCTCCTTCAGGTCGTCGATCAGGGCCGTGCCGGCGCGTCCGTTGTCCACCAGTTCCTGCTCCAGCATCTGGCGCTTGCGGGTGAGATACCCGGGGATGGCCAGGCTGGGTTCCACCGCGGAGAAGAGTTTCGTCCGTTCCTGCACGACCTGGGCGAACCCCCGCTCTACCAGGCTGTCCAGTACTTCGTAGATCTTCTGCCGGGGCACGTGCGCGCGGGCGGCGAGTTCCAGGGCTTTGAACCGCGGGTGGCCGAGCAGCACCAGGTACGACCGCGATTCATAGGCGTTCAGTCCCAATTGCTGCAAGCGGCGCCAAAACCGTTGAAAGTCCACCTCCGCCAATTCTTCGCTCATACCTCTTAACCTTAGCAAAGGACAGTCGAAAAGAGCACGAAAATCGCGGGAACTGCGCCCGCATCCTGTTGAGATCCGTCGCTCTCCCCGAGGGGGTGGGCTGCGCCAAGCGAATTGACTTGGTACTATTGGGCCACTACAATTAAGGCAAGCGACGGAAAGTGTATGTCCGATAACAGCACCGCCTTAGACGGGTTCTCGGCTGTAACGGGGAATACCGGCAAATCCAAGATCAGGATCGTGGTGGCTGACGACCATCCCATCTTCCGGGACGGCCTGTGCAAGCTCCTCGCCCTGGAAGAGGATTTCGAAGTTGTGGCTCAGGCCCAGGATGGCCGGCAGGTGCTGGACGTCCTCCAGCAGTTCGACCCCGATATCCTCCTTCTCGACCTCAAGATGCCCGGCCTGGACGGGCTTGCCACGCTTCAGCGCCTGCAAGGCTCCAAAAACAAAACCCGGGTTATCGTCTTGACCGCCTCGGACGACAAGAATGAGTTTGTTCAGGCGATGAAGCTGGGCACCTCGGGGATTGTGCTGAAACAGACCGCGACGGAGCTGTTGATCAAGAGCATCCGGAAGGTGCATGCGGGAGAGATCTGGCTGGACTCGCATACCACCGCCGCGGTCATCCGGCAGTTCGTGGCGGCCGACGAGCCCCCGGCCCCGGCCGCACCTTCGCAGCAGCAGCCGCCGCGGGACCGCGAGCGCTCGCCCTTGAGCCAGCGCGAGCGGGAGATCGTGGCCCTGGTGGCGCAGGGGTTCAAGAACAAGGAAATGGCCGAAAAGATGTTCATCAGCGAGCAGACGGTGAAAAACCATCTGCACAACATCTTCGATAAGCTCGGCGTTTCCGACCGCCTGGAACTGGCCCTCTACGCCATCCACAACAACCTGCACACGGGCAGGTAAAAGAAAGCTGTCAGCCGTCAGCTCTCAGCCGTCAGCTCAGGAAACCGGCACGCGGGCCAGAAGGCGACCGTGGAGCGCTGCCCGCCTGGCAGCGAGGCCAGCTGATAGCTGACAGCTTCTTCCCTATCCCGCCCCGATCCGCAGATCCTTCTCCGCGCCGTATTCCTTCAGCTTGTTGTGCAGCGTTTTCAGGCTGATGCCAAGGATATCCGCGGCACGCGTCTTGTTGTTGCGCGTATGTTCCAAGGTGCGCAGGATGAGGCCCTTCTCGGCATCTTCCACCGTGGTACCGATGGGGAACTTGACGCTCTCCGGATCCTCCACGGCGGGAGGCGCGCCGGCCGGCGCCGCGGCAGGAACGGCCAGGGGCTCGGCCGTCCTGGTTTGGAGGAAAGCCGGCAGGTGTTTCATCTCGATGCTCCCCTCGCCGGCCAGGATTACCGCCCGTTCCAGCACGTTGCGCAGTTCGCGCACGTTCCCCGGCCAGTTGTGGCGTTCGAACGTCTCGATCACCGCGGGCGAGATGTCGGCCACGCGGCATTCGTGCTTGCGATTGAGGTCGCCGATCAGCGCTTCCGCGATGGGCTTGATATCCTCATTGCGTTCGCGCAGGGGCGGCAGATGGATGTGGAAGACGTTGAGGCGGTAGTACAGGTCCTCGCGCAGGTGGCCGCCGCGCACTGCCTCTTCGGGGATCTTGTTGGTGGCGGCCACCAGCCTTACGTCCACCTCGAACTCGGTCTTGCCGCCCAACCGGCGGACCTTGGAATCCTCGAGGATGCGCAGCAGCTTGGCCTGAGTCTGCATCGGCATCTCTCCAATTTCATCCAATAGCAGAGTTCCATGCTGCGCCACTTCAAAACAGCCCGCGCGCCGTTCGGATGCGCCCGTGAACGACCCCTTCTCGTGCCCGAAAAGCTCGCTTTCGATGAGGGTTTCGGGCAGGGCGGCGCAGTTGATGGCGATGAACGGCCCCTGGCGGCGGGGGCTCAAGGCGTGAATGGTGCGCGCCACCAGTTCTTTCCCGGTTCCGCTCTCTCCGGTGATCAGCACGCACGCTTTGCTGGGCCCCGCCTGTTGCAGCAGGGCAAAAATTTCCTGCATTCTGGGGGAGGCGCCCACCATCTCGCCCAGCGATCCCTTGTAGCTGAGCTGGCGCTCGAGATATCGTTTCTCCGCGCGCAACCCCGCGTGACTTCCCGCCCGGCGGATCAGGACCTCCAGGCTGCCCGGCTGGATGGGCTTTTCCAGGAACCAATAGGCGCCCAGTTCGTGGACCGTCCTCCGAACGCAGTCAGGACGATGGTGGGCGGCATGTCGCCGGAATCGCGCAACCGCTGGAGGAAGCCGAATCCATCGAGATTGGGCATGTTGAGATCGGTCAGGACGACGTCCGCTGGAAAGTCCGCCAGCTTGACGAGCGCGTCCTGCCCGTCGGCCGCGGTCTCGGGGACCATGCCCCAAGCCGAAACCATCGCAGCCAGGCCGGATCGCTGGCTGGCTTCATCGTCTACGATCAGCACTTTTATGGAGTGATTCAAAGGTTAACCTTCCGAGGCCGAACTCTTTCTCCATTTTACGCGCCCTTGTTCCGTTTCGGTGGGAGACTTGCAGGACGCTTCGTGACGCAAGCGCGTTCAGAGGCCGCTTTGGCGGCGGGGAGTGGAAGGATCATGACGGAAACCCGTTGGATTGCCGCACGTCCGGAGGACGGGCGTCCTGGAAAGCACGAGGACCGGCCGTGCTGACACTGCTGCGCCGGGCCAGAAGGCGCTTGCTGGCGAATGAATTCTTGGCGGAGGGTACGAATGCGCTCAGCGCCGCGCTGCTGGCGTTCATCCTCCTGTTGCTCCTGGGGACGCAAGTGTTGAACTGGCGGTGGGCGCTGCCCATCCCCCTGGCCGCCGCGGCGGCAGGCGTTTGGCGGGCGCGCAGGCGCCTGCCCTCGCCCTACGGAACCGCGCAGATCGTGGACCGCCGGATGGGCTTGGCGGACACGCTCTCCACGGCGCTCTTCTTCAGCCGGGAGACCTCCGCCGGCGGGGCCGTGCACTGGCAGCGGGAGCAGGCCGAACGGGTGTCCCGGTCGGTGGACGTGCGCAGGGCCATCCCGTATACCGTGCCGCACACCGTCTATTTGCTGGGCGCCCTGTTCCTTGTGGCCACCAGCCTTTTCGCCCTGCGGTATGCGGTGAGCCGGCGTCTCGATCTGAAACCGCC
>JAIQFU010000007.1 GCA_020073115.1 Terriglobia bacterium
CGAAGCGCTGGCGGCGCGCGGCATGGATCTGGAGACCGCGGCCGCCGCGCTGCTGGAGGGCGGCGCGGAAGTCCTGCAAATCCGCCACAAGACCCACTGGGGCCGCCGCATGTTCGAGGCGGCCCGCGTGGTGGCGCGCCTCTGCCGCGAGGCGGGAGCGCGGCTCATCGTCAACGACCGCGCGGATTTCGCCCTGCTGCTCGGGGCGGGGCTGCACGTGGGCCAGGACGATCTGGCGCCGGGCGACGCGCGCCGCCTCATCGGACCGGACGCTGTGCTGGGCTTTTCCAGCCACAATGTGGAGCAGATTTGCGCCGCGGCGGCGGAACCGGTGGACTACGTGGCTTTTGGCCCCGTGTTTCCCACGGCCAGCAAGCGCAATCCCGATCCGGTGGTCGGAATCGAGGAGGTGCGCCGCTGCCGCGCCCTGTTGGGGAAGCCTTTGGTCGCCATCGGCGGCATCACGCTGGCGAACGCGCCGGAAGTTTGGCGCGCGGGGGCGGATTCTGTGGCGGTGATCGCCGCAATGCTGCCGCCTGCGACGACCGCCGAATCGCTGCGCCGCCGTATGGAGAATTGGCGGCAGGCCGCAGGTCAGTCGTAAAGAATGAAAAACGCGTACAGCGCACCGAAAGCGGTGGCGCAAACCAGCACTGTGATCATGTAGCGCTTCAGCCGGGATTTGCGCTCCTCCGGCCCTTCACTCGCCCGGTTCTTGTCGTTCAGCGTATCGAACATAGCCGATCCTCCCGTCAAAGATGTCGGGGCCCTCTCTACTGTAGACCATAAACGGCGCGCGGGAGCAATGTATCGATTGGCCACCTTCAGGCCCGCGTAAGACCGGACCCCGCCCGTTCGCGGGCAGGCAGGAGCCGCACCGGGCCGGCCGGAGGGGGCCTACCGGGTTTACAGGTTATTCTATTCCTTAATGAAAACTCCCCGTTGGATCGCAGTAGCCGCTGTTCTCGCGCTGTCTGGCGTCGCCGGCGCGCAGGAAAGGGCGTTGAACCCGAAGGTGAGCGAGATTGTGGACGCGGTTTCCGAGGCGCGCGTTCAGGGCATCATCGAGAAACTCGTAAGCTTCGGGACGCGCAACACCATGTCGGCGCAGGACGACCCGGCGCGCGGCGTGGGCGCGGCGCGGCAGTGGATCTTCGAACAGCTCAAGAGCTACAGCCCGCGCCTGGAGGTGCGGTTCGATAAATGGAAGGTCAAGAAACAGGGGCAGCGGATCTTCAAAGACGTGGACCTGTGGAACGTGGTGGCCGTGCTGCCGGGGAAGACTACGCCCGACGCGCAGATTCTGATTACGGCGCACTACGACACTCTCAATCTGAGCTCCCGGCCGGCGGCCGATGCGCCCGCACCGCCGGTGGGCGAGGCGCTGCAATCCAATTGGGAAAAGAATGCGGACCTGCCCGCTCCGGGAGCCTGCGACGACGGCAGCGGGATCGCCGCCGTGATGGAACTGGCGCGGGTGATGAGCCGCTACGAGTTCGATAAAACCCTGGTCTTCATCGCCTTCGCGGGCGAGGAGCAGGGGCTGATCGGCAGCACGCTGGAAGCCTCCAAGGCGAAGAAAGAGGCGGCGGGGGTCGAGGCCGTTCTCAACAACGACATCATCGGTACGGACCGCAGCGACGACGGCCGCATCGGGAACACCGCGGTTAACGTCTACACGGACGACGCCATCGATTCGCCCTCGCAGCAGTTGGGCCGGTTCATCCGCGAAATCGGCGAGCGCTACGTGCCCTCCATGAAGGTGAACATGCAGTTCATGCAGGACCGCCTGGGGAGGGGCGGCGACCACACTCCGTTTCAGTTGGAGGGCTTCGCCGCAGTCCGATTCTCGACGCCTTTCGAGAGCTACGCCAACCAGCACACCGCCACCGACACCCTGGCCAACATGTCCGTGCCGTTCACGGCGAATATCGCGAAAGTGAACGCGGCGGTGGCCGCAACCTTGGCCTTGGCCCCGAAGGCGCCGCTGGTGACGGCGGCCCCCCGCGGCGGAGCGGCGGCCACCCCGGCGCCCGGCGCGCCCCCGCGTCCCCTGACGCCCACCATCGCGCGCGGGCGTTCGCGCTACGACGCGGCGCTCCGCTGGCGCTATGCGGGCCCGGATTCGAATGTGAAGGGCTACGCCATCGTGATCCGGTCCACCACCGCGCCCGACTGGGAGCGGGAAATCTATGTGGGCAAGGTCAACGAGTACACGCTCAAGGACGTGTCCATCGACGACGCCCGCTTCGGCGTGAAAGCCATCGGGCCGGACGGCGCGGAAAGCCTGGTGACGCCCTACCTGTACCCGCAGCGGAAGAAGGCCGAAATACAGGTGGTGGAGTAGGCCCGGCCTCCGCCCCGAGGGCGGCGCTACAGCGTTACCTCGGCCGTGGGCGTAGGCGCCAGGTGCGCCGTTAGCCGCGCCTTGCGGATGCGCAGGTAGAGAATCCGCACCAGCGCCAGGATCGGAACGGAGAGGAACGTGCCGGCGATGCCCGCGACTTCGGCTCCCCCGAATACCCCGAACAGCACCAGCAGCGGATGGAGTTCCACCCCTTGCCCCATGAGGTGCGGCGAGAGGATGTAATCCTGGAACACGCGGTAAGCCAGGAGGAAGATCAGCACCGCGACGCCATGCGAGCCGGACAGCGCCGCCACCAGCACGATGGCCACGCCGGCCGTAAGCGGGCCGAGCATGGGGATAAATTCCAGGATGCCTCCCAGCGCGCCCAGCAGGACCGCGTATGGCACTCCCATAATTGAGAAGAAAACGCTGTACGCGGTGAAAGCGGCGAGCGAAAGGATCACCAGGGCGCGCATGTAATGGGCCAGGAGGATGTCCAGATCCGCCAGCACTTCGTCCAGCAGAAGGCGCCGCGGCCCGTCCTCCACCAATTCCAGGATGTGCTGCCGGATGGCGCGCCCGTCCTTCAGGAAAAAGAACGCCAGGATGGGAATAATCACGATGTAGATGACGCTGCTGGCCACGGTGAGGAACTTGACGCCCGCCTGGGCCGCCATGGAGAGCACGTCGCTGGCGCGCGTGGAGATCTCCGTTTGGATTTTCTCGATAATCTCGACCTTATATTGATCGAGGATGCCGGTTCCGGGCGAAATGGTCTTCCACTTTTCGATATCCGCCGGCAGGTCTTTCCCCAACCGGGTGGCCTCATCCACCACGCGCGAACCGATCTGCATCCCGAGCGTTATCGCCACGCCCACGAAAATGATATAGGCGAGGGTCAGGGCCGGGGTTCGCGTTCGCGTGGGCAGAAAGCGGTCCAGCAGGTTTACCAGGGGCGAAAGAAGATAGGCGAACAGGACGGCCAGGATAAAAACGAACAGAGTCGTGCGCAGGATAAAGACGAGATAAAGCAGCACCAGCACGAGGGCTGCTGTCCAGGCGTAGTGCGCGGCGCGGCGATCGATCCCCAGCATGGTTTGGAGGGGCGCATCCTCCCGGCTTCATTCTACCCTGGACCCGGAACGGGCTGTTCGGGGATCTTTTCGATCCGCACGCGCGCAATCCGGCGGCGGTCCATTTCCAGTACGGTATAGCGCCGGCCATCGTACTCGACCGATTGACCGGGGCGCGGGATCTCCCCCAGACGGTACAGAAGGAAACCGGCCAGGGTCTCGAATCCGGCTTCGGCGGGGATGGCGATGCCATACTCGGGTTCGAGGTCGCGGATGCGCGTGGCGCCGTCGAGTTCGACTTCCTGGGCGTCGGCGGCGCGCGCCGTCTTCACGTCGTGCTCGTCCTCGATCCGGCCCACCAACTGCTCCAGCACGTCTTCCACCGTGACCATGCCGGTGATCGTGCCGAACTCGTCCACCACCATGGCCATGTGCGACCTGCCCTGGCGGAACTCTTCGAGCATCTGCGACAGCGGCTTGGTCTCGGGGGCGATCATATGCGGGCGGAGAAGGCGGGTGACGCGGAAGGCGCGGCTCGGCCGTCCGGAGCGGATGGCCTGGCGGCGTTCTTCCCAGACCGGCAGCAGATCCTTGTAACGAAGGATACCGACGATTTTCTCGGGCGCGGCGCCCTCATACACTGGCAGACGCGAATGCCGCTGCTCGATGATGGTCTGGAGCACCTGGTCGAGGGTGGCGTCGGAGGAGATGGAAACAATGTCGTTGCGCGGCGTCATGATCTCGCGCACGGAGATGGCGTCCAGGTCCAGCACGCGATGAATCATGTCCTCCTGAGTCTCGGGGAGAAAGCCGAGGCCGCGGCTGGAACTCACGATGAGCTTCAGTTCCTCCGCCGAATGGCCCCCGGGGTGCGCCACTTGTCGCAGGCGCATCGCCCGCGTAATGGCGCCCGCGGAGCGCTCGATGGCCACCACGAAGGGAAGGGAAATACGATAAAAGAGCAGCAGGGCGGGCGCTACCAGCGCCGCCAGGCGGTCGGCTTTGGAGATGGCGAGATTCTTCGGCGCTACCTCTCCCAGCACCACGTGGAAATAGCTGATGATCAGGAACGAAAGGACCAGGGCCGCGCTGTGCGCCAGTTCAGCGGTTCCCGCGGTGAGGGGCGCGGGTAGCCAGCCTGTCAGGATCTTGTAAAGCGTGTCTTCCCCGGCCCACCCCAATCCGAGGCTGGCCAGGGTGACGCCGACCTGCGTGACCGAGAGGAGCCTTCCCGGGTTGGCCAGCAGGTTCAACGCCGCCTGCGCGCCGGCTTGGCCTTCGGCGGCCATCTGCCTCAGCCGGGAATGGCGCACCGAAAGCAGCGCCACCTCCGCGGCGGCGAAGAACCCATTGACGGCGATCAGGAGGATCACCACAACAACGCGAAATGGCGAGTAGCTCACGCGATCCGAGATTCATTCTACCGGGAATGCTAACCAAACGGGCGCGCCGACGTCGGATATAGTAACCAACTAACTCCGTTACGCAAGAGGGCGCGATCTACAGTATCCCGGATCGTCGCCCTCATTTTTTGGCCTCGGACGGGCGGTCGCCTTGGCCGTCTGTGGTTATCATTAGGTTTGCTCACCGCGACCGCTCACTCCGCTACTGCCCGCGCTGTCAAGTACATCAACATCGCCATTGCCGCCCTTCTGGCGGTCGTCCTCGGGCTCGTTTACTGGTACGCCTGGAGGCCGCTGCCGCAGCGCTCGGGAGAGATCCGCGCGCCTGTGGCCGGCGGGGCCGCGGTGCGGTTCGACGCCCTGGGAACGCCGCATATCCGGGCCGCCAGCCTGGATGACGCGCTGTTCGTCCAGGGCTATGTGACGGCGCAGGACCGGTTGTGGCAAATGGATGGGCTGCGGCGCCTGGCGGCGGGCAACCTGGCGGAAATCGTGGGGGCGGCCGCCCTGGAATCCGACCGGGAATCGCGGCGGCTGCGCATGCGGCGCATCGCCGAATCGGCCTACGCCAGCCTCCCGCAGGCGGATCGCGCGGCAATGGCGGCCTATGCGCGCGGGGTGAACTTCTATATTGCTTCGAACCTGAACCGGTTGCCGCTGGAGTTCACCCTGCTCGGTTACCAGCCGCGCCCGTGGAGCGTGGTGGATTCCATCCTGGTGTGCCTGCATATGTTTCGCACCCTCACCACCACGTGGCCGGACGAGATTGTGAAACGCGACATGCTGGCGCGGGGGGACGCGCGCAAGGTGGAGTTTCTCTTGCCGGTGGGCGGCGGCGTCGGCCCGCAGCCCGGCTCCAACGCGTGGGCCATCGCCGGGCGCCACACCGCTTCGGGCAAGCCGCTCCTCTCCAACGACATGCACCTGGAATATTCCCTCCCGGGAATCTGGTACACGGCGCATATTCAGGCGCCCGGCCTCGATGCGTCCGGCGTGTGCCTCCCGGGCGCTCCCGGGGTGATCGTGGGCCACAACCGCCGGATCGCGTGGGGCATCACCAACCTGCAGTTCGACGTTCAGGACCTCTACATCGAACAGTTCGATGAGCGCACCGGGCGATACCTATACAGCGGCGCGGTGGAGCAGGCGCGCCCGGAGCGCGAGGTCATCCGGGTCAAGGGACAAGCCGCGGTAGAGCAGGTGGTGTGGGTGACGCGCCACGGCCCGCTGTTTCTCACGGATGGCGGCCAGAAGATGGCGTTGCGCTGGACCATGGCGGACCCGGGGATTTTCCAGTACCCGATTTTGGACATCGACCGGGCGCGGAACTGGTCCGAATTTAACGCCGCGCTCGCCCGCTTTCCCGGACCTGGCTCCAATTTCGTCTACGCCGATGTGGACGGAGATATCGGGTTCCACGTCGCCGGCAAACTCCCCAAGCGGCGCGGCTATGCCGGGGACAAGCCGGTGGACGGGTCCTCGGGTAATTTCGATTGGGACGGGTACATCCCCTTCGATCAGCTTCCCGCGGCGTTCAATCCGCCCAGCGGCATCATCGCCAGCGCCAACCAGAACACGTTCCCCGTGGACTACCCCTACCCGGTGAACGGAAACTTCGCCCCCCCGCGGCGCGCGCGGCAGATCCGCGACCTCATCGGGGCGCGCGGCAAGTGGCGCGCCGGGGATCTGCTGGCCGTCCAGAAGGACGTCTACTCGGGATTCGACAAATTCCTGGCCGGCCAGATTGTGGCGGCGTACGGGAAACGCGGCGCGCGCAACCCGGGGCTGGACGCGGCCGTGGATCTGCTGCGCTCGTGGAACGGCCAGATGGAGAAGGACCAGGGGGCGCCGTTCCTCATCACGCTGGCTTACCAGTACGTGCGTACGGCCGTGGCGGAGAATGCCGCGCCCGGGAGCGGGCCGCAATACGGCGCGACTATGGCCGCCTGGGTAATCGAGAGATTGTTGCGGGAGCGCCCCGCCGGCTGGTTCGCGGACTACGACGACGTGCTCCTGCGCGCCCTCGCCGACGCCGTGGAAGAGGGCCGCCGGATTCAGGGCTCCGACATGAAGCGCTGGCAGTACGGCAGATACTTCTCCATCACGCTCAGCGACCCGGTGGTGCGGCGCCTGCCGCTGGTGGGCAAATACTTCGATATCGGACCCGTCCCCATGAGCGGGTCCGGGAGAACGGTCAAGCAGACCACCCGCGGGCTGGCGCCCTCGATGCGGATGAACGCGGACCTCGCCGATTGGGACCGCTCCCTGCTGAACCTCCAAACCGGTCAATCGGGCCAGGCGCTATCGAGCCATTTCCGCGACCAATGGCCGGCTTACTATGGGGCCCGTAGCTTCCCCATGCAGTTCGACAAGGTGGAGGCCAAGAGCGTCCTGACATTCCGGCCGGAGTAACTTGTGGCGTGGGCATTTTTGCCCGCCGTGTCGACATTCCTGTCGACATCCGGCCCGGATATGGGCGCAAATGCCTACACTGCGGGCAGGACTGCTCACGGAAGCAGGGTTAACGCCCTGACGCGCCTCCTGGCCGGCCTGTCGTCTACGGCTTCCATGCCCTACGCCTTCACGATCGAGACCGGGTCCAGCCAGGCTTGGCCGGTGGAGCGCCACGCGAAAATGATGGCCGTCAGGAGCCAGCCGCCGAGCGCGAAGATGCCCTGCAACTCGTCGATTCTTCCCATCAGGATCCACCACCCGAAGAGCACGAACAAGATAACCGAGATGGCCGCCAGCAACAGGCTGCCGATAGACACGACACGATTCAGCATGCGGATACCCTCTCTCAGAGTCACTGTCTGTTTTTGAAAGTGGGGCGGGGCTTGAGGTCTGAGGGCCCCGCCGCCGTTGATTCAAGCCGCCGTTTGGGCTTGCGATCTGTTCACCTGATAAGACGAACACGCGGCGGTAAGGTTACTGGCCAATCCGGCGCGGCCGCGATGATAGAATCAAAACAGTCCTCATCACACATATGCCGAAATCCCTGGACGAGCTGCAATCCATCGCGAAGCAAGTGCGGCGCGAAATCATCGAAATGACGGGAGCCGCGAAGTCCGGACACCCGGGCGGGTCGCTCTCGGCCGTTGAAGTCGTCGTCGAACTGTTTTTCGACTACATGCGGATCGATCCGCGCAACCCCAAGTGGCCGGACCGCGATCGCTTCATTCTCTCCAAGGGGCATGCCGCCCCCGTGCTCTACGCGGTGATGGCGGAGGCGGGCTACGCCGACACGCCCATCGACAAGCTGAATACCCTGCGGAAGCTGGGCTCGGTCTACCAGGGCCATCCCGACGTGCGTTTCATTCCCAGCCTGGAGGCCTCCACCGGATCGCTCGGCGGAGGGCTTTCCCTGGCCCTGGGCATGGGCCTCGCGGCGCGGCTGGACGGGCGGCCGTCGCGCACTTATGTCATGCTGGGCGACGGCGAAATCCAGGAAGGCCAGATCTGGGAAGCCGCCATGGCCGGAGCGTTTCACAAGCTCGATAACGTGGTCGCGATCGTGGACTACAACGGCATCCAGCTCGACGGTTTCGTGAAGGACATCATGGAAGTGGCCCCCCTGGCGGAGAAGTGGCGCGCCTTCGGCTGGCACACCGTCGAAATCAACGGGCACGATATTCCGGCCATTCAGAAGGCCCTGCGCGAGGCGCAGGCGGCCAAGGGAAAACCCTCGTGTATCGTCGCCCACACTGTGAAGGGCAAGGGCGTGTCGTTTATGGAGAACAACCCCAAGTTTCACGGCACGGCGCCCACTCCGGCCGAAGTCGAGATGGCGTTGCAGGAGCTGAGATAACATGCCGCTACAAACCAAGTTCGAACTGAAACCCGGTCCGGCGACGCGCGAAGCCTTCGGCCGGGCGCTGGTGGAGTTGGGCCGCGAGAACAAGGACATCGTGGTGTGCGACGCCGATCTTTCGAAGTCCACCATGACGACTTACTTCGCCAAAGAGTTTCCCGACCGCTTCTTTTCCTGCGGCATCGCGGAAGCCGACATGGTGGGGATCGGGGCGGGGCTGGCCTATGCGGGCAAGATACCCTTCGTCTCCAGCTTCTCGGCGTTCATCATGAACAAGGGTTTCGAGCAGCTTCGGGTCTCGGTGGCGTACCCGCGCACCAACGTTAAGGTGGTCGGTACCCACAGCGGCATTTCGATCGGCGAGGACGGGCCTTCGCAGATGAGCGTGGAGGAGACCGCGCTGGCCTGCTCGCTCCCGGGGTTCGTGGTCATGGCTCCGGCGGACGAAGCCTCCACGAAAGCGCTGGTGAAGGCGGCCGCCGCGCATAGGGGGCCGGTGTTCATCCGGACCGGCAGGCCCAAGGCGCCCGTCATCTACGGCGCCGATCAGAAGTTCGAGATCGGCCGGGCGGTGGAACTCATCGACGGTTCCGACGTGGCCATCATCGCCAACGGGCTGCTCGTGGCCGAGGCCATTCGCGCCGCGGAATCGCTGGACGCGGAAGGCGTCTCGGCGCGCGTGGTGGACATGCACACCGTCAAGCCGCTGGATCGCGACGCCATTCGCCGGGCGGCGGCGACGGGCGCGATCGTGGTGGCGGAGACCGAACCATGCCCCATGGAGTTTGTGGGAATCCAGGATACCTACGCCGAATCCGGGGAAGCCGCGGAGCTGATGGAAAAATACGGGCTGGTGGCGCAGAACGTGGCCGCCGCCGCGCGCCGGGTCATCGCCCGCAAACGATAGGAAGGTAGGGCGGGCCTCCCGCCTGCCCAAAACTCATGCCCGATGCCGGCTGTCTCCCGGAAGCGTTTCTAGACCAGAGCCCTTGCTGCAACTGGATCGTGAGCGCGGAAGGTAAGTTCCACCGCGTCTACGGAGATACCGTGGCGCTGCTGGGGAGGTCCGCGCGCGAGTTGACGGGCCGCCCGGTGGCGAGCGCCCTGCATCCGCAAGCCGCCGCGGCCTGGAAGGGCCGGTTCGCACGGGCGCTCGCGGGCGAGACCCTGTCGCTGCGCGAGCGGGGCGGCGAATCCATCTGGTTCATCACCATCTTCCCCATCCGGCTTCCCGCAACCGGGAGTTCGCCGGCCGAGGTCTACGCCGGCGTCGCCGCGCGCGAGATCACTCTCTGGAGCGCCGCCGAACAGGAATTGCGCTATACCGTGTTGGGCGCCCTCAAAGCCCAGGAGTACGAACGCCGCATGGTCTCCCGCTTCCTGCACGACAAAATCGGGCAGAACCTGACGGCTCTCGGCCTCCAACTCGACCTGATCCGCATGGACCTGGAACCCGTCTCGCCCGCCACATCGGCGCGGGTGGTCGAGATCCAGCAGGTGCTGGAAGGCATGATGGAAGAGGTCCGGGAATACAGTTACGAGCTCAATCCTTCGACCGTGGAACGCGCCGGATTGCGTTCCGCTCTCGACCGGCTCACGGGGCGCTTCCGCAGCCGGTTTGCGGGTGTTTTCCGGGTGAACGCCGACCCGTCGCTGAAGCTCGATCCGAAGATTGCGTCCGCCATGTACCAGATCGCCCAGGAGGCGGTGGAGAACGCCGTCCAGCATTCCAGTTGCTCTTCCATCGAAATAGCCGTAAAATCCACTAAGTCCGGACCTTCGATGGAGGTGCGGGACAACGGGAGGGGGTTCGATCCGGCGGATATCCTGGAGGGACGGCGCGGCCTGGGACTGCTCAGCATGGAACATTATGCCGCGCAGGCGGGCATGAGCCTATCGATCAGGAGCGATCGGGAGACGGGTACCGTGGTGCGGGCCGCCGCGCCGGAAGCCGAATAGACTATGGCGTTCAACATTGTTTTGGTGGACGATCACAAGCTGGTACGCGACGGCGTGAAGACCATTCTCGAGCGCGGGAGCGAATTTCGCGTGGTGGGGGAGGCCGAAAGCGGGGCCGACGCGGTTCCGCTATGCAAACGGACCGAGCCGGACGTGGTCCTCATGGATATCGGGCTGCCTGGTATGAACGGCATTGAGGCCACCACCGAACTGCTGCGGCACTGTCCCGGGGTCAAGGTCATCATCCTTTCGATGTACGACGATGAGAACTCCGTGGTGGGCGCGATCCGCTCCGGGGCCCGCGCGTTCGTGCTGAAGAAGGCCTCGTCGTCGGAACTGCTGGACGCGTTGCGCACGGTGGCGCGCGGCGGTTCCTATCTCAGTTCCCAGGTCTCCGACCGTCTCCTGGCCCGCATCCAGAGAGGCGATCTCGAAACACACGACCGCAGCGCGCTGGAAGCGCTCTCGCCGCGCGAGTTGCAGGTCCTGCGCCTGGTAGCGGAAGGGAAGACGAGCAAGGACATCGCGGCCCTGCTCGATCTCGGCCTGCAAACGGTGCGCAGCTACCGCAAGACCATGATGAAGAAGCTCGGGGTGAACAACGTCGCCGGCCTGACCCAGCTGGCGCTCGCCGCCGGCCTGACGCACTGGAACAAGCCCGACGCGAACCCGGCGTGAAAGTTTTGAGCAAGCCCAAAGCCCTCGACCAATGGGGGGCAGCATGCCATCCTGCGCGGTTGCCAGCCGGCGCTGGCATGCCGTTTCCGCAGGGCGCGCCGCGGGTTGACAACGTTCCCCACGATTCATGAAACACGTCGCCCTATCCTGGAGCAGCGGGAAAGACAGCGCCTGGGCCTTGCGCATTCTGAACCTGACGCCGGGCGTCGAAGTGAAGGCGCTGATCACCACGTTCAACGCCGCGGCGGACCGCGTGGCCATGCACGCGGTCCGGCGGCGGCTGGTGGAAGAGCAGGCGGCGCGCGCCGGCTTTCCGCTGTGGTCCGTGGAACTTCCGTGGCCGTGCTCGAACGCCGATTATGAAGAGCGGATGGCGGGCGTCTGCCAGCGGGCGGTGGAGGAAAGGATTGACGCCGTCGCCTTCGGCGACCTGTTTCTGCGCGACATCCGCGAGTACCGCGAGCGGCAGCTTCAGGGTTCCGGTCTGGAACCCCTTTTCCCGCTGTGGGAGCTCCCGACCGGCGAACTGGCCGCCGAGATGCTCCGCGCGGGCTTACGGGCCAGGGTGACCTGCGTCGATCCCGGGAAACTGCACCGGGGCTATGCGGGCCGGGAATACGATTCCGCGTTCCTCTCCGCCCTGCCGTCCGCCGTGGATCCCTGCGGCGAAAACGGCGAGTTCCACACGTTCGCATATGGCGGCCCGATGTTTTCCCGGCCCATCGAAATCCAAACGGGGGAGATCGTCGAGCGCGACGGCTTCGTTTTCGCCGACGTGCTGTGACCTCAACCCACGCGCCAGCGCACGCCCAACTCCAATGTTTTGCGGGCGTATTCCAGCCCGCGCTCCATGTGCTCGCGCTGCTGATACCGCAGCGCCGCCGCAATCGGCTCGGCCATCTTACCCGGCACGTCCTCCACCACCATGGGGCCTTCGTAGGGATGCCCGCGCTTCGCCAGGGCGATGAACCGCGCCAGGTCAGCGCCCCTCATATCGCCCCAGTTCTTCATGTACTCGGAGTCATAAATCGCCAGGATCTGCGGCGGCCGGCCGGTGATGGGCTTGTTGTACACGGCAATCGGCGGGCAGATTTCCCGCGCGCGGGCGGCTATTTTACGGAAGTCCACCACGCCTTCGCCCAAAGGAACCCACTGGACCGCGACGCCGTTCGGCGCCTCGTAAACCACCGAATCGCGGAGGTGGAGCATCACCGCCAAGGGGCCCAGGGTCTCCACCGTGGCCAGTGGGTCCTCCATGACGAAGACCGGGTTGCCGGTATCGAGGTAGGAGCCCACGAACTCCTTGCCGGCGGCGTCGATCACCTGCCGCGTCTGCCAGCAAAACAGATCTTTGTGATTCTCGATGGCGAACTTCACGCCGGCATCCATGGCTTCGGCGCGCACCGTGCGCAAGACGCGGATCATCGTCTCGATGGTCTTCTCCACCGGTCCGGGCGGCATGCCGGCGCGGTCGCCCGCCACGCGGAAGCGCACCAGTTTCGACCCGATCCCCACCGCATGGCGAATCCCTTCGCGGAGGCGCGCCAGGGTCGCGTCTATTCCGTCCGGACTCCGCGGAAGCGCGCCGGCGTCTCCGCCGTCGAGCCGCAGGCCGAGCCGTGCGGCGGTGTCCTTGAGTTCCCGCCAGTGGGCCGGATCGTTATTGCCGGGGTCCACGGAATCCTGAAGGTAGACGGCGTCGAGCTTCTGGCTCGCCGCATACTCCAGCAGTTCCAGATCGAGCCAGCGAAAGGCGCGCAGTGAGTACGTGTTGTATCCAAGGGGGAACGGCATGCGACCATCATAGCGAGACGGGGCGGCGCCTCGTCCGGCCGCTGCTGACGCCTTCCACAGCCTGTGGAGAACTTCGACGCGGTGGTGGGCGCTTGGTGCTAATATCTGGTTATCCCCGATATGACCAAGACACCTGTTACAGTCGCCCACGGCGACGGCATCGGTCCGGAAATCATGGGCGCCACGCTCCAGATTCTGGAAGCCGCGGGCGCGGCCCTGGATATCGAGACCATCGAGATTGGCGAGAAAGTCTACCTGCGCGGCAATACCGCGGGGATCGATCCGAGTTCCTGGGAGTCCTTGCTGCGAACCAAGGTTTTCCTCAAGGCTCCCATCACCACGCCCCAGGGCGGCGGATTCAAGAGCCTCAACGTCACCACGCGCAAGACCCTCGGCCAGTATGCCAACGTCCGCCCCTGCGTTTCCTACCACCCGTTCATCGACACCAAGCACCCCAATATGGACGTGGTGATCGTCCGCGAGAACGAAGAGGACCTCTACGCCGGGATCGAGTACCAGATCAGCCCCGAAACCATGTCGTGCATCAAGCTCATCTCCCGCCCGGGCAGTGAGAAGATTGTGCGCTATGCGTTCGAGTATGCGCGCCGGCACAACCGCAAGAAGGTCACCGTCTTCATGAAGGACAACATCATGAAGATGACGGACGGCCTCTTCCACAAGGTTTTCGACGAGATCGCGGTCCAGTATCCGGACATCCAGAAAGAGGCGTGGATCGTGGACATCGGCGCCGCCAAAATGGCCGACACGCCGGAAGCGTTCGACGTCATCGTGATGCCCAACCTCTACGGCGATATTCTCTCCGACGTGGCCGCGCAGATCGCGGGCTCGGTGGGCCTGGCCGGCTCCGCGAATATCGGCGACAAGTGCGCCATGTTCGAGGCCATCCACGGTTCGGCGCCCCGCCGCGCGGGGCAGAACCTGGCCAACCCCTCGGGCCTCCTGATGGGAGCGATTCTGATGCTGGTGCACATCAACCAGCCGGAGACCGCCGAACGGGTTCACAACGCGTGGCTGCGGACCATCGAAGACGGCATCCACACCTACGACATCTTCACCGAGGGCGTGAGCACGCAGAAGGTAGGTACCAAGGAGTTCGCCTGCGCGGTGGTGGCGCGCCTGGGCCAGAAGCCGAACCGGCTGAAGCCCGTGGCGTACGCCAAAACGCCGCCGGCCCAGCCTGCCGCTCCGGCTGCAGTTTCCGCCGCGGGACCGGGGAAAATGGAGTTGAAGGGCATCGACCTGTTCGTCTACTGGCCTTCGCGTAACGCCAATGAACTGGCCGAGGCCATGGGCAAACTCGCTTCCGACGGCCTCAAGCTGCAGATGATCGACAACCGCGGCGTGAAGGTCTGGCCCGCGGGCATGGCGGAGACGTTCTGCACCGATAGCTTCCGCTGCCGCTTCCTGTCCGAAAGAGGGACGGAGATGGGGAAACTGATCGCCCTCATGCAGCGGGTCTCGAATGCGGGGCTGGACATCGTGATGACCGAAACCCTGCGGACTTTCGACGGCCAGCAGGGGTACACGCTGGCCCAGGGACAGTAAACGCCCGCCGGTCTTGCCGGTGGTGGGTTTGGGCCGCCCGTCCCACCCGCCACGGCGCAAACCGGCCGGCGGCGCTACTCAAGACCCGGCAACAGCCGCCGCAGGTTCTCCAGCATCGCTTTCCGGTCCGGTTCTCCCAGGCGGCCGATCCTGCGCAGAATCAGCCGCGTGTCCAGGGTGAACAGTTTCATCCTGGCCACGCTCGGCATTTTCAACCCCGCCGCCGTGTGATCGATCCTCACATCCAGCGGCCAAGGCTCGTTTCTTTGATCGGTGATCATGCTCAGCACCGCCCGGCCATGGGCGTTGAAGTCGCTCCGGCTCAAGACCATGGCGGGGCGCTTGACAGTGAGCGCCGCATCGGTAAACGGGAATGGCACGAGAACCACATCGAAGGGTTCAAAGGTCATCGTAGTTTTCGTGGTCGTAGGGAGAGTCCCACTCCGGCGTGAGAGTCTGCGAGACAGCCCTGTGCCACTCTAATTCGAAAGGCTCGACTTTGCGGATTCGGACCGCATCCCCTTCCACTTCGTACACCAGGGAATCTCCAGGCTCGACGCCCAGTTTGGAGCGAATCGCCTTCGGAAGGGTAACTTGCCCCTTACCGGTGATTTTGCTGACCATCATGTACCGCTACATTCTACCGGCATTACCTCCTTACCACAAGGCTCACGGCAACGCCTCGAGCATTCTGTCAATCTCCTGCGGCGCAATGTAGAAGTGCGGCGAGGTGCGCACCCATCCCGCCCGGGCCGCTGATGTAATCCCGCGCTCCCGCAAGACCCGAACCAGCTCCTCGGCTGCCACCCCCGGTTTCCGGAAACTGACTATGCCGGACTCTGTCCCGGGCGTGCGCTCACCCAGAAGTTCGTACCCCTTCGCACGGACGCCGTTCGCAATCCGGTCCCCCAGAAAAGAGACAACCGGGGCTATATTTCCCACTCCGATTTCAAGTAAACATTCAATTGATGCTTTCAATCCGAAACATCCTACGGTATTTAGCGTTCCTGGCTCGTACCGGCCCGCATCCCGCCGGAGAGACATGTCCCGCGACCCGTAGTCGTTGTACTTCTCGACGTTCGTCCACCCGAATTCCACGGGGTCCACACGGTCCTGAAGTTCCCGGCTGATGTACAGGATGGCGCAGCCTTCCGGGCCCAGCAGCCATTTGTGGCCGTCCGCCGCCAGGGCATCGATGTGGCTGGACCTGACGTCGAGGGGAAAAGCGCCCATCCCCTGAATCGCATCTACCAGGAATATGCACTGGTTACGATGGCAAATCTCACCTATTGCTTCAATGGGAGCACGGTATCCGCTGAGGAACTGCACGAAACTGATGGCCAGGAGGCGTGCTCCGCGGCACGCTTCTTCGATGCGGTCCAGGGGATCGTTTACCGAGAGCCAGGTGACATCCACGCCTTTGGATTCCAAACGCTTCCAGGGAAAATAGTTGGCCGGAAACTCCTCCCGGAAGCCGACCATCCGGTCACCGGTTTTCCAGTCCAGCCCCATGGCGACGGTGGCTATGCCCTCGGAGGTGTTTTTTACCAGCGCGATCTCCGCGGGCTCGGAGCCGATCAACCGCGCGGCGGCGGTCCTCAGGCCGCTGTAGGCAGCGAGCCATTCGCCGTAGTGCAGGCTGCCGAAGTGGAGGCAATCGTCGGCCAGCCGTTTCATGGCGTCAGCCGCCGGGCGGCAGAGCGGCGCGACCGCGGCATGGTTCAGATAAATCAGCCGTTCGCGCACCGGAAAGTGGTGTGCGTAGCGTCGCCATAACGCCTGTCCAGGCTCTACAGGCTCTAATTTCTCATCGATTTCCGTGCTCATCCCCTTTACAATACTCTAGGAGCAACTCCGGCCATGAGATCCCCACTCGCCGCTCTCGTCTGCCTCGCGCTGGCAGCCGCGGTCTATGCCGGGGATAAGAAAAAAGACGACCCCAGCCAGATTGGCAATCGCGATGTCGGTAAGGGCGTCAATTTCTATTCGCTGCAGAAGGAAATGGCGCTGGGCCGCCAGTTGGCCCAGGAGGTGCGGCGGCAGGCCAAGGTGCTCGCGGACCCCCTGGTTTCGGAGTACGTCAACCGCCTGGGCCAGAACCTGGTGCGGAACTCGGACGCCGCCTTCCCGTTCACGTTTACGGTGCTGGAGAACGACAACCTGAATGCCTTCGCCCTGCCCGGCGGCTATGTTTTCGTGAACACGGGGCTGATCGAAATTGCCGATGAGGAAGACGAACTGGCCGGCGCCATGGCCCACGAAATCGCTCACGTGGCCGCGCGGCACATGACCCGGCAGGCGACGAGATCGCAGTTGGCGAACATCTTGAGCGCGCCCCTGAGCATTCTGCTCGGCGGGACCGGCGGGTATGCGGCGCGCCAGGCGGCGGGCGTAGCCATTCCCATGACCTTCCTCAGCTTCGACCGGAAAGCCGAAGCCGAAGCCGACTACCTGGGAGTGCAGTACCTGTACGCCGCGGGCTACGACCCGACGGGCACGATCAGCATATTCGAGAAAATGGAGGCCCTGGAGCGGAAGCGGCCCGGGACCATCAGCGCTCTTTTTTCGACGCACCCGCCCGACAGAGAACGAATCCGGAAGACCCAGAAAGAGATTGACCGGATACTCCCGGCCAAACCCGAATACGTGGTCACCACCTCCGCGTACCGCAATATGCGCGAACGCCTGATCGATTTGCGGAGCGAACGGAAGCGGGACGGGAAGAGCGGCCGTCCGGAGTTGCGGACGCGTCCGTAGCGCCGCCCTCCCGGGGCCGGGCCCAGAGGGCGCCCCGCTCCAGCCTGCCGCGGCCGGACAGAGCCCCCTCCGGGAGCGGGCAGAGCCCGGTTCTACTGCACCCAGTGGACCAGGTCTTTCACACCCCGGCGTTCCTGGGGATCCGGGCGCTCGGCGGAGTGGCCGATCGGCAGCATGGCGACAGGAACAATTCCCGGGGGCGAGCCGATGACTTCACGAACCTGGTCCGACTCGAAGGAGCCCACCCATACCGACCCCAGTCCCAGGACGGTAGCGGCGAGCATGGCGAAGGCGCACGCGATCGCGGCGTCCTGCACCGAATATAACTTCTCCCCGCGTTTCCCATAGTGTTCCGCGGAGCGCGCCGAGTGCGTGCAGAAGACCAGGGTCAGGGGGGCGCCGGCGATGAACAGTTGTTCGTGCGCGGCCCGCGCCAGGTCCAGCCGGGCGCGCTTGCCGCTCACGACGTAGATCTCGTACGACTGGAAATTGCCCGCGGAAGGCGCAGTATTCGCCGCCTCCAGAATGCACCGCAGCTTTTCCTCCGCAACGGGCCTCTGCAGGAAACTGCGGATCGAGCGCCGCTGTTGGATCACGTCAAAGAATTGCATCACAACTCCTCCAAAATGCGGTCCAGTATGGCCGGCAGGCGATCCGCCACCGCGGGCGACAACTCCGTCCCCAGGGTTGCGGACGCCACCGAAATTCCGAACAGCCGGATGGGCGTTCCCGTCATGACCCGGAGCAGCTCGGCCTGCTGCACCGCCGAAAGGTGGTGTGCGTGCTCGCGCCGTTCTTCGGGTCCGTCTTCGATCAGCGACATACTCCCGGGCTCGGCCTCGCTCTCGATGGCGTCGATCAGAATGACGCGCGAGCGGTTTTCGATTTCATCGGCATAGCGCAGCAGATCCGTTCCGCCGCAGATCACCTCGATTCCCGAAGGCAGGCGGGGATCCCGCGCCAGGCGCTCCGCCGCGCGGCAGCCGGCGCCGTCATCCCCCATGAGCGTGTTGCCGAGGCCGATCACCAGCGGCGGTTTCATCGGCGCACGAGATGCACGGAGCAGGAGATGCACGGGTCGTAAGCCCGGGCAATCATCTGCAGCCGTTTGGTTATGACCGCCTCCTCCCGCTCGGCGCATTGTTCGACGCCGCGGCGGAAGTGCAATTCCATGCTGGCGGCGTTGAGGGCCGTCGGCGTAATCACGTCGGCGGCCACCACGCAGCCGTCGGCATCGTACTGGTAGCTGTGGATCAACAGCCCTCGCGGCGCCTCGGTGATGGCGGTTCCGGTTCCGGCCCTCGGCTGAACCGGCATAGGGCGCTCGTCTTTGATGCCGTCGCGCAGCAACTGCTCTATAATTTCCAGCGCGCGCTCCACGTCGTTAATCAATTCCAGCGCCTGCGCCTTGTTGTTATCCATGGGGTTGTCGGCGGGGAGCGAGAGTTTCAGCCGCTTCATGGCCACGGCCAATTTCCCGGTGAGCCTCCGGGGGTTCACCGTAAGACGCGCCAGCGAGCCGACCATGAACGGGCTTCCGCGGAATGAGCTGTGCTTGGCGTGCGAGTGCGGAACGGCCTTCTCATTCGTCAGCGACGCGTAATCGGAGGCCGGCACAATGGCGCGGTTCCCGTCCGTCACCACCATCACTTCGTCTCCCAGGTAGTAGCTGTCGAGGTGGGGCGAACGCAGGGCGGCGTAGACGGTTTCGGAGTGGCAGAAGTCGGCCGCGGGAAGCGAGGCCATCAGGTCGATGGCGGCATCCGCGTCGGCGGCGGCCTGCAGGAGTCCGCTGCGCAACTCGATGAGCTGGTCCAGCGCGGGAACTTTTCCGAAGCCCCCCACCAGGGCGTTGACCGGATGCACCGCGCGCCCGCCGATAGTCTCCTGAATGCGGTTTCCTAGCTTTTTGAGGCGCAGGCCGAGAAGCACGGCCGCCGGCTTGTCCGCCGCCAGGGCCACGGCGCCGGGATAGTTCAGATAATCCGGGATGGCCAGGAGGAACAGGTGCAGGGCATGGCTCTCGATGCTTTCGCCGCGGAACAGCAACTCGCGCAGCAGCTCCGTTTGGGGGCTCACCCGGATCCCGAACGCGGCCTCGGTGGCTTTCAGCGAGGTCAGCGTATGGGCCGCCGAACAGATGGCGCAGATGCGCGAGAGGATGGGGGGAACTTCGTCGTAGCGCTTGCCGCGCACCAGCGGCTCCAGCAGCCGGGACCCCTCGAAGACGTCGAATCGCACGTTGGTGACGGCGTCGCCTTCCAGTTCGACGGTGATGCCGCCGTGGCCCTCCACGCGGGCCAGGTGCTCGATCACGATGACGCTCATCAGGCGACTCCTTCCGGCGCGAAGGTCCGCAGCCGGGCGGCCGCTTGCCGCCGGTCGAACCCCTTCTGCTCCAGGACCTCCAGCAGGGAAACGGGATTGGCGTCCGCCATGGGGCCGCGGCAGCCGATGCAGGGAACCCGCAGATCGGGACACCGGGCTCCGCACCCCGCGGCCGTCACCGGCCCGCAGCACGGCAGCCCGCGCTCCATGAGCAGGCAGTTGTTCTCCTGCATGCGGCACTCGGTGCACACCGGGTACGAAGGATACACCGGCGTGTCGCCGTTGAGGAGGGCGGCAATGGCCGCCAGAAAATGCTCCTTTTCGATGGGACAGCCGGTGATGTTCAGGTCCACGCGCACGATCTCCCGCAGCGCCTGGGCGTGGCTGGAATCGTAGCCGTGGCCGGCTTCGCCATAGACCTCCTCCAGCAGTTGGCTGCGATCGGCTCCGCGGTCCAGGGCCGCCACCCCGCCCCACACGGCGCAGGTCCCCAGCGCCACCAGCAGGTTGGAGCGTTGCCGGATGGCGCGCAGCCTCTCCGCGTCGCGGTTCGTCAGGACCGCCCCCTCGACGAGCGCGACGTCCAGCGGGCAGTCGGTCCGATTCTCCGACGATGCCATCAGAAAGTCCCGGATGTCGATCAGCGCCACCAGGTCCAGCAGCTGGTCCTCGCAGTTCAGGATGACGAGCTGGTCGCCGGCGCAGCCCGTCAGTCCGAAAATTCCCACGGTCGGTTTGCCCATCAGATCATCTCCGGCAGGTTGATGGCGTCCCAGTAGGTGAAGATCGGTCCTTGCAGGCACGTGTACTTGTAGCCGATGCTGCAATGGCCGCACTTGCCGACGCCGCACTTCATACGCCGCTCCAGGGACATCAGGATGTGGTTCTTGGGGAACCCGAGGTCCAGCAGCCGCTGGAGAATGAACTTATAGACCACGGGTGGGCCGCACACCGCGGCGTAGCTGTGCAGGGGATCGATTTTGGCGTGGTCGAACAACGTCGGCAGCAGCCCGACGTGGTTCTTCCAGGTTCCGCCCGGGTCGGCATCCACGGTGAGCAGGCAATTGATGTCCGTGCGGTCCACCAGGGCCGTCAGCTCTTCGCGGAAGAGCATGTCCTCGGGCCGCTTGGCGCCGTACATCAGGGTGATGTTGTTGAACCGGTCGCGGTGGTCGAGGGCGTACCACAGCAAAGAGCGGAGCGGCGCCATCCCCAGGCCGCCGGCCGCCAGCAGGATGTCGTTGCCCATGATCTCCTGCATGGGGTAGCCGTTCCCGTAGGGCCCCCGGACGCCCACGACGTCGTTGGTCTTGAGCCGGTAGAGCGCGTTCGTGACCCGCCCCACGCGGCGCACGCAGAGTTCCAGCACTTCCGGGCGCGAGGGAGACGAGGAGATCGAGATGGGCATTTCCCCCACCCCCGGCACGCTCAGCATGATGAACTGCCCCGGCAGGTGGCGGAACGAGTGCGCCAGGCGGTCCTCCAGGAAGCGCAGGGTGAAGAGGTGGTTGTTCTCCACCATCTTGTAGATGCGAACGATCCGCGCCATGTGCGGCTGGTACGGGTTGTCGCTCAACACGGGATGGTGGGTGGCGACTTCATCGGCTAGCAACATCTTGGACCCTCCGCAGGCGGTCGATCACCTGTACCACGTCGATACTCACCGGGCAGGCGGTGATGCAGCGGCCGCATCCCACGCAACTCGGCCGGCCGTACTCGGCCACGAAGCCGCGCTGCTTGTGATAGAAGCGGAACTTGATGCGGCTGGCCCGCGGGCCGCGGAAATTCTCGCCGCTGGCCACCAGGGCGTGGTTGGCGAACAGGCAGGAATCCCACGCGCGCGTGCGGTTGCCGCCGCGCGACCCCAACTCCACATCGTCCACTACGTCGTAGCAGTAGCAGGTGGGGCAAACCATGCTGCAACTGCCGCAGGAAAGACAGCGGCCTCCCAGGTCGTCCCAGATCTCGCTCTGGTATTCCATCTCGAAAATCTCGGGAAGGTCGCGGATCTCGACATCGAGTTGGAAGGATCGGCGCTTGTTCCACGAGCGGCGCTTGTAGTCGTCGATATCGGCGGCCTCCTCGGGCTCGAAAACGCTCCCCGTGGCCAGCACCATGTCGTCTCCCAGGGCCGTGCCCACCAGGACCTGGTAGTAGTCGCCCGTATCGTAGAAGAAGAGGTCGAAGCCGTGGTCCACGAAATCCGCGCGCATCGACCGGCAGAAGCAGTGCTTGTCGGGCGTGCAGTCGATGCCGATGATCCCGATGTTCTTCCGCCGCGCCTGGTAGTAGGGATCGGGGAATTTACCGGCGAAGACGCGGTCCAGGATATTGAGGGCGTAGACGTCGCAGGCATGCACGCCGAACAGGATCAACCGCTGGTCCAAGCCTTCGGTATTAGGGAGGAACCCCTCGCCCGGGCGGTAACGGAACATCGTTTCCCGCGGCGGCAGGAAATACTTCTTGGGAGGGAGAAGCGTGCGGTCGTACTCCAGCCGCGCGTCGGACCACCGGGTCAGCCTTCTGAAGACAAATTTGCCGTCCTGCTCGACGGGCGCGTGCAACTCGCCGAACTGTTGGACGACGGAAGCGAAAAGATCGAGCTTCTCCTTGGGCAGCTTGAGGATCTTCAAGTAGCCTCCTTCCGGACCTTAAAGACCGTCTCAAACCGATTATAGGGTATGCAACTCCTAAAAAGATCCGCTGAAATTTTTCATTCCCGCCCGCCGGCGGCGGCGGGGCGCGGGAGCGTGGCAGAGCACACAAAGGATTAGAGATGCTTACGCCCTTAGGCCTACGACTATCGCCGCCGGTCAGCGCCGGTGAGCGCTGCCGGCGGCGTCGGGCGCGAACCGGCTACTGCGGCAAACGGAACTGTACGCGCCGCTCGCGATTCAACTGTTGGCTGAGCGCCCGATCCACCGTGCTGAGAGGCGCCTGCCTTTGTTCGTGCTGCAGGTTGACATAGTGCAGCGTGTCGCCATCCAGCGAATACGACAGCGCCGCGCGGATCACCTGGTCCTTGAAGGCGATCAGGTAGATCGGCGAGGAGTCAGCCGACGCCGCCGGAGGATTGACCTCCTGTCCGTACTGGTCGTATTGGCGCATCACCGGCCTGGCGGGCTCGGCATACGCGGTCGAAGCCTGGCTTTGCGCCGGGTAAACCACTGTGACGTTGGGCTGATACGCCGCCGGGGCGGCATAGCTATAGGGATCGTAGTAGCTGTATCCGTAAGGATAGGAGCTGATATACGGGGAATAGCCGTAATCCCAATAATCGGGCCCATACGAGAGGCCGAAGCTGAAGCCGGGATAATACGAATAGTAGGGCGAGTAGCCGCCGTAAAACCCGTAGCCGCCGAACCGGTTGTATCCGCCGAAGCGGCTGTATCCGCCGAAGCGGTTGTAGCCGCCGAAGCGGTTGTAGGCTCCGTAGCCTCCGAACCCGCCGTGATAAGACCCGCCGCCGAGACGTCCGGGGGCGATGCCGCCGCCGAACCCTCCGACGCCGCCGCCACCGTGGCCGATGCCGCCGCCGACACCGATCCCGACTCGTCCGCCGCCGCCCATACGTCCGACACCGCCGCCGCCACCGCCGCGGAAGCCTCCGCCGCCACCCATTCCACCGCCGCCGCGCTGCGCCATGGCGCCCCCGGCAAACACGCAGCAAAGCGCAAATTGCAGAACAACCCTCATGGTTTTGCTACCTCTAATTGGGAGCTTACTCCCGAAGGGACGGGGCGGCAAGGGGCGGTTCCGTACGAAAACGGAGTAGCAAGTACCACCGCCTAGCGACGCAACGCCGCACGTTCCGCAGGGGGGCGAGGCATGTGCCTCGCCGCACTACTGCGAACAGCAGATCTGGCTGGAAATCAGGGTCGCCGGGGTGAGTGGTTGCGAGGTGGCGAAGTAGTTCTGCTGGCCCAGGATGCGGTACACATCGCCCGCGATTCCGGCTGCCAGGGGGCCGATAGCCGGCCGGCCGCCGGTCAGCAGGACAACGACCACCAGTTTGCGGTTGCCTACGTCGTTGAAGGACCCGAACCACCCCAGGTGTGTGCGGTTCTCGCTGCACGTGCCGGTCTTGCCGGCGATCGGCCCGTCCTCCCGGGCGCGGTGAGCCGTTCCAAACTCCACCGCCCCCCGAATGCCGGGTTTGATCAACGGGATCAGGGCGCCGATCTCCAACCGGCGCTTCACTTGCGGTATGAACCGCGCGGCCTCGGCCTGGCTGTGCGGGTACTGCAGGTAATACAACGTGCCGCCGTTAGCCACCGCGCCCATCAAGGCGGCCAGTTGCAGCGGCGTCTGGGAGATCTCTTCGCCGAAGCTGGTCAACATCCCCACGCCCCCGTTGCGGGGGGGAGCGGAAGGAAACCGGCCGGGCTGCTCTCCCTGAATGTTCAGCCCAGCCTTCTCGCCGTACCCGAACAGGTGCGCGTAGTAGCTGACCTTTTCGAACCCCAGTTTCTCGCCCAGCGTGGCGAAGTAGTAGTTATTGGAATGGGCCAGGGCGTAGGTAAGGTCAATTCTGCCCAAGCCGGCCAGCCGGAACTTGTTGTCGGGCTGGATCACCTTTTCGCTCAAACCGGCCAGAGCTACCGATACCTTGATCGTGGAACATGGCTGAAACCCCGACCCGAGCGCCAGTTTCTGGTTCACCATGGTCAGAATCCGGCCATCCGTGGGATCCACCACGACCACCGAGCCGTTATAGGAACCCAGGGCCTCAACCGCAGCTCGCCGGATCACCGGGTCTTCCCCGTCTACCACGTCGCCAAAGGTGGAGTCGGCATATGTCGGTTCCGTCCACGGTCCTCCCGCGATGACCGCTCCGGCGAACGCCCCGTTCCGGCTGACACGGGCGACGGCGGTGCGCACCGGCGCCCGCCGGGTAGCCACGGCCCGCACCACGCGAGCCCTGCGAACCGCGGTGGTAGGGGCAACCACCCGCCGGTGTTGACGTCTTTTCGCGCGCGTCGCGCCGCTGGAAACGCCTGAAATCAAAAGAGCCAGGATTGTCAGACTGAGGAAACGATGGAGAAACAGATCGGTTCGCTGCATACGCACAAAGATCCGGGACGGTACTAACCGGGGGGAGTTCGCGCCAGAGCAATAACCGAAAAATTCGGCCGGAGCTGCCGAACAATTCGATTGTCCAACCCCGCCTCAAACTACGTCAAGCTATTTTTTACTATTTTACCACCGTGGTGAATTTCACAACGGTCTTTTTCCACAGTTACAATCGACAGAGTGCTCGATATTCTTCAGTCGGAAATTGTAAATTGCACTTTGTGTCCTCGCTTGCGGGAACACTGCGCCAACATCGCCGAGACGAAGCGCCGCGCCTACCGCGACCAGGAGTACTGGGGCAGGCCGGTACCCGGCTTCGGCGACCCCGAAGCGCGCGTCCTGGTTGTGGGATTGGCCCCGGGGGCCCACGGCTCGAATCGCACCGGCCGCATGTTCACCGGCGACCGCTCGGGCGACGTGCTCTACCGGACTTTGTACAAAACGGGCTTCGCCTCGCGGCCCCGCAGCGTTTCACGGAACGACGGCCTGGAACTGCACGATCTCTATATCACCGCCTCCGCGCGCTGCGCCCCTCCCGGCAACAAACCGACGCCCGAGGAGATCCGCAACTGCCGTCCGTTCTTCGTGCGGGAACTGGACCTGTTGAAGCACGTGAGAGTGGTGGTGGCGCTCGGCAAGATCGCTTTTGACAATTACCTCGACGTACTCAAGTCGCGCGGCGTGATCCGCAGCCGGGCGGGTTTCGTTTTCGGCCACAACCTGCCGTTTACGACGGCGGCGGGGCAGCCCCTGCTCATCAGCTCGTATCATCCCAGCCAGCAGAACACGTCCACGGGAAAGCTGACGGAGAAGATGTTGGCGGATGTCTTCCGGCGGGCGCGGAAGACGCTGTAGGACCGGGCTCCGCCCGTCCGCGACATGCTGGAGCGTGTCACGGCCATTGGTCTCGCGGCCCTACGGAAACCGTTCCCGCACCAGAGCCAGCGCTTCTTCTTTTGTGGCGATCGCTCCTTCCAGCTGGGCGTCTTCCGCGGCCATGAGGATTTCGGCAAACCGGGGGCCGGGCTGGTATCCGGCGGCGATCAGGTCGTCCCCGGTGAGCAGGCGTTCCGGCTTCAGCTTCTCCTCGGTAAGCTCATCCTTGCTCCGGAGCAGGAAATCGTAATTCTCCAGGCGGCGGTTGCTGGACAGCACGTCGAGGCGGTGGAGTTCCAGGTGCTCGGCGAAATGCGGCAGGCGCAGGAAGCGCTTGAGGGTGCTTTCCTTCATTTTCTGAACGTCGGCGAACCGCATGTGGTTGGCCACCAGGGCTTCTACCCGGTCGGTTTCCTCGCGCGAGAATCGCAGCCGCGCCATGATCCGGCGGGTCAGCGTCACTCCCTCTTCCACGTGGCCGTCGAAGCGGATGCGTTCCGCCACGCGGAAAGTGGGCGGTTTCCCCACATCGTGCAGCAACGCCCCCAGCGCCAGGGTTGGGGTGGGGCGCCCCAGTTGTTCCAGGAGCAGGAGGGTATGAACCCAGACGTCTCCTTCGGGGTGAAACTCCGGAGGCTGCTGGACGCCTTTCATGGCCGCCACCTCCGGGAGAAAATCGTTCAGCATTCCCGTGGCGTCGAGCAACTCGAAGCCGCGGCGGGCGCCGCCTTCAGTGAGGATGCGAACCAGTTCGTCGCGCAGGCGCTCGGCGGAAACGCGCAGGATGGAGCGGTGATGGCCGCGGATGGCCCCGAAAGTCGAGGGTTCGATCTCGAAGCCCAGGCGCGCGGCGAAGCGGACGGCGCGCAGCATCCGGAGGTGGTCCTCCCGGAAGCGCGTCTCGGGATCGCCGATAGCGCGAACCACCCGTCGTTTCAGATCGTCGCGCCCGCCGACATAGTCCAGAAGATCGCCCGTCCGAGGGTCGAGCATCAGCCCGTTGATGGTAAAGTCGCGACGCAGGACGTCCTGGCGCGGATCGCCTTCGAAATGCACCGAGGTGGGCCGGCGGCCGTCGGCATAGTCGTGATCGCTGCGGAAGGTAGCCACTTCCACGCAGGCGGAATCGCGCCGCACCAGCACCACGCCGAAATGCGCCCCGACGCGGCCGGCATAGGGGAACAGTTCCAGCAGGCGCTCGGGCCGGGCGTCGGTGGCGACGTCGAAATCCTTGGGCGGCGCCTGCAGCAAGAGATCGCGCACGCAGCCGCCCACCAGCCAGGCCTGATGGCCGGCCGTGCGGAGCCGGTCGATGATTTCCCGCGCGAGGGCTTCGGGTTGCATGGTGATTATCTATTTGACAAAGACGCGCTCCGGCGACCACAATAGGTTGTAGTGAGAGGAGGCGCTCTGGGCAGGACCGCCCCCCATGAACAAAGTTATTTGCGGGCTAACACTCTCAGTGTACAGCGGGGTGTTCTTATGTCGGCAATTGAAGATGCTATCCGCCCTGCATCGAAACGTGGCGGTATCGCGACGCGCCAGGAGAAGGCGGCGAACCGATGGAATTTCGTCTGATTTACAGGGGGGCTCTTCCCGCTGAGACAAATAAGCCCAGGACAAAGAGCAAGCGGGAAATCCGAAGTCAGATTCACCCGCAGTTGAAAGAACTGTGGAACTCACACCCGGCCTTGAAGGTGGACAGGGGGAATGTATACCCAGGGGGCCGCCCGTTCTCCGAATACTTCGGGGACAAGTACAAAGTGGTTAGCGGCGGGAACCACATCCATCGATTCGTGCCGCTTATTACGAGAGAAAATTATCACGGCTGCTCCCTGAAGATCCTGTTCCTGCGTCGAGATATGCCGGGCGGGATTGTGAAGCACGGCGGCGACATCGACAACAGGCTGAAAGTTCTTTTCGACGCCTTGCGGATGCCAAGGGAAACCCAGGAGGTCGAAGATTTTCCTCAACCTGCGGACGAGAATCCCTGCTTTTGTCTGCTGGCCGATGACCAATATATCGATGAGGTTGCCATCACGACGGACCGCCTACTTTCTCCTGTGGGGGCTGGCGGCGCCATTCATGATGTTGTGCTGGTTATCCACGTGGCTGCAAGTCTGTACGACCCAGAGCGAGACTTGGCGGCACGTTGATTCTCCTGGGCCCGCGTCCGAGTCTCGCGGAGAATGAACTCGGCGATCCGGTCAGCTGCGCTTCTTTTCTGTGCGCTTCGGCTTCGGGCTTATGGTTTTCAGTGGCATCGGCGGGCTGTTGAGCAGATTGCTCAACACCGCATCGAACTGCTGCTTGGAGACCCCGGGGGGCAGTTTCATTATTCCGATCCCATTGTATCCATATTTGAATCGCTGTACCCTACGGTGTTCATGATCGACCAACCCGAATGGACAAAGCGCAGGGTGGAGAAACGAGAATCGGACCGCGCCCAACCAGAAGACAAATCAACGGAAGCGTTGCGCAGGTTGCTTGAGGACAGCATCGAGAAGAAGGACGCATACCCGTCGCGTCCTGTTGAGGGACGCCTCGGGCAGTATTTGAAACTGGCATGCAAGCAGATGGGCGGTTTATCGACAGAAGAGGCGTTCTGGATTTTCATCCCGATTGACCGCTCGGAAGAGGTGTCTTGGCGGCTCGCAGTCGGGCAGGATGGAGGTATTCCGTCGTTTATTCGACTGCCGGTAAGCGTTGCCTACAAGCCAACGGCGGAGGAGATGAAATCAATCGTGGAAACGGGGCAGCGGAGTGAATGGGTCGTTCACGTTCACAACCATCCTCTTGAGCCGTACCCCGGCGTTGTCACCGGGCGGCTTGCGCCGAGCGGCAATGATCTGGCTTTTGCGGCTTCATGGAAGGAACGACTGCGGGAACTAGCCCGGCGAATGCGCTTCTTTGTTGTTCAAGGCGATGAGTTCTTGGAGTATTAGCAACGCACCAACCTCCCCGTGGTAACGCACCAACCTCCCCGTGGTAATGTATTGAGCCGAGGGCGGGGGGATCGGACCCCAATGCCTGCGAGACATTTGCGGTTCATAAGACCGCTCCCGGAACCATCCGGACGCCCTCCACAATTTCTACGGCCTTTAGGGTTGATGGGCGTCCCGGGATCGGGTACAATCGTCTCCGGGCCACACACCTCCAGTTCGTTACTCGTCATAACCGAATAAAAAGGTGCACGGTTCTGGGCGGAAGAGGCAAGTATCTTGCCTCTTCCGCCCGTGCTTTTTATGCGGCTCGCGCGGAGCGCTTCTGCGCTTCGGGCTTCTGGCGGCCGTTAGCAAATTCTGCTCGACCTAGATCAATTTCGAGCGCCGACTCGTTATCGTTCCATTTGGCTTGATATCCGCGCGTTTGCGAATAGTCCACGCCAATGTAGTCGCAGAAGCTTTTTGCGGAAATACCCGCGCTCATCCGACCTTTACTGAACGTCACCGTAAACGCGCGGGGATCCTTCTTCTTGATTGGTCTTACAGCAATCTTCCGTGCGTCCGCATCCCAAAGGAGGAGCGCGAAACCGATGGCTTCCTTGTGCAGCAACTCGGCTGCGGCCTTATTCAGTCCCAGCCTCCCGTTGGCAGCGATATTGATGGTTGGGGGCGCGCCTTTGCGCGCAGTTGTGCGCGCGAAAATTTCGTATGGCAAGTGGAGTACCTCCAGAACTTGTTACTCGTCATTCGGGAGTATATGCCAGCCTTGCGCGCCTGTCAACGAAATCGTAACCCGAGCATTTTGCGAAGGAATGTTTTGATCCGGTTTTGCGGTTGCTGCGGTAGGCGCTTAAAATGGCTCCCCGTCCAACTCGACCGTCGGCTCGGTTTCTTCCGGCGCTTGCTCTTCCGCGATCAACTATTTGTACAGAAGCGCCGTCCCTATCAACAGCCGTATGACGACCAGGGCGAACAGGTCCGTGTTCTTCCGGTTGTTCCAGCGCATCTGGAATTCCGCCAGGTAGCGATGCAGATGCTATGGAGACGCGGTGGAAGCTCCCTATCAGGCCGCGCTTGAGCAGGCCCCAGTAGCCGTCGATGGTCCC
>JAIQFU010000332.1 GCA_020073115.1 Terriglobia bacterium
GACCGTCGCGGGCTCCAGCAGTCTGACTGTCATCTCCAGGCGCTGGCCCGCGGTGAGCGTCAGGGTCCTGGCAGGACGCGGTCCAAATGAGTCGTCCCGGGGCGTCAGGTAGGCCGGGTGCGTCACCGCGAACCAGTACCTGCCCGGGACTATCTTCTCGAAAACGAACCTCCCGTTCTCGTCGGCCTTCGCCACCTGCTCGCGGGGTCGCGAAGCGGCGGGGTTGGCCGGAGGCGTCCCCCCTCTCTCCGGAAGCAACTGCGCCGCTGCCTTGGCGATCGGCATCCCCGAGGCGCTCAGAACCTGGACGCTTACGGTTGCCAGTTGTTTCTCGTCATCCGGCGCCGGGGTCTGCGGCAGGGGCATGCCGGACGAGGCGCCGGAGAGCAGCGCCACGGCGGCGAGCACGCGCGGCAGGTGAGCGTGTCCGAACTTCAGCCGGAGCGTCGATTGAATCTCCACGAAACCCCCGATCCATTCCGACTATATCTTGCTTTGCTACCCTGGCAGACGGTGGACTGCGGCAACATGGTTACATCCTGGCGGCTGAAACGCGCGCGGCGGCGGACGGAAATGCGGGAAGACGATTCTCTTCGCATTCGAATCACGGCGCCGCTAATATTCTGTATCCTCATCTCCTCCGGCCCGGGTTTTGCGGCGACGGACGTTCGAGTCGATTTCACTTTGAACACCACGGACGTTTCCGGCGCCCGGCTGCGCCAGCAGCGGTTTTACTATGTCTACCGGCCGGACAACCTCCCGCGAACCGCGCCGGCGCCTATGATCCTGACCATGAACGGCGTACCGGCAACGTATTTCCATCGCAAGGCCGACGAGGCGGGTTTCGTCGTCGTTTCCTGTTCCTCTTCGGGCAATTCCACAGGGACGCCCGGACGAGGCTGGGCTAACCACGACCCGCGCGTCGAAGGCTTTGAGGACGTCGATTACACCACCGAGGTGATTCGCCGGGTCAGGGCGTCCGATCATTGCAGCGACGCCTTCGTCACCGGCCTTTCGATGGGGGGACACATGGCATTGGCGTATGCCTGCGAGAGGCCCTCCATGATCAGGGCCGCGGCTTCGCTGGATGAGTTCATGGGATTGACCGGTAACATCCCGAGGGCCGCCGTCCCCGTGATCCTGTTCCACGGCACGTCGGACGCGAGCGTGGCTTACGCCATGGTGAAGGACACTGTGGACGCCTGGCGCGCGGCCGACGGTTTACAGAGCGCCGTTCCCGCCACGACGTACGAATCGTCGCCGCGCCGGCCCGGCCAGGTCAGCCAGGCGACGTGGCGGGGCGGGACCGGCGGAACCCAGGTGGCATTTGTCACCATCATCGGCGGGACCCATACTTATCCAACGCCGGATATTGAAACCGGCTACGACTTTACCGATGGCATATGGGCCTTCTTCAGCCAGTTCCTCACCATGACGCAAGCCGCTCCGAAGATCGTGTCGCAGCCGGTGAACAATGTCCAGACCAGTGGCGAACCGGCGAGTTTTTGGGTTGCCGCCACCGGCCGCGGGCCGATGAGCTATCGGTGGCAGAAGAACGGGAAGGACCTTCCGGGGGCCACCGCGAACTGGCTTACCATTCCGCCCACCACCCCGGCGGACAACGGGTCGAGCTTTCGGGTGGTGGTCCGCAACCGTTCGGGCAGTATCATGAGCGCCCCGGCGATATTGACGGTGAAGGACCCGCCGGTCGGCGTCCCAACCATCAGCGCCCACCCGGCGGACCGAACCGCGGCGGCGGGCCAGCCGGTCACGTTCACGGTCGTTGCCGCCGGCGCTTCACCATTCGAGTACCAGTGGCGGAAAAACGGCATGAATATCGCCGGCGCGACCGCCGCAACGCTTTCCATTCCCGCCGCCATCCTGCCCGACTCCGGAGCGAGTTTCAGCGTGGCGGTCACCAATGGCGCGGGCAGCGTCACCAGCAGACGGGCTACTCTGAGCGTCATGCCCGCAGCCGGGGCGCCCGTCATTCTCACGAATCCGGCGCGGGTGCGGGCGCGGCGGGGACAGAGGGCGACGTTTTCCGTTACGGCTTCGAGCGCGTCGCCGATGAGCTATCAATGGCAGAAGGGAATCGGCGCCGGGAACATGAGCGACATCCCCGGCGCCACCGAAGCCGCCTATACGACTCCGCCTGCCACCCTCGCGGACAATAAAACGCTCTTTCGCTGCGCGGCATCGAACGTTCTTGGTAACGCGACCAGCGCCATTGAGGTGCTCTTCGTGAGCGCGGAGGCCAAAGGGCCCCAGCCATGACAGGCGAACGATGTGGCGCATAGCGGATGGCGAAGAGCGCCACCGGCGCTAAGCGCAACCAACCGGTTGCATCTCTGTCCGGTCCCGCGTTATAATGCAACCTGGAGGTTGCATAACGTGACGGACCGCATCGAGAAGCGGATCGAACTCAAGGCGCCGGTTTCGCGGGTCTGGCGCGCGCTGACGGATTATCGGGAATTCGGCGAGTGGTTTCGCGTCGAACTGGATGGCCCATTTGTTCCGGGCCGGGTCTCCCGCGGCCACATTACGTATCCCGGGTACGAGCATCTTCAGTGGGAGGCCGTCGTGCAGACAATGGAACCCGAGCGGCTGTTTTCCTTCACCTGGCACCCATACGCCGTGGATCCCAAAACAGACTACTCAAAGGAAACCCCTACGCTGGTGGAGTTCAGGCTGGAGAAGACCGCGGGCGGGACCTTGCTTCTGCTGACGGAATCCGGCTTCGACAAGATCCCCAGCGCGCGCCGCGCCGAGGCGCTGCAAAGGAACGAAGGCGGGTGGGCGGAGCAGATGAAGAACATCGAGAGCCATGTCGAGCAACACCCGTAGCGCCGGGGCCGCCAGGCGGCGGTCCCGCGCGCCCGTCTTCGCCGCGCTGGGCGACGAGATGCGGCTGCTTCTGGTGGCAAAGCTCAGCAGCGGCCAGCCGCATTCCATCTCGCAGCTGACCAAGGGCTCCAGCCTGACCCGGCAGGCGATCACCAAGCATCTTCGCGTGCTGGAGGGCGCCGGAATCGTGCACGGCGTTCGTACAGGCCGCGAGAGCCTGTTCGAATTCGATCCGGCGCCGCTTGACGAGATCAAGGAGTACCTCGATCTCGTCTCCGCGCAGTGGGACCGGGCGCTGGCCAGGCTGAAGTCGTTCGTCGAAGACTGAGCCCGCGTTGCGCGCGGTTCAGCCCAGCCGTCTGATCCGCCGGACGGCAAGAAACGGCAGCAGCCCCAGCGCGCTCAAAAGCCAGGTCTCCGGCTCTGGAGCGGGATCGATTCTTCCGAACAACCCGTCGCTCTCGTCGTTCGGCCCGGCAGTGAAAAACAGCGTGCCGGTTGGGCCGGCGGCGGCCCCGTTGCCGAACTGCAGCGACCATAAACCATCGATCGAAAGCGGGTTCCCGCTCGGGTCCTGCAAGGTCTCGACCAGCGCGCCGGAGGTGAGGTTGTAGGCGTGGATCATGCCGTCGCCGAAGTTGCCGACCAGCAGATCGCCGCCCACGTCGCCGAAGCCGGATGGGGCAAGCGCCAGGCCCCACGGCGAATTCAACGCGCCTCCTGTTACGAAGCGCCCCATGAAGTTGCCGTTCAGATCGAACTTGTCCACGATGCCGTTGCCCAGGCCGGCCACGTCGTCCTTTTTAGCCGTGTCCTGGACCGCATACGTGACATACAGGACGCCCCCGATGTTCTTCACGTCGAACGGGGCATATCCCGCCGGCAGGGTCGGATCCGTGAAGGTCCCCGTCAGGTCCGGCTCTGCCGCATTCCCCTTGAGCACGTCCACGGAGCCCGCCCGGAAGTTGGCGAGATACGCGTAGGTGTTGCCGCCCACGGTCGCCTGCGTGAGGCCCTTAAAGACATTGTTGTCGTTCGCCGAAACCAGGGTCTCCGCGTTCGTCCCCAGCGCTCCTCTCCATCCCGATACCGTGCCGTCCTCGGAGTCGAAGAGAAACGTATCTCCGTTGAATGCGCCCGCAATGTTGCTGAAGGAGACGCCGGTCACGGAGCCGTCGCCCGGAATGGTCACCACGAGCGCCTGTTTGACGCCCGCGCCATTGTAGAGCTCAGCGACTCCCGTCCCGTTATCGCCGATCCACCACGGCGAGGTCGAGCTGGAAGCCAGCCCCCAGGCGTTGACCAGCTGGGAGTCGGTGGTGGGCGCCACGCCGGGCTGACTCGACGCGAGATTGGTGACTGTAAAGCCGATGGAAGACGCCCAAACCGCTCCGGATGCGCACATCACGGCAGCGGCGATTCGGGCAATGCAAGTCAAGCGATGCATCCTGATTCCCTCCGTATCGCAATCAGGATACAGTCGCTTTCGCCGGGAATCGATTGGCCACTTGTTAAAGAATTGTTTCCCTTGTGGGATATATTCCGGAAGATGCGGCCGGGGCGTTCCGCTCCGCACGAACCGGGCGCGGCGTTACCATATGCCGGTGAGCAACGCGGTTTCTCCCTCGCGCCGGGACTTGCTGGCGGCCGTGCCCGCGGCCGTGTCGGCCTCTTCGGCGGCGTTGGCGCAGACCGGGGGCAATCCCGCCCGGCCGAACATCGTTATCGTGATCTCCGACCAGTTCCGTTGGGACCTGGTGGGCGCCATGGGGCTGAACCCCATGAACCTGACGCCGAACCTCGATGCCATAGCCGGGCAGGGCGTGATGTTCCGCAACGCTGTCAGCGCGCAGCCCGTCTGCGCGCCGGCGCGCGGCAGTATTTTCACGGGCCAGTATCCCAGCCGGCACGGCGTGTGGCGCAACGGCCTCGGCCTGGCCGAAGGCGCCAACACCCTGGCCACCTCGCTGCGCCAGTCGGGCTACTCGGCCAATTACATCGGCAAGTGGCACCTGTCCGCGCAGCGGACTCCCGACGTGCCCGGCCCCGTGCCCCCGGAGCGCCGCGGCGGCTTCCTCGACCTCTGGCAGGCATCCAACGTTCTGGAACACACCTCGCACGCGTATGAAGGCGACCTGTTCGACAACGATGGCAAGCCCATCCACTTCTCGGGCCAGTACCGCGTGGATTTCATGACCGGGCTGGCGACGCGGTTCCTGCGCGCGGCGAAGCAGCCGTTCCTGCTGTGCGTCTCTTACCTGGAAGTGCACCACCAGAACGACACCGATACGTACGACCCGCCGAAGGAATACGCGCGCCGCTTCGTAAACCCGTTCGTGCCGGAGGACCTGCGCCCGCTGCCGGGTTCCTGGCCCAGCCAATGGTCCGACTACCTGGGCTGCGTCGCCCGCATGGACGACGCCGTCGGGACCATCCGCCGGACGCTGGCCGAGACCGGGCTGGCCAAGAACACCATCCTGGCGTTTCTGAGCGATCACGGCTGTCATTTCAAGACGCGCAACACGGAGTATAAGCGCAGCCCGCACGAGAGTTCGATTCATGTCCCGCTGATTGTCGAAGGCCCGGGATTCAACCGCGGCATCCAGATTCCGGAGGTCGTCAGTCACGTGGACCTGGCGCCTACGCTCTTGACGGCGGCGGGCGTCGCCGCGCCCTCATCCATGCAGGGACGCAATTTTCTGCCGCTGCTTGACCGCCGGGTAGACGGGTGGCGCAACGAGGCTTATTTCGAATTAGCCGAGTTCATCACCGGCAGGGGACTGCGCACGCCGCAGTACACGTATTGCGCGGCGGCGCCGAAAGCCCCCGGGTGGCGCTCCACGAACGGCGCGGAGAAGTACACGGAATACGCCATGTACGACCTCTTCGCAGACCCCCACCAGCGCGTGAACCTGGCGGGGCGGACGCCTTACCGGAGCGTGAGCGAGGAATTGCGGAAGAAGCTGATCGCGCGCATCGAAGAGGCCAACGGCGCCCGTTCCACGATCGAGCCAGCCTGGTTCCCGTATTCGTAAAATGTGAGGCACGCTTCACAGGCTCGCCGCGGCCGCGCCCTACGCGGAAAAACATAAATTGGCCACGGATGAACACGGATGCACACGGATAAGACAGAAAACATCCTTTGTGTTCTTGTACTTGAATCCGTGTTCATCCGTGTTCATCCGTGGCCCGTTGACTTTTGGAGTTTCCGCAGCTTCCAGCCCGGTCCTACCGCTCGCCGAGACATATTACTTTGCGGATCGAAATGTCCGAACACCGTCCAGGCGGGCTTTCGGCCA
>JAIQFU010000680.1:0-1356 GCA_020073115.1 Terriglobia bacterium
GCCCACGAACATCATGGCCTCGGCCTGGAAGTCGCGGTGGTCTTCCTCCATTTCCTCCGGCGTTTGCGGCCGGATCCCGCCGTCGTACCAGAACAGGTCCACCGGACCGCGCGAACCGCGCGCGGGGTACTTGAACCGCGTCACGCTGGCGATGGGGAAGGAAAAGTCGTTCCGGATGGTGGTGGAGACGCCGTCCTTCAGCTCGCAGAAATGGCTGAGCATCGGCTCGACGCTCGTGGGACCGCTCAACTCCAGGGCCTTGAAGACGGTCCAGAGGCTGTAGTGCCCCATGTCGGCCATCGACCCGCCGCCGAAATCGTACCACCCGCGAAATACCATGTGAGTGTAATCGGGGTGGTAGCGCCGTTCCGCCTCGGGTCCCAGCCACAGGTTCCAGTCGAACCCTTCGGGAACGGGAGGCGTATCGGCCGGCAGCGTGGGATACTGCGGCCACACCGGCCGGTTGGTCCAGTTATGGACCTCGCGCAGGGCGCCGATGGATCCATCCTTGATCCACGCCATCACCTGCTCCATGGACCCGTTGGCGTCCCACGGCAGGAAGTGCGTGGCCACGCGCTTTTCGCGCGCGGTATCGATCACCAGCCGGGCTTCTTTCAGCCGGTTGGCGATGGGCTTGTGCACCATGACGTGCTTGCCGCGTTTCATGGCGGCCATGGCGATGACGCCGTGGAGATGGTCGGGCGTCATGATTTTGACGGAGTTGAGGTCCTTCTCTTTTTCCAGCAGCTCGCGGAAATCCGCGTAGGAATTGCAGCCCCGGAACTTCTCGGAGGAGCGCTGGTTGGCGTAGTACGTATCGACGATGTTCTTGGCGGCGTCGCGGCCGCCGGGGATAGCGCCCTCGGCCCCGGCGCTCCAGTCCGGCTTTCCGAGGGTGGTGCGGATCTGCTTGAGGAGACCGTCCTTCGACCAGTCGCGGTAGCCCACGGCGTCCTTGCTGACGTCGCACACCGCGGTAATCTGGATCTCCTGGATCGGCAGGAGGTTGAGCATTTCGCGCAACCCCTGCGTGCCGGTCCCGATATAAGCCAGGGTGATCTTGTCGCTGGGGGCGACCGTGCCCTGTCCCCCCAGAACGTGTCTTGGAACGATGGTGAACGCAGCCGCGCCGGCTGCCGCTCCCAGGAACTTGCGGCGATTCTGTTCCGATGCCATACGCCTCCGTTTACGGGTGCATCATAGCTGTTAATCCGCAACGGAAGCAAGGGAGTGGGTTTTCCGAGTTTTCCGAGGTGGGTTTTCCGAGTTGGGTTTTCCGTTCGCCGCTGCACGCTCTCCCGAAACCCGCCGGGAACCTGCTGAAAATGTGGAGTGGGCCTCCGGCCTGGCATGCCC
>JAIQFU010000680.1:1379-2720 GCA_020073115.1 Terriglobia bacterium
GATGCCGGCAGGAAAGCCGGCATGGCAGGCCGGAGGCCCACTCCACCTCTTACGCCGTGAAAAGCGCCCTTTCGGCCACCATCTTCAGGCCCTTCGAGGCGATCCGCAGGGCCATATTGCCGGCCTTTTCGGCGACGTCCCGGCCACCCTTGGGCGGCGCAGCGGTCCGTTCCGGGTCGCCCAGATAGAGCGCCGCGCCGAGGGGCACGCGGGCCACCGCCGGAACGTCGCGGCTCAGAATGAACGCGCCGTAGGAGGCCCCCATGGCCGCGCCGATGCAGTACGGGGCCAGCGCCTGCCCGCGCGAACTTGTTCGCGCCATCCTGTAGAATCGCGCCACAGCCCAGGCCCCCATAAGTCCGCCCGCCATGCCGGCGAGAACTCCTTTCCACGTCGTCTCTCGCATCTCTAAGCCGCCTTTCTTGGCTCGACCGTCTGTTGCACACGAACCGCGCCGGGTTTGGGCTGCACGGCGCCGTTGCGGGTCGCCCACACCTCCGTGAACTCCGCCCCCAGCAGCAGAATAATCGATGAATAGTAGATCCACAACACGACCAGGACCAGCGATCCCGCCGCTCCGTAGGCGGTCGCTGCGCCGCTGTGCCCCAGATAAAGACCGATGAGGAACTTGCCCACGGTGAACAGGACCGAGGTGATCCAGGCGCCCAGCCAGACGTCGCGCCACCGGATCTTCGCATCCGGCAAGACGGCGAACATGGCCGCAAAGAGCGCCGCCACAATCGCCAGCGACACTATGAATTCGATGCCGTGCAATAACGGGCCGGAAAACCCCTGCGGCAGCAAGCCGGCAACGAACCCGCCCAATGCGGACAGCGCGGCGCTCACCGCCAGAGATACAAGCAGCAGAAACGCGATAGCAAGGATCATCCCCATCGACAGAATCCGGTGAGACAAAAAGCTCTTGACGCCCCCGGCCTGGGGATCGGGCTTCACGCGCCAGATCAGGTTCAGAGAAGACTGGAGTTGCGAAAAAGCGCCGGTCGCGCCGAACAACAGCGCCACGATCCCGAGGGCCGCCCCGACGACTCCCGTAGAGGCGTGCTGGCCGGCACTCTGGACCATAGAACCGACTTCGCTGGCCGGCCCCCGGCCGATCAGGCCCTGGATCTGCCCCTGGATTTCGTGCTGGACGGCCTGCCGGCCGAATACCAGGCCCACGATGCTGATCACCAGCAGCAGCAAGGGCGCGAGTTGTTCGTACGTGATGGGCCAGTCGAAGCCCCTGCCATCGCGGCTGCGGGGCTTGAAGTCGTAGGGGCCCATGCGCAGGGAGATGCGGCCGTAGTGATTCGTCCGGCCTCCGAGCATGCGGGCGCGGTA
>JAIQFU010000333.1:0-6087 GCA_020073115.1 Terriglobia bacterium
GACCTCACCCTCCTGGCCTTCGGGGCTGCTTTCGCCTCGGTGAAGTACACCGGCGTGTTCTTCGCCGCCGTTGCCGTTCTGCTCGTGCTCTGGTTCCGCCGGCGCGAGATCCCCCCTCTTCCCGCCCTGGCGGCAGGCGCCTTCGTGCTCCTGACCAGCGGCCATTACTACCTGCACAATCTCCTCCTGCACGGCAGCCCGTTCTTCCCCTTCCAGATCAACCTGGGCCCCCTCCATCTCCCCGGCACGGCGGACCTCTCCAACACCTCGATTCTGTACAGCCTCGGCGACCCGCGGCTGTGGCGCACGTTTTTCCTGCCCCCCGGCTGGATTTCGCCGGCGGGGCTGCTCTTCCCGCTAATCCTGGCCGCGGGCCTCTGTACCGCCGCCGGTCGCCTTTTGCCGGCGGTGCTTCTTCGACGTCTGAAACCGATTCACTGGCTGGCTTTCTCTCTCCTCTGCGGTTGGCTGCTCTATTTCCGCTCCGTGTATGGCGCCAGCGCCTCGCCCGGCGACCTTAGCTTCGTGCTCAACGGCCTCAACAGCCTCCGCTACGTGGATGGCGCGCTGGCCGCGACCGAGATCTTCCTGGTAGCGCTTCTGGCCGGACACGAGCGGCTGGCGCTGGCGCTGGTATGGGTCAACGCGGCCGGCCGCCTCTATCTCCTCTACCCTCAGATTCCCCGGGAGATCTTCCCGTGGACCGCCGTGCTGGCCGTAGCGGCGGCGGCAGGCGCGCTTTGGTGGTGGGGCAAAGCCAAAACCGTGGCCGCCGTCCTGATCGTTGCCTGTCCGTTTATCGTGGAACGCAACCGGACGGCCTGGACCGTCTACTGGAACGACCTCAAGCCCACGCTCCAAAGCCTCCCCGGCCACGACCTGGCGGAATTGGCCCTCCCGGACGGAAGTTACTTCGCAGGCCACGTGGTCGCCGCCGGCAACCCCATCCGCCCCTCCGTCCGCGCCCTGCTCCCGGACGATGTCGAGGCGCTTCCTGCCCGCCCGCGGTACCTGGCGGTTCTGCTCACGCCCGGCATGTCGCCCGATTGGGAGGCGCGTTACGGCGCCGCTCTCGCCCGCTGGGGCTATGCGCCCGCCCTCCGCGGCGCGCACGGCGTGATTTTTGAGCGCCATTTCCGTTAGAATAGAAAGGAGTCGCGCGCCCGCGCATTTCTGTGATCCTGCCGCCGGTCGACCCAAATCTCGAACAACAGGGGCCGCAAAAGCCGCCACTTCGGGACGATACCCGCTTCGCCGCGGGCAAGATCGCCGTCTTCCAGTATGCCGCCGTGGGCATTTTCCTCTTCCTCATCTCCGGTTTCTGGAAACTGCAGGTGCAGCATCCGGAGGAATACGATGAGCGGGCGCAGGCCAACAGCATCAAGGCGTTCCCCATTATTGCCCCCCGCGGGCGCATCCTGGACCGCGACGGCCGCGTCATCGTCGGCAATCACACTTCGCACACCCTGCTCCTGGCGCGCGAAACATTCAAAGAAGAGCACCTGGCCCCCATCGCCCAGGGGCTCGACCTGGATCTGGACGACCTCACGCGGCGCCTGGACCGCATGCGCAATCAACCGAAATGGGCGCCCATGATCCTCAAGCAGGACCTCGGACCCGCGGACCTGGCCTTCGTCGAGTCGCACCGCGACTTCTTCCCCGAGCTGGTCCTGATCCAGGCCCAGCAGAGACTCTATCCGCAGAACGGGATGCTGGCCCACCTGATCGGGTACACCGGTGAAATCAGCGAGGACGAGCTCGATTCGCCCGAGCTCGCCAAATACGACCCTGGCGACATCATCGGAAAGTTCGGCATCGAGCGCCAGTACAACACCACCCTCATGGGCGTGGATGGGTCGCGCCAGGTGGTGGTGGACAACCGCGGCCAAGTGCGCAAGGAACTGGCGAATAAACCCGCCATTCCGGGCAAGGACCTGCAACTCACCATCGACCTGGATCTGCAGGTGGTGGCCGAGTTGGCCATGGACAGCGGTGTGAAAGAGATGGGCGTGGATCATAAGAACGGCGCCGTGGTGGCGCTCGATCCGCGCACCGGCGATGTCCTGGCGATGGTCAGCCGTCCGGCTTTCGATCCGAACAAATTCGCCGCCGGGATCAAGCGCAAAGACTGGAAGGAGATCGCCGACAACCCGGACCGGCCCATGCTCAACCGCGCCATCCAGGCGCAGCAGGCCCCCGGTTCCACGTTCAAGCCGATTGTGGCGCTGGCCGGCCTGGAAAGCGGCGCGATCGATAACAAGTTCACCGTCCATTGCGCCGGCGGCGTGGCGCTCTATGGCCGTTTCCAGAAGTGCTGGGTATACCCCAAAGGCCATGGGACCGTGGCCCTGCATGCGGGCATCGAGCACTCTTGCGACGTCTACTTCTATACCATCTCGGCCAAGCAGGGGATCGAGAACCTGGCGTTCTATGGCGACATCGTGGGATTCGGGCACAAGAGCGGCATCGACCTGCCGGGCGAAATGCCGGGCGTCATGCCCTCCCCGCAGTGGAAACTGCGCAATTACCGCCAGAAGTGGTACGCCGGAGAGACGCCGTCGGTAGGGATCGGGCAGGGGGCGCTGACGGTAACGCCCCTGCAACTGGCGCGAGCCATCGGCGGACTGGCGGTCGGCGGCGTTTGGCACCACCCCCACCTCCGGAAAGATCTCGACAAGAGTGAAAAGCCCGCGGAGTGGAAGCTGAACCAGGACAACGTAAAGGACGTCGTCGACGGCATGTTCGCCGTGGTGAACGGGGCCGGTACCGGTGGGCGCGCCTATCTGCCCAACGTGGAAGTGTGCGGCAAGACCGGTTCGGCGCAGTTGGCCTCCAACGAATATGTGAAGAGCGTCGGCGGCAACAAGGAGCGCCTCAAGGACAACGCCTGGTTCGTGGGCTTCGCGCCGCGCGAGAATCCGGAAATCGTGGTGGCGGCGCTGTTCGAGCACGGCGTTCACGGCCAGTACGCCGCGCCCATCGTCAAGGACGTGATGAAAGCCTATTTCGACAAGAAAAAGCGTCTGGCGGCCTTGAAAAACCAGCAACAGAATCTCACAGCCGGCCTGGAGCGGATGGTTACCCTGGGCTTGCCGGATGGAACGGGCCGGGGCTTCGGCCCCGCTGCCGGGCTTTCTCCCGGCGCGCCGGGCGAAAGCCCGGCGGCGGCCCGGAAGCCCCGCCCCACAACGCCGATTCAGGCTGCCATCATGGATGCTTTCGCCCCCTCCCGGCCCGAAAACTAATGTCCCGTTACCTTTCCCCCCGCGATATCGATTGGCCCCTGCTGATCATCGTCCTGCTCATCTGCGGCGCCGGCGTCATTCAGATCTACAGCGCCACTATGGACACCACTTTCCACAGCGCCTGGTGGCGGCAGATCTTGTACGTGGGATGCGGCCTTCTCCTGATGTGGTTCATCCTCGCCATCGACTATCACTCCCTGATGCACCACGTGCCGATGATGTACGGCGCTTCCGTCGTTGCCCTGCTGGGAACGGCGGCCATTGGGGCCACCGTATTCGGTTCCAAACGCTGGATTCCCATCCCCGGGACCGGTATTCATCTGCAGGTGTCGGAATTCGTCAAGCTGGTGATAATATTGTTGGTAGCCCGGTATCTAACCGATTTAAAACGGGATGAGCTCGAAATTCGGGAGATGCTGATATTGTCGGGCCTGGTGCTGGTTCCCATGGCCCTGGTTCTGGCCCAGCCGGATCTGGGTACGTCGCTGACCTACATGGCGGTCCTGATTACCGGCGCGTTCCTGGCCGGCCTGCGTTGGAAGTACGTCGCCGCGATCGCGGTCGTGGCGGTACTGGTCGTCCCCGTGGGATGGACTTTTTTTCTGAAGCAGTATCAAAAAGAGCGGCTAATCAGTTTCATGGACCCCGAGCGGGACCCGCAGGGCAATGGATATCAGTTGATTCAGTCCCAGATCGCCGTCGGGGCGGGCGGGATGTTTGGAAAGGGCATCACCCACGGTACCCAGGCGCAGCTTCGGTTTTTGCCCGTGCCGCACACGGATTTTATTTTCTCGGCCTTCGCCGAGGAACACGGATTCGTGGGCGTAGTGGTAGTCTTGTCGTTGTACTTCGTGATGATCATGCGCATTGTCCAGAATGCGCAGACGGCGCCCGACAGGGCCGGTATGTACATCTGTATGGGAGTGGCCGGTCTGCTGTTGTTCCATATGCTGGTCAACGTCGGGATGGTGGTGGGGCGCATGCCGGTAACCGGCATTCCGCTGCCGTTCATGAGCGCCGGCGGTTCGAGTATCTGGTCGAATTTCTTAGCTTTGGGGCTGGTGAACAACGTCCGCCTCAGAAGGTTTGTAAATTGACAATCCGCTGTCAGCCATCAGCTGTCAGCTATCAGCTTTCGCGCGGCGGCTTGCGGCCCGCCCAAAGCTGAAAGCTGGCGGCTGATGGTTGATAGCCAAAAGGAATTGTTGGGAGCCTCTAGAGAGCCCCTGGGTTGAATCCCAAGCGGGCGGTTCCCGGCCGGGTGGCGTATGAGGAGTTCAACTCCGCCTCCGGCCAGCGTGAGTTTCCTGCCGTGCCGCGGCTGAAAGGCGGCGGACGCGCGGTTCTGGTTTCGGTTCTCCGCCGGGCGCGGAGATTCGAAACCCACGCAGGGCGCTACCCACCTCAGGGTCTATCCTCTCCATGCCCCCGCCGGGAGGCAATCGATGTCAAAGGAATTGGTGATCTCGTCGAATCGCCACGAAACGCGAGTGGCGATTCTCGAAGACGACCAGGTGGCTGAGGTTTATCATCAGCGCGAAAACGAGTATTCGCTGGCGGGCAGCATCCACAAGGGCAGAGTCACGCGCGTTCTGCCGGGGATGCAATCGGCCTTTGTCGATATCGGCCTGGATCGGGATGCGTTCCTGTACGTTTCCGATTTCTTCGAAGACAACGAAGAGTACGACAAGATCGTGACCAGCGTGGAAGAGAAGGTCCTGAAACTGGACCGCACGCTGCCTCAGCCCCCGCTGCCCGTGGCCGCGCCGCCTCCGCCGCCGGAACCCGAGCCCGAGGAGGCTGCCCCGGCCGATGTGGCGGAGCCGCATCTCGCTCCCACCGAAGCGCCCATCGCCGTCCTGCCTGCGGCCGAACCGCGGCGCGACGACCGCGGCGACCGTGACCGGCGCGGGCGCCGTTCGCGCCGGAGGCGCGGAAAAGGGGGGCGCGGGTTGCCGGAATCCAAGTTCTATTCGCCTTCCGCAAGGCCGATGGGCGAACCCGAACCGCCCCGCTTCGAAGCTCCCGCCACCGTGCCGCCCGACGATCTCCTCGTTTTGCCCGGTGAATCCCTGGCCAAGTATACCCAGCCGGGCTCGGAGGGCGAGGAGGAGTTCGGCGGGGAGACGGTCCCGTCCGAAGAGCAGCGGGGCAGCGAGCCCGCCGCGGAATCCGCGTCCGGTTTTGCCTCGGAGGAACCCGAGGACTTGGCCCACTCGGGGCCGCCCACCGGCGCCGAAGCTCCCGGGGAGATCGCCGAGGAACCCGCCCCCGAGCCCCAACCGGAGTTGGCCGTCGCGGTCCACCTGGCGGAAGCCGGCGTGGAGGAAGCCGCGGCCGACGAGGCCGAGGCCGCCCAGGAAGCCGAAGAACCCCTGCCCTCCACCCCGGAGCACGACGCGGAACCGCTGGGTGCGGTCCAGGCGGCCGCCCAGCCCGAGGCGGAGATAGCGGAAGACATCGACGTAATCACCACCGATGCGGCCGAGCCCGCCGAGGCTTTCGGATCGCCGGAAACCGCGGAGGAGGGCGAAACCGAACCCGCCGCTTCCGCCGAAGCCGATTTGGACGGGCCGGTCGGGGACCTGCCCCGCGAGGACGAAGGTCCCGAACCGGCCCGCATCCCCACCAGCCTGACCGCCACCTTGCGCGAGCAGGGGCCACGCTACCTGCACCGCGTATCCCGCCGCATGCGCCGCAAGGGGCGCGAGCGGGGAATGGGACCCGAACCCGCCGCCGCGCCCAGCCCGAAACCGCCTGAACCGCGCGTTCCGGAACCGCCGCGCAGCGCCCCCGAACCGCGCACCGCGCCCAAATCCGGCGCCGACGGCCGTCCCGCGGA
>JAIQFU010000333.1:6163-10605 GCA_020073115.1 Terriglobia bacterium
CCGTCCCGAGCGCACCGGCCCCTCCATCAGCGACCTCCTGAAGGAAGGCCAGGAAATCATCGTCCAGATCGCCAAAGAGCCGCTCGGCCAAAAGGGCGCGCGCATCACTTCCCACATCGCCCTCCCCGGCCGCTTCCTGGTCTACATGCCGACCGTGGATCACATCGGCGTTTCACGCAAGATCCCCAGCGACGACGAGCGCGCCCGCCTCAAGCGCGTTCTCCAGGGTAACCGCACCGGCATTCCGGGCGGATATATCGTGAGGACCGCCGGCGAAGGCCGCTCCGAAGAGGAGTTGCGCGCCGACATGATGTTCCTCTACAACCTCTGGCTCGACATGCGCCAGAAGGCCGAGCGTAGGCCCGCCCCCGCGCTCATCCATCACGACCTGAACGTGGTGGAGCGAGTCCTGCGCGACCAGCTCACCTCGGCCTTCAAGAGCATCTGGGTGGATAACGAGGAGGCTTACGAAAGCGCGCTGCGTTTCGTGCAGCGCTTCCAACCGGCGCTGGTGACCCGCGTCAAGATGTACACCCGCTCCACCCCGGTTTTCGACGAGTTCGGCATCACGTCGGAGCTGGAGAAGGCCTTGCGGCCCAAGGTGTGGCTGAAATCGGGAGGCTACATCGTCATCAACCAGACCGAAGCGCTGGTGGCCATCGACGTGAACACCGGCAAGTTCGTGGGCAAGTCGAACCGCCTGGAGGACACCATCGTCAAGACCAACACGGAAGCGGTGAAGGAGATCGTGCGGCAGATACGGCTGCGCGACCTGGGCGGCATCATCGTGGTGGACTTCATCGACATGGACGAGCGGAAGAACCGGCAGAAGGTGATGCAGGCGCTCGAAGAGGCGATGCGGTCCGACAGGGCGCCGAACAAGATCCTCCAGTTCAACGATTTCGGTCTGGTGGCGATTACACGCAAGCGGGTCAAGCAGAGCCTGGAGAGAACGCTGTGCTCGCCGTGCCCGTACTGCGATGGGGCGGGTTACGTGAAGAGCGTGGACACGATCATCGCGGAGATTCTGCAGGAAGCGCAGAAGATCGCCAAGGCGGTGGAGGGCGGGGACTGCACGCTGCGAGTGCATCCTGAGGTGGCGAAGGTTCTGAAGTCGAGCAGCAATACGTATCTGGAGGAACTGGAGGAGATCCTGGGCAGGGCGGTGATCATCCACAGCGACCCGCTGCTGCAACAGGAGAAGTTCGACCTGGTGTGATGGCGTCGCCGCGATGGTGCGGCGTGTTACATTTGTGAGGTAGCGACTCACCGGGCCCGTCGGAGAGATGGCCGAGTGGTTGAAGGCGCACGCTTGGAAAGCGTGTATAGGGGAAACTCTATCGAGGGTTCGAATCCCTCTCTCTCCGCCACAGTCGGCCTGCCAGAACCCAATAGTCGAGCACCCCTGGCGCCGCGACCGAGCGGCGGTCGGCCTGTTGGGGATCACCGCTGCCCTATACTCATCTGACAGGTCCATGTTCGAACGGTTCGCAAACTCGGCTCGGCTCGACGTCTTCTTCGCCCGCTATGAGGCGCCGGCAGCAGATGCGGCGGCCCACATCCAGCCGCACCACTTCTCGCTCGCTCTTGAGCGGTTGCATCCGGAAATGGCTTCCATCGCCCAAGTCGAACCGTCTTCCACGCGGCCTGCGCGGCCCAGCAGTGGAGACGATCTGCCACCCAGCGAAGATTCCAAGCGCTTTCTCCGCACCCTACCGAGCAGGCGCGACGTCTCTGGCTGGACGAGATGAGCCACTGGTGCGGGCTGCGAGGGCTGTTCCATCGCCGCCAGTGGCAAGTCGATTCCCGTCACATCCTATTGGCGCTGATGGTGGAGCGTGGTTCGCCCATCGAGGAAGCCAGAGCGCGGCTCTTCAGCCCCAATGCAGTCGCGCCTGGTATGCCGGCCTAGGAAAGCGGAGCCAGGCGTCGGTTTTCCGCAGCGTCTTAAAGCGTGAGCAGGTACTGCACGATGTCGGACTTCTCGTCACTCGTAAGGCCCAGGTTCATGCAGCCGTCGTAGTGATTGACCACGTCGGGCAGGGTCGCGAAGCGGCCGTCGTGGTAGAACCCGCCCTTCTGGCGCGAGAACAGACCGGCGAGCGGCGCGGTGCGATATGCCTTGGCTGGCGAACGGTCGGCCTGAAAGGAGTCGAGGCAGACATCGGCGGGCGCGTGCGCGTTCCAGCCCGGTTCCGTGAACAGGGGAGGGACATGGCAGCGGGCGCATTGGGCTTTCCCCGCGAAGAGCGCCGCGCCTCGCTGGGCGGAGGAGTTCATGACGCTGCCCCGCGGCCTGGGCGCCGGGATCGCGAGCTGGTAGAAATGCAGCGCCGCCAGCTTGGGGGTGATCCGGTCCTCATCCGGACTGGCCGTTACGTCGCCGAAGCCGTTGGCCGCCGCGATGGGGAACTGGGTCGCGTCGTTGAGGCGCGGATCGAAGAAGCGCCCCTTTCCGTGCATCTCGAGATTGGCGACGAACGCGTTCCAGTATGTCACCGAGCCCCACGCGGTCCAGGTGTGCAGGTTGAACCCTGCCAGCCCGTACGCCGGCGGAATCAAGACCGCGGCCGTTTGCCCGTCGGGGCGAAAGGCTTTGCCGTCCATGAACACCTCGGCATCGAACTTGCCGGGGCCCCAGGAGAGCAGCACCTTCCGCAGAGACGCTTGATCCACACCGAGCACTTTGGCCGGCGCACTGAGGTCCGGAGCCAGGTTGATGATCGCGCCGACGTTGAGGTCCCGGTTGGGCCAGCCGTCCAGCCTGCGGCCGATGTTGCCGGGCGGGATGCCGGCGGCGCTGAACGAGTTGTCAACGGTTGAGTGGCAGAGCGCGCACTGGATTCCCATGGACTTCAGGCTGCCGTCGGGATTGAAGAATCCGGTCACGCCGACGACGGCGTTCAGCTTCAGCAGGGCGAGCGTGGTGGCGGGACTGTTGAGGTTGACGCTGCCGTTTCGAACGCCCGCAACGACGGATTCCGGCAACGCACCGGCATCGACTTTGAGGCCCACAGCGAGCGCGGTGGCGGGGCTCACCCCTTGACCCACTCCGCCGAATGCAGCGCCCTCGATGGCCCGATGCAGCTTCAGGGTGTCTCCCCAGTACGCCTCGTCGCCAAAGGTGTCGAACCGGAAAGTCTGCCGGCCCGTCTCCATCAGATTCTGAACGTTCTGCGCGACGGCGTCCTGCTCATGGTCCGCGTGTGCGGTCACGGCGAGGGCCAAGAAACACGCCGCCGGCACACCGGCGAGCGCAAGATGCAACAGCTGCTTCCAAGGCTTCTTCATTGGGTGTCTCCTTCGCTTTCAGTTGGTGTATTCCAGCGCCAGGCGCCACAGCGCGAACGCTCCCAGGGCCAGGCCGAGATCGCGCAGGGCGATGTCAAGATAGGTCCCCATCGTGAGCAGGTTCACGATGATCAGGCAGAGCCAGGCTCCGACGATCGGCGCTCCCCAGCGCGGCTTGAGCGCGACCAGGATTCCGGCCGCAACTTCGATCACGCCCGCGACAAGCATCAGGGCGTGGCCGCCGATGGGAGAGAGATTGGCAATCCAGGGCGCGAGATACTGGTCCCAGTTGGCCAGCAGGTGAAGGAACTTGTCCGCGCCCGCCAGAATCGGGGCGACGGTGAACCCCAGGTGCAGAATCTGGTATGCCTGATAGGCCGGACGGCTGCGCTCCCGACTGATTGCGCTGCCGGCCGTATGTGCGATTGTGCTCATGTTGCCTCCACCGCAACAGAGTCGCGAGGGGCGCACCGGTTGCAGAGCGGGCTGGACCGGAGAATCGCCGGTTTTCTTGTAACCTTTTCCCGCTCCCCAACTCTTAGGGGGTATGGTATTGCAGGAATGCCAGTCGCTATCGGACAGCGAAGCGGTGGAACGGGTTCGCGGGGGTGAAACGGGGCTGTACGAACTGCTCATGCGGCGCTACAACCAGCGCCTGTACCGGGTCATCCGTTCCGTGGTGACAAACGACACCGAGGCGGAGGATATCCTGCAGGAGGCCTGGGTCCGCGCCTACGAGCACCTGGACCAATACGAGGGCCGGGCGAGCTTTGCCACGTGGATCACGCGGATCGCTTTCAACGAGGCTCTGGCACGCAGCCGGAAAGGCAGGCGCTGGACGCCGCTTCAGAACGACGCGGGAGAGATCATGCCCGAGGCGAATCGCCGCCGTACGACATCGACCACACCGGAGAGCGAGGCCATATGGGGCCAGTTGGGGCAGATGCTGCAAACGGCGGTGGATCGACTGCCCGAGACATACCGGTCGGTTTTTGTGATGCGGGAAGTGGAGCAATTGAGCACCGCGGAGGCGGCTGAATGCCTCGGACTCTCCGAGGAGGCGGTGAAGACGCGGCTGCACCGGTCACGGGCCCTGCTGCGCCGCCATCTGCAGAATCGTATGGGACCGGCCATTGCGGAGGCGTACTCTT
>JAIQFU010000334.1 GCA_020073115.1 Terriglobia bacterium
GGGCGGAAGCCCCGCACCACTCCTTGGCCGAACTGCGCGAGGTGCTCGAGATCCCCGCCGCGCGGCTCAATTCCATCGACGGCCTCGAAACCACCGTCGTGGCCTTCACCACCGATATTCCGGCGTTCAACGGCCAGTGGGGCGAGCCGCTCCTCATCGGCCCGGGCTCCATCCACGTGGCGCACACGCCCGATGAGCGCGTGCCCAAGCGGCAGTTGCATGAAGCAGTCGAGATCTATCAGCGCATCGTAAAGGACTTATGCGGACGCGAATCGAAGTAGGCATCCTCGGCGCCACCGGCATGGTGGGGCAGCATTTCGTCAGGTTCCTGCAGGGCCACCCCTGGTTCGATCTGAAGTGGCTCGGCGCCAGCGGCCGGTCGGCGGGAAAGAAATACAGGGATGCCAGCGAATGGCGGCTCGGCGGCGTCACGCCTGAATCCGTGGCGGACCTCACGGTGGAAGAGTCCAAGCCGGGCAACGCCCCGCGGCTGCTCTTCTCCGCCATGGACGCCTCGGTGGCTACCGAAATCGAGCGCGCTTTCGCCCAGGCCGGCCACGTGGTGGTTTCCAATTCCAAGAACCACCGCATGGAGCGCGACGTGCCGCTGCTCGTCCCGGAGATCAACCCGGACCACCTGAGGCTGGTTCCCGGGCAGCAGCGCGCCCGCGGCTGGAAGGGGCAGATCGTCACCAATCCCAACTGCTCCACCGTGGTCCTCACCATGGGCCTGGCGCCCCTCAAGCAGTTCGGCATCACCAAGGTGATCGCCACCACCTTGCAGGCCATCTCCGGCGCGGGCTACCCCGGCGTGGCTTCCATGGACATCGTCGGTAACGTGGTCCCCTACATCGGCGGGGAAGAGGAAAAGATGCAGCAGGAAACGCAGAAGATCCTGGGCGAATTCCGCGGCGACCATATCGAGCCGCTGGCCGCCAGGGTCAGCGCGCACTGCAACCGCGTGGCGGTAGTGGACGGCCACACGGTCACGGTCTCGGTGGAACTGGCTTCCAAGCCTTCGGAAGCCGACCTGCGCCGCGCCATCGAGTCGTATTCCGGCGTGCCGCAGGAACGGGGGCTGCCCAGCGCGCCCCCGCGGCCGGTGATCTATATGGAGCAGGCCAACCGGCCGCAGCCCCGCAAGGACGCGGAGCGCGAGCGCGGCATGGCGGCTTTCGTCGGCCGGCTGCGCGCCTGCCCCGTGCTGGATTACAAATTCGTCGCGCTCGGCCACAACACCGTGCGTGGGGCGGCCGGCGCGGCCGTGCTGAATGCCGAGCTGATGCACTCGGAAGGGATGCTGGACTGATGATTGTCATGAAATTCGGCGGCACGTCGGTGGAATCGGCGGCCGCCATCGAACGCGTGGCGGGCATTGTCAAGGCGCGCGAGGAGCGGCGCCCCGTGGTGGTGGTATCGGCCATGGGGAAGACCACCAACAAGCTCCTGGCCATCGCCGCGGCGGCCATCGCCGGAAAACGCGACGAGTACATCCCGCAGCTGCACGACCTCCGCGATTTCCATTCCCGCGAAGCGCGGCAGGCGGCCTCGCTGGCCGAGCGCGTGGAGCTCGACCGCTTCCTCGACGAGCACTTCCAGGAACTCACCGAGCTGGTGAAAGGACTGGCCATCCTGGGCGAGCTGACCCCGCGCTCCGTGGACGCCATCTCGGCCTATGGCGAGCGGCTTTCGAGCTACATCGTGACCCTCGCTCTCCGCCACTTCGGCCTGACTGCGGCGCATGTGGACTCGCGCGACGTGATCGTGACCGATAGCCGCCACACCCAGGCCGCACTGAATTTTCCGGAAACGAACCGGCGGCTGGCCGCCGTCATTCCGCCGCTGGCGAAGGACGCCGTGGTGGTGATGGGCGGGTTCATCGGCGCCTCCGAGCAGGGCGTCACCACCACCCTGGGGCGCGGCGGCTCGGATTACACTGCGTCGATCGTGGGCGCGGGCATCGGCGCCGAGGAAATCCAGATCTGGACCGACGTGTACGGCATGCTGACGGCCGACCCCACCATCCTGCCCGGCGGCCACCGCGTCAAGGTCATCTCCTTCGCCGAAGCCGCGGAGCTGGCCTATTTCGGCGCCAAGGTGCTGCACCCGGCCACCGTCGTTCCCGCTATGGATAAGGACATCCCGGTGCTGATCCTGAACTCGCGCCGGCCGGAAGTCGAAGGCACGCGCATCGTGGCTGCTTCCGTCCCTTGCGAGAATACGGTGAAGTCCATCGCCTGCAAGCGCAAGATCACGCTGGTCAACATCCACTCCACCCGCATGCTCATGGCGCACGGCTTCCTGCGCCGCATGTTCGAGGTGTTCGACCGGTTCCAGACCCCCGTGGACATGGTGGCCACCTCCGAGGTGAGCGTCTCGCTGACCATCGACAACTGCAAGAACCTGGAAGCGATCCAGGCGGAGCTGCGCCAGTTCGCCGAGGTGAACGTGGAGCACGACCAGGTGATCGTCTGCCTGGTGGGCGAAAATATCCGTTACACCCCCGGGGTGGCGCGGCGCGTCTTTAACGCTCTGGACGGCATCAACATCCGCATGATTTCCCAGGGAGCTTCCCTGCTCAACCTTAGCTTCGTAGTGAGCGAAGCGGACCTGAACCGCACCGTGGCCGCGTTGCACGAGGAGTTTTTCTCGTACCTCGACCCGGCGGTATTCGAGCGCAACGGGGTGGCCCATGCCTGATGTGGCGTGGGCACTCCTGCCTGCCGTGTCCACACTCATGTGGATACGCTCCCCCGCGTGCCGGCACGATTGCCGGCACGGCAAACAAGAGTGTTCACGCCACATCGGAGCCCCACATGCCTAATCTCGCGATCGTCGGCTATGGCAAGATGGGCCGGCTCATCGAACAGCTCGCCCCGGAGTACGGCTTCGCCGCCGCGCTGAAGCTCGACGAATTCAACAACGCCGACTTCGAAGGCCTCACGCCGGAGAACTTCCGCGGCATCGACGTGGCCATCGACTTCTCCATCCCCGCCGCCGTGCGGCGCAATGTGGAGGGCGTCGCGGCGCTGGGTGTCAACATCGTCCTCGGCACTACCGGCTGGCTCGAACACGCGGACGCCATCCAGGCCGCGGTGGCGAAGCATGGCATCGGTCTGGTCTGGAGCCCGAACTACTCCATCGGGGTGAACGCGTTTTTCCGCCTGGTTGCGGAAGCCGCCCGCCTGCTTGCCGGTCAGCCGGAATACGGCGCGTGGGCCTGGGAAATCCACCACTCCACGAAGAAGGACGCGCCGTCCGGAACGCTGCTGAAACTGGTGGAGGAGATAAAAAAATCCGGGTACGGACGCGCCATCGACGTGAGCTCCAACCGCGCCGGCGCGCACCCCGGGACGCACGAAATCGGCTTCGATTCCGCGGCGGACACCATCGTTCTGCGGCACACCGCGCGCAGCCGCGAAGGTTTCGCCCGCGGCGCCCTCAAGGCCGCACAATGGGTCGTAGGGAAAAAAGGCTTTCACGAATTCAACGAAATCGTTTTTAGCTGACAGCTGATAGCTGAAAGCTGACAGCTCTCTTTGGAGGCGCTACATGTTTACGGGATGCGGCACGGCGCTGGTGACTCCGTTCCGGCGCGACCTTTCGCTCGACGAAGCTACTCTGCGAAAGCTCGTCCGCCGTCAGATCGAGGCGGGTATCAATTTTCTGGTTCCGTGCGGGACCACGGGCGAGAGCCCCACGCTCACGCGGGCGGAGCACTTACGCGTCGTCGAAATCACGCTGGAAGAGGCCCGGGGCAAGGTCCCCGTGCTGGGCGGCGCGGGCGGCTACAACACCCAGGAAGTGATCGAACTGGCGCGCGAGCTCGAGCGCATGGGAGTGGAGGGAATCCTCTCCGTCACCCCCTACTACAACAAGCCCACGCAGGAGGGCCTCTACCAGCACTATCAGGCCATCGCCGGCTCCATCCGGATTCCGATCGTGGTCTACAGCGTCCAGGGCCGCACCGGCGTAAACGTGGAGCCGGCCACCCTGGCGCGGTTGGCGCGGATCGAGAACATCTTCGGCGTCAAGGAAGCTTCCGGCAACATCGGACAGATGGCGAACATCCTGCACGAAGTCCCGCCTTCCTTTACCGTGCTCTCCGGGGACGACGCTGTGACCATCCCGCTGATGGCGCTGGGCGGCCGCGGCATCATTTCCGTGGCCTCGAACGAGATCCCGCACGAAATGACGGCGTTGGCGCAGGCCTGCCTCCGGGGCGATTTCGAGGGCGCGCGCGCCATCCAGAAACGGCGCCTGCCGCTGATGAACGTGAACTTCGTCGAGTCCAACCCCATCCCCGTGAAAGCCGCCATGGGCCTGATGGGCCTGCTGGAGCCGGTCTACCGGTTGCCGCTGGTCCCGCCGAGTTCCGCCAACCTGGCGAAGATCGAAAAGGTCCTGGAATCCGCCGGCCTGCTGGAGAAGGCCCCCCTTGCAGGCTGAAATCGAGCGCCTCTACGACGAGAAGCCGGCCGCCTACTCCGACGCCGATTGCCGCGTGTTCGACGAGTTCCGGCGCGCGCTGAACGCCGGCGTGGTGCGCGCCGCCGAACCCGCCGCCGATACCCGCACGGGGTGGCGCGTCAACCAGTGGGTCAAAAAAGGCATCCTGCTCGGGTTCCGCATAGGCGACGTGGTGGACATGTCGATCGACGCCGCGCGCCAGCCGTTCTTCGATAAATCCACATACCCCGTCCGGCGCTTCACGGTGGAGAGCGGCGTGCGGATCGTGCCCGGCGGTTCGTCCATTCGCGACGGCTGCTACGTCGGCAGAGGCGTCACCTGCATGCCGCCCATGTTCATCAACGCCGGAGCCTACGTGGACGATGGGACCATGGTGGATTCCCATGCGCTCGTGGGCAGTTGCGCACAGGTGGGGAGGAACTGCCACATCTCGGCTGCGAGCCAGATCGGCGGCGTGCTGGAACCCATCGGCGCTCTGCCGGTGATTATCGAGAATGAAGTGCTGGTGGGCGGGAACTGCGGGATCTACGAGGGCACGGTGGTGAAGCGCCGGGCCGTCCTGGGGACGGGGACCATTTTGAACCGCTCGACCCCGGTGTATGACCTGGTGCGCGGCGTGGTGCACCGCGCCACCGAAGACGACCCGCTGATCATTCCCGAGGAAGCCGTGGTGGTGGCGGGGGCTCGCGCGATTACCAACGGACCCGGCAAGGAATGGGGCATTTCGGTCTACACGCCGGTGATCGTCAAGTACCGCGACGAAAAGACCGACGCGAAGATTCAGCTCGAAGACTTGTTGCGGTAAGATTCTATGTGGAGTGGGCCTCCGGCAGGCCGGAGGCCCACTCCACCTCTCTATCATGCCCTTCACACTCTCCGGCAAATCCGCCATCGTCACAGGCGCGGGCCGCGGCATCGGCCGCGCCATCGCGCAGAAATTGGCCGAATACGGCGCGTCGGTCGTGGTCAACGACCTCGACGCCGCTCCCGCCGAAGCCGAGGCGGCCATCCGCAGTGCCGGGGGCGCCGCCTTGGCCCTCGCCGGGGACATTACCGATCCTGCCTTGCCGCAGCGCCTGGTGGATGCCGCCGTGGAGCGCTTCGGCTCGCTCGATATCGTCGTGAACAACGCCGGCTATACGTGGGACACCGTCATACAGAAAATGACGGACGAACAGTTCCAGACCATGCTGAACGTGCACCTGGTGGCGCCCTTCCGAATCCTTCGCGCCGCGTCGGGGTGGATCCGCGAAACCGCCAAGCGGGAGATCGGCGAAGGCCGGCGCGTCATGCGCAAGGTGGTGAACATCACCTCCATCGCCGGGACGGACGGCAACGCCGGGCAGGCGGCCTATTCGTCCGGGAAAGCCGGGGTGGTCGGGCTGACGAAAACCCTGGCGAAGGAGTGGGGGCGGTACAACGTCAACGTGAACGCCGTGGGTTTCGGCATTATCGAGACCCGGCTCGTCCAGCCGATTACGCCGGAAGGCGGCGCCGCCATCGACGTGCAAGGCCGGAAAGTCCCCGTGGGGGCGCAGCCCAAAACGTTGGAATGGGCCAGGTCCGCCTGCCCGCTGGGGCGCCTGGGAACGCCGGAGGAAGCCGCCGGCGCGGTGCTCTTCTTCTGTTCGCCGCTATCGGACTACGTCACCGGCGAAGTGCTCATCTGCGGCGGCGGGCTGCACTTCTAAGGACTGTTTCCCAATCTCTTCGCCCGGTCGAAGTCTTCTTTGAGCTTCGCCGTGATCTTCTCCGCTACGTCCGCGCTGGCGCCCCGGAACTTGGCCCCCAGGCTTTCTTGCGTGGTTGACCAGACGACATCGCCGTCCTTGTTCACCAGGCGCACCGCGGCGATCGCCTCGTGCCGGCGCTCGGCGGAACGGTCGTTCTCGCTCTCGCCCAGGCTCAGCCCGGCGTACTGTCCGCGTGAGCTGGCTGTGGTCTTGGTGGTCCCGGCGTTAAACCGGGCGTTGATGCTGTCGGATGACTGGTGTACGTCCGTGAAAACCAGGTCTTCGGCCGCGCCGCGCAAGACAAAATCCGCGCGCTCCTGGTTCTCCGTGAGGATGAACAGCTTCGCGCCTTCCAGGGAGCTGATGAGGATGTCCCTCATCTGCGCCGCCGTCTCACCGCCGGTGAGACGGTCCACGTAGACGCGCTGAATCGTCAATAATTGGCGCAGCCCATGGTCTTCGACCACGGGCGTCATAACCGGAGGGTTTTCCACGCCGGGGGATGCGCACAAAACCAAGCCTACGATAGTTGCCCAATACATCGCCGTGTCCCGGATCTCTAGGAACAGGCAAATCAGATCCTTAAGTATTATTTCTTATTTGAATATAAAATCAAGTTATTTTAATAGGAATATCTAATATTTCCAATTACTTAGAAGGGGCGTGCTCGGTATTGCGGCCTCCCGGAAAGCGCCCCTACTTATTGTGGGTAACATCCTGCGGCCGCATCGGCAGAGAACGTCATCGCGGAAAAAAAGTACTGGTCTGAGCACCGCCGGCCCCCGGTCCTTTCCCGCCGGCTGTATTGAGAGGTCAGCGCCCTGCTTTGCGCGCTTCCTCGTCCTGATACTCCACGCGCCTGCCCGTACGCGCTTCCAGGCCGGCGAGAATCGCTCGTACCTCGCCCTTGTTCACCCGGAATACCACGACCTGCTGTGCGCCGAAGGCGTCCACGTAGCCCAGCGTGACGTAGTGCTTGCGCGTCTTGCTCAGAATGAAAAAGGGAGAAATGAGGATGGCCTCGGCGTACCGGCGGCTGACGTTCTGGCCGTACTCCAGCGTGTTGACCTTGAGGTAGGGGACGAGGAGTTCCGCTTTGCCGCCGCGCAGCGCCAGTTCCCCGGACCCGGTGAGGTCCAGCCGGACGTCCGTCTTGGCCGCCAGGCTGGAAACCGTGCCGCCCACAACCTGCGCCTTGAAGCCGTTTCCGCCGGCGGCAACCGGCGCTGCCGTCGCGAGGACGCCCAGGATCACGAGCCACGTTCGGACCATAGCGGGTATCTAAACTAGTGCGTCCGGATTTCCGGAATTCTCATGAATTTTTCAACAGCACTTGGGCTGTGTGAAGCGGGCCCGCAGGCGCTCCTCGGAAAACCGGCGCCATTCTTCGGGAGAACGGGCGCGTCCGTGCGCTTTCAGGTGGCGTTCATAGGCGCTCTCGTCCGCCAGTTCCCGCAAGAGGGCGAGGACCAGTCGTCCCAATTCGCGCAGGCGGCTCATAGTTCCTCCGCCCGCAACTGCGACGCTACGAAGGGCGCCTCACAGACGCGCGCTTCCCGCGTCCCACGCAGAATTCCGACCCAAATCCGCACGGAATCGAGCAAAATAGTGGCCACAAGCACTAAAAAAACGCCGCAAACGACCGCATCCAGCCGCGCGTTTAAAATCAGCGCCCGGGTGGCCGCCGGGTCGGCCACTGTTCCGGCCCGCATAGCCGCTTCCAGTCTGCCGGCCTGCGCCAAGAACCCGATGGCCGGAACCGGAGAGAAAACCTTCTGCCAGGCCGCGGTGAACGTCACCACCACCAGCCAGACGAGCGGAATCGAGGTGATCCACAGATACTTCAGCCCGTGCATTTTGAGTAGGATGGTGGTGGCGACGCAGAGCGCGATGGCGGCCAGGAGCTGGTTCGAGATCCCGAACAGCGGCCACAGCGAATTGATGCCGCCCAGGGGGTCGCGCACGCCCTGGATCAGGAAATACCCCCATGCCAGAACGATCACCGCGCTGGCCCCGATCACCCCCGGCATCCAACTGGTCCGGCCCAGCGGCTTCCAGGCATGGCCCAACAGGTCCTGGAGCATGAAGCGCCCCACCCGCGTGCCGGCGTCGATAATGGTCAGGATGAACAGCGCCTCGAACATGATGGCGAAGTGATACCAGAAGCCGATCAGCGCCCGGCCGCCTCCGCTGCGCGCGAAGATCGGAAGAGCGTCGCGCCGCCGCGGGCGTCGCGCCTACGACTCCCGCCGGTGAGTTCACCGCGAAATAGACCCCGGGCTGGAGCACGCACGCGGCGATCATGGCCATGATCGCGACGAAACTCTCCAGCAGCATCGATCCGTAGCCTACCGGCCAGGCGTGCCATTCCTTGGCGATCATTTTCGGGGTGGTGCCCGACGAAATCAGCGAGTGAAAACCGGAAACGGCCCCGCAGGCAATGGTGATAAAGCAAAAGGGGAAGATTTTACCGGCGAAGATCGGTCCCGTGCCGTCCACGAAGCGGGTAAACGCCGGAAGCTGAAGCTGCGGGCGGACGAAAAGAATTCCCACCCCCAGCATCAGCACCACCCCCAGTTTGACGAACGTGCTCAGGTAATCCCGCGGCGCCAGGAGCAGCCATACCGGCAACGCGCTAGCCAGAAATCCGTAAACGATAATGCAGACTGCCAGCCCCAACGCGCTGAGCGTGAATAGCGGGGCGAGCGCCGCCGACTGCGCCACCGACCGGCCGGCGAAAATGGCCGCCAGCACCAGCAGGAAGCCCATCACCGAGCACTCCAGCACCTTGCCGTGCCTCCAGTACCGCAGGTACAGCCCCATGAACACCGCGATGGGCATGGTAGCCGCGATGGTGAATGTTCCCCACGGGCTGCCCTTCAGCGCGTTCACCACCACCAGAGCGATCACCGCCAGCAGGATGATCATGATCAGCAGAACGGTGATCAGCGCCGTGAACCCGCCGACCTTGCCGATTTCCTCGCGCGCCATCTGGCCCAGCGATTTGCCGTCCCGCCGCATGGAGGCGAACAGGATGATGAAGTCCTGGACGGCGCCGCCCAGCACCGCCCCGATGATGATCCACAGCGTGCCCGGCAGGTAGCCGAATTGCGCCGCGAGCACCGGCCCGACCAGCGGCCCCGGGCCCGCAATGGCAGCGAAATGATGTCCGAACAGGATCCACTTGTTGGTGGGTTCGAAATCGTGGCCGTTGCGCAGCCTCTCCGCCGGAGTGGCGCGCTTGTCGTCGAGCGCCATCACGCGCGCCGCGATGAATTTGGCGTAGAAGCGGAAACCGATGACGTATGTGCACGCCGCGGCCAGCACCAGCCAGATGCTGTTGATGTGCTCTCCGCGGATAAGGGCGACGCCGCCCAGGCAGAACGCGGCCGCCGCGGCGATGGCGGCCCACAGGAGATGCCCCAGAAGCTTCACGCCCCACATTTTGTCATATGGCGGGGAGGCGTTGGTGTGGCGCGCTAGAACTTCTCGATGGTTCGCAGCAGGGCGTCGGTGGAACCGCCGGACCGCAGGTCCACATAATGCACGGGATGCCAGCGCTCGTCCACGGTGCCGATGTAGGCCAGTTCCCTCAGGTCGCGGCCCATCAGGATCACCGTGTATTTGCGGTCGGGGTAGCCCATCGCCTCATACTGAATGGTTCCGACGGTCTTGGAGTGGACGGTGCCCGGATTCCCCAGCTTGGAAATCACCGCAAAGTGGTCGTCGCGGGCCGTTAGCGCCTGGAAGCTCTGGTCCTTCATGGTGAAGGTGGTCTGCTGCCGGACGTTACCGATGCGCGTGTAATTCACCGCCAGGAGATACAGCGCCACCGCGACCCCCACGGCGATTCCGATCAGCTTGAGGGCCCGTTTGTCGCTGGCCTCCAGACGCGGCCCCATGACCGGCGGCGGGGCGCCTTCGTCCGCAATGGTCGATTCGCCGCCGAAAGCTCCGGGACCCGTGGGCATTTCGATCAGCCGCGGATGGTACGGCCGCAGCATCCCGGACCGGAACTCCAGCTCCGGGGCAAGCCCCACAATCAACACGGGGTCTTCGATGCGCGAAACCTCGCCCAGGTACCGGCGGGGAATCCAGATCTCGTAGCCGCCCCCGCAATTCGATACCAGGATTTCCGACCAGGTCGCCTTCCGCATGATCCACTCGTTGTGTTCGATCCCGACAATCGGGGGAAAAAACGAGAAGGTCCGGTCTGCCAGGTGTTGCAGCGGCGGAATGGGGGGCGCGGCCATCGATATACTCATCCTCAGGGTACATCCAAATGGCGCTGCGGGAGGGCGTGGGGTTACCCGTGCGTGGGGTTACCCGTGCGTGGGGTTACCCGGTAGGGCCGCCCGGAAGGCGGCCCTACGATTCTTTACCGCTGGTCGTGATCGTGGTCGTGGTCCACCGAGCGCGCCGCGCCGCCGGTGTTCGACCGCATCGAGTACCTATCGAGTTCGCTGATGAGCGGCTGCGCCGCCGCGGGCGGTTTCATGTCGCTCATGATGACCTCGCGGCTGTTCAGCCTTCGTCCGTATAGTGTGGCGTTCTCGTCCATATCCGGCCGCATCGTGGCGCCGTTCAGAGAGATCCCCGCGAACAGTCCCTTCGCGCGCGACCAGGCCAGGATCTCCGCGTCCATTCTGGCATTCGTCTCCGCGCCGGCCGTCCGGCCCACGGGACCCGCCGCAGCCGACGCGTCCGCCCCGATCGTGAACTTGTCCTGAAGCAGTTTCTCCATCCCGTGCTTATTCATCACCAGCATCACCAGGTCGGTGGACGATGCCCCGATCTGGAACCCAACGCTCCCTCCTTCCAGTCGCACGGCCGCCGGCGCGCCCCACCCCGTACCACTCGTGTTCCGGCACATGGCGAAGCCGCGGCCGTACTGGCCGCCGACGACGAACGCCGCTTTTTTCATGTTCGGCACAACCACCACGCACTGCGCCCGGTTCAGCAGGTCCTGTGGGATCCCCTTATCCGGCGTGGCCATGATTTCCTGAAATATGTCCGCGGACTCTTTCAGGCGCTCCTGCGCCGTGTCCGCCAGCATGACGCTCGTTGAGATAACAAAAGATGCCGCTGCCGCGACGATTGCTCTCATACACAAATCCCTCCTCGCAATTGCCTTGCAAAGGAGTGGCCTAACCCGGGCGCTCACGGGAAAAACGTGTGCGATTTAACGCTTACTTGCGTCCCAACATGCGCAGACGCACGCTGAAAGCGCGGGCCTGGCCCCTCCCGTACGTGAGAAACTCCGGCGTCCCCTGAACGTTGTTCACGGCGTTCGGGTTCCCGCAGTTCAGAATATTGTTGAAACCGAAGCGCCAGGCCCACAGGTAATGCAGCGCCTGGAACTTCCGTTCGAAATGCAGGTTCACGTTGAAGTAACCCGGAAAGCGCATCGAGCCCGGCGGGCCTGCCATAAAGCCCTGTTCGTCCACCACGTCGAACGGGAAGCCCGTCCGGTACTCGATGAGGTAAGCCGCCGTCGTATTGTTGGTGATGAAGCGCAAGGCCGGGGGAAGCCGCCGGTTGGGCAGGGGCACCCATCCCCACATGTGAAAGCGGTTCGTCGCGTCCCAGGGGTAAGGTCCAGGCATTTGCATGCTGAAGATCGGATTTTCGAGGCTGTACTCCACTACCGCGTTGGTCCGCGAACTGGACCTTGTGTAGCCCGCGAACCACTCATACTTTCCGGCGAACGTCCGCCGGATGCTCCAATCGATGGCGTCGTAACGGTCGTGGCGCATGTTGCGCAAGTCATATACCGCGCCATCGTCGAACGCGCCGCCGTCGAGTTGGGCCGTGGGGACGAACGCCAGTCCGCGCTCGCCGGTGCGCCGCACGTACTCCGCCCGGGCATAGAAATCGAACGGCAGTTTCCGCTCCACTCCCGCGCTGGCGGTCCGGAAGTAAGGCGTCCGAAGCGCCTGGTCGTTCACGCGGAACGACGTCTCCAGCGGGCCGCGCGGGGCGCCGTCCGGAAGGTAGAAGGTCGAAAGACTCGTCTGGTCCTGCTGCCGCGTGACCAGGTTGAGGCTGATGGCGTCGTGGTACACGCCCCACCCCGCGGAGAGTTTCGTATCGCGCAGAAAACGCGGAGACCACACGGCCGCCAGGCGGGGCGCCACCTCCAGGTCGCGCACGATTTCGTTCCACTCCATCCGCAGCCCCACCTCAAACGCCAGGCCTTCGCGCGGGCTCCAGTGGTCCTGAATATAATGCGCCGCTTCGAAGTTCTTGCGCGCCTGGAAAGGGCCGCCCGCGAAACAGACATAGCGCGCCAGCGATTCGTCCGCGCGGAGCACCTCGTAGGGATGGCGCCCGGTCCGCTGATGAAAGGACTCGCGCTCGAAATCGATTCCCCATTTCAACTGGTGCTGCCCGCCCAGGTGGACCGTCGGCAGGAAGACATTCGCAATCCACTGTTGGCGGTAGGCGCGGCGTTCCGTCTCGATAAAGTAATTCCCACGCCTGCCGAAGGGCGTGATCTGGTAAACCTCATCGCCCTGGGGCCGGTTCCGCAGAAAGGTGCGGGTGTCGGCGAAGCCGACCTCGATCAGCGCGCCGTTGATGTACTGCTGATCGCGGATGGAGCCGAGAAACAGGCGCTCGCGGTGCGTGCTGGTGGTTTCCGCGGGCGTTACGATGCTCAACCCGTAGCGCGCGTTATCGGCGAAATTCACCAGGAAGCTGCCGGTCAGGAGATTGGCGGGCGTGAGGTTCACCTGAAACCGCGACAGGTCGCTGGCGGTGATCCCCCGCGTGCTGTTCTGCCCGTCGGGAAGCCCGTGGACGATGTCCATGCTGTAGAAAGCGTCCAGCCCGTTGTGAAACCACGCGCGGCCCTTGGCGATGGGCCCCGAGAACTCCAGCCGGGGCGTCCACTTGTTGATGTGCAGCCCGCCGTCGGTGGAGACCCCGGGTATGAAGTTGGTGCCGCTGAAGCGCAGCCGGTCGTCTCCCATCTTGGTCTGCAAATTCAGGGATCCCGCCGAACCGCGCCCGTTATCCGCGGAAAAACGGCTGGTCTCCAACTCCATGGACTGGATAGTCTCGATGTTGACGCGCGCCTCCAGGCCGCCCGTCACCGGGTCGGACACATTGAACCCGTCGAGCATGAAATTCGTCTGGCTCGTGTCGGCGCCGTTCACGTGGATGCGCCCGGAGTTGTCCTGCACCACCCCGTCGATCAGCGGCAGCGCGTTGCGATAGTCCTGGGGCGCCGGAAACGGGATGGCCTGGATTTCGGTGTTGTCCAGTTCCTTGCGGTCCGCGGGCTGCTGCGGGTCGATGGCCGGGGGAGAAGCGACCACTTCCACCCGCTCGGAGAACTCCTGGAGGTGATTCAGAACGATGGTGAGGTGGTTGGCGCCGGCCTGGAACCGCTGCCCGCGGTCCTGGTAGAGAAAGAACCCCAGGCGCTCGGCGCGGATGGCGTAGTCGCCCGCGGCCGGGAGGCTCACGCCGAAGTTGCCCGCCAGGTCCGAAGATGCGGCCGCGAACGCCCCGCCGCTCTGGCGCAGTTCCACGCGCGCTCCCGCCACCGCGGCGCCCGTCTCATCGATCACTCTGCCCGCTACTGAAACCTGCGCATAGAGCGCGGCGCTGGAGTAAACGATGGGTAGGACGACCCGCGCAAGGGAAGGGCGCAGCTTCATAGAGGACGTACGGGCGCGGTACTGACCCCTTCAATGTTCAGGATACATCCCTGCGCCCCAAAAAAGAAAAAGCTTCGTCGGAGAAATCTGTAGGTCACCGGTACGCGCCAATGGCGTCCGGAAGCCCGGCTCGCGCCGCCCGCGAACCTGATGCGGGATAGCGCACCTTCAGCTTTTGGCTGTTCGTAGCCAGTTGCCTTTCGAACCCGTTTGCCCTCTCCCGTAAACGCTGCGCCGTCGGCGAGGATCTGACCAGTGGCAGCCGGTCAAGGTCCGGATAGCGCGTATTCCGTCAGCGATGGTGATGCCGCGCTTCCAACGTTTTTCGCCCAGAGCCTGTCCTTCGATCGCATCATCTGGGCAGGCGCCACTATTCTCTTCGCGTGCTGCAGCACCATTACGGGCTATTCTGGAAATAGCATTTGCCTATATTCATTCCAGATTCCGAACTGACAATGACCTTTGTTCGCGCTTCCGGTCCTGGCGGCCAAAACGTCAACAAAGTCTCCACCGCCGTCCAACTGCGCTTCGATGTC
>JAIQFU010000335.1 GCA_020073115.1 Terriglobia bacterium
ATGGCTGATCTCGTAGGGCGTCTCGATGCCGCGCATCAGGACGCAATCCAGGCAGTCGATCTCCAGCGATTTCAGGCTGCGGTCCACGGAATCGAGGATGTACTTTTTGATTTGCGCCTGGCCGTCCATCTTGCCGCTGTACTTTTCGGCCATGAGGTTGGCGACGATGGCGGCGCGCAGCCCGCCCTCCTGGCCGTTGAAGTAGGGCCCGAGGTAATCCGGCTCGGCCAGTTTCCGCGTTGCGATCTGCTCCGTCGCCTGCGCCGTGATTTTCGCCTGTTCGTCCTCCGGGAGGCTGGTGAAAATCCTCCGGTAGAGCATGGTCCGGTTGGGAAAGGCGTTGACCTTGGTGGACTGGAAGAACTTGTCGCGCCCGCGCGCTTTGTGGACCGCGGCGTAGCCCTTTTCGCTCAGTCCGTTGCCATAGTTCGGGGCCGTGTCGAAGTAGTTCAGCCCCTGCTCTGCGGCCCACAGCGTCTGGTCGATGTTGGTGGGGCTGATGTCGTCGCCCCCCATGCCGATGGACGAAATCATGTATCCGGTGCGGCCGAGGCGGCGGTAGGTCATGCCCGGCTGGCGGTTCCGATATTCCTCGACGGGAGCGGAAGCCGCGCTCGCGGACAGGGCGGTCAGGGCCGTTGCGGAAGCCGCCAGAAAATCGCGCCGGCGCAAGGATCCATCCGGTCTCCGATCCATCGAATCGTCTCCTTTAAGGGCCCGAAATTCTTTTGACCCCGGTTGTAAAGGTAGTATACCCCGGTGCGCGGAGCGGTGCGACGCCGGACGCTACAATACGAAGGCTATGGCGGGCGAAACGGTTCTGGTCGTGGACGACACGCCGGTAAACTTGAAGCTGACCCGTATCCTGCTCGCCAACGCGGGGTTTGAAGTGCTGACGGCGGCCAGCGCGGAAGAAGCGCTGGAACTGCTGGTGGACCGTCATCCTCGCCTGATTCTGGCGGATATCCAACTTCCGGGGATTGATGTCCTGGAGTTGACGCGGAGGGTGAGGCAAGACGAAAAGACAAGCGATATCGCCGTCATCGGCCTGTCGGCGTTCGCCACGGCCAGTGACGAGAAGAGGGCCCTGGACGCGGGGTGCGCCGGTTACATCACCAAGCCGATCGATACCCGCACGCTGGCCGGCCGCATTCGCCGGTTCCTGGATTCACGGGCGCAGGAACCCGCCGCTCTTCCGGCGGCTCCCGCGCCCGCTTCCCCGATCCCCGAAGACGACATGCGGTCCCTGCGGCTCCGCTTCCTGAGCGACGGAGTGGAGCGAGCGCGCCAACTGCTGGCCGGCCTGGATGGCCTCTTCAGCGCGGATGAAGCATCCCGAGTGGTACACCAGTGGGTCGGCGCCGCCGGGTTGTTGGGATATCCCTCCATCACCCAACTGGCGCGGGAGTTGGAGGCGGAGTTGGCGGAACGGCCGCTGGACAACGCCCAGCTTCGCGAATCGCTTACCCGCCTCCTCGGCGCTTTCAGCGACCCCTGTTAGCGCCTGCTCTAGTCTGATTCGCCGTTAGTTGTTGAAGACCAGCCTGGTCTTGGTGCCGCCCACGCGGATTTCCGAAATCGTGCTTCCGGCCGTATAGCGGACCGAGGTGGTCTGGTACTTCTGGTCTGCGTTCTCCACTTTCACCGAGGCTTCCACGGTCTCCTTGCCTTTGACGAAGGTGGCCTTGTCGTTCTCGACGTTCAGGCGGTACTCGCCCGGCTTCAACTCAGTCCCCTTGACGACGGACGGCTGAATGAGCTTTACGTTATACGATGCGGCGCTGGCCACGCCGAGAGCCAGTATGGCGGAAATCATGAATTTCTTGAACATTGGTTGAGAAACCTCCCAAAGCGATAACAAGGTCTCATTGACCCTGTTTCACTATAACACCACGCTTTGGTGGATCTCAAATTGAGCGCAGCCCTTACGCTTTATCCCCTTCCCGCGCCACCCAGACGTAGAGCGTCGGCAGGAGAAATACTCCCAGGATCAGCGCCGCCACCAGTCCGCCGACGCCAGCCTCCTGCTGGCTTCAGAGCCTGACCTCGAGATGGCGGCCCAGTGCGGGTCGGCCGCCGAAGTCCTCGACGCCTTGCGCGGCGGCGGCGGGTACCGCGGAAAAATTCTGATGTTCACCGCCGGAACGAGCGCGAAGGAGTCTTCCGTCGCCCTGCAACTCGGCGCGTCGGGCATTTTTCTGCAGCTCATGGCGGAAGGCGTGCAGCGCCGCGACGAACCCGAAGAAGCGAACCTGGGAAAGCTTCTGACCGAGCGCGAGCAGCGCGTCCTGCGGGCTATTTTCGAGGGCCTCTCCAATAAGGAAATAGCCGCACGGATCGGCGTCTCCGAAGGCGCTATCAAGGCCACCCTCCAGCAACTCTTCCAAAAGACCGGCGTGCGCACGCGCAGCCAACTGGTTCGCATCGCGCTCGAAGCATCCCTGGCCACAGGGAGGCGTTCGGGTGAGGCCTGTCTCGCCTGACAAATCGCCGTAATCTGGCGCCCGGGCATGCCCGCGCCGTGAGCGCCCCTATCGGATCCTAAACGGGGCCACTTGACACCATCAGTCCTCAAGCGTACTATCCAAGAATCGTTGCGTAACGCAGCGTTCATAAGTAACGGTGGTTTGAGGGGACCCCGTATGACCTTTCAGATCGGTGACAAAATCGTCTATCCCAACCAGGGCGTCGGGACGGTCGAAAACATTAGCGCCCGTCCTTTTGGGCCCGTTTTCGAAGAGTTCTATTTACTCCGGTTTGGATCCAATGGCATGACGGTAATGGTGCCATTGTCCAATGCGGCCGGGATAGGGCTGCGGAGGCTTACCAAGGATCGTGAGATCTCACGCATTCTATCCTTTCTGGCTAACGGCGATTGCGCCGTGACTCCGGATTGGAAACTTCGTTACAAAGAGAACACGGCGAAAATGCAGACCGGAGATCTGCTGAAGGCCGCCGAGGTTTTCAAAGCCTTGTCGAAACTCCACGTCGACAAGCCACTCTCTTTCCGCGAAAAGAAAATGCTCGACCGCGCCCGCTTCCTGTTGGTCTCCGAGATCTCGATCGCGCGGCGGGTTCCGGAAGCGCTGGCGTGGAGCATGGTTCAGCGCGCTCTGGCCAAGGCGAGCCTGTTTCCGCCTCCGGTCTAACCGGTACACTCCTCTGGACCCGGCGGCGTGGAACGCCGCCGGTAACTGCATCCGGCCACCCAACGTCCTGACTCAAACGCCCGACGTATGTAGCTTGTAAGTCCGTCAACAAAGGGCGAAAACCTCGTTCCATTTCACACCGCTTCTATTTATCGTCGCTGATACCCTTCTTTTCAGGCCCGCACGCAGTACCTGACACGGAGGAACCACAGACCGGATGAAAAACATACTTACCGCGGCTTGTCTCGGCGTTCTTGCGCTGGGGTTGGCTCACGCGTCGATCATTCCCACGTTCGTCAGCATGACGAACTTGGGGGGAGGAGTTTTCGCATATAACTATGACGTATTTGTCGAATCCCCAGGCGAGCGTCTTCAAATGACCACCACCGCCGGCGTCGGGGGCGTCCCTTCGGCCGGCTTCGATAACCACTTCACGTTCTTCGACTTCCTCGGCTACGTTCCAGGAAGCGCCAGTTGCTCGGGATCGGCGGTCTGCGGCGACTTCGCCGTCAACGTCAGCAACGTCGGTCCGTCGGCATACCAACAGTTGCCTACCGACTCTTCGTCCCTTCCGAACGTTACCTGGACCTATAACAGCAGTTCGACAACTCCCCCCGGGTCGTACCTGGGCCGATACACGTTGGATTCCACCGCAGGTGGCTTGGGAACCATTCAATTCGTCGCGCAATCCACGAAGGATACGGGCCTGCAGGACGGGACCGTCACCGGCAACATCGTAAACACCGTTGGGCCGGGGAGCCTAGTTCCCGAGCCCGCAACCCTGTTTTTGCTAGGCTTGGGGCTCATCTCGTTCAGTCTCTCCCACAAGCGCCTGGTCAGCAAATAGAACCGCCCACGCGCACGCTTCGGCGAGCTGAAATTCGCCGCAGCAGGCTGAAGCGTGCGCTCCAACCGAAGAGTGGTAAGATTCCACTCTCATGTTCTGTCACCGTTGCGGGACCGAAGTCGCCGCCAATCTCAACTTCTGTCCGAAATGCGGGCAAGTCCTTGCTCCGGGCGCGGGGGCCTACGCGCCGCCGTCGTGGACCCCGCTGCGGCGGATCCGATCCCGGTCATGGCATTGGATCGGGGAGGGGTGGCGCATCGTACAGGCCGAATTGGGCATGTACGCCGTCCTGGCCCTGATCACCATTCTGCTCAGTTCCGTGCCGTTTCTCACGGGCCCCCTGATCGCCGGTTTCTTATTGTCTGCATCCGGAAGAGCCTCAACCGCCCCACCGAAATCGCGGATCTATTTACCGGCTTCAACTTCTTCGTGCATGCCCTGGTGGCTTCACTCCTGATCGCCATCTTTGTATTCGCCGGGACGATCTTATTCATCATTCCCGGCCTCGTGGTGGCGGCCATGTACAAGTTCACCTACCTTTTCATCGTCGATAAGCGGATGGAATTCTGGCCCGCCATGCAAGCCAGCCACGCCGTCGTGCGGAACGATTATTTCGGTTTCACCATGTTTGTCATCGCGATGGCGTTGGTGAACTTACTGGGCGTACTCTGCTTCCTGGTAGGGGTCCTGATCACTCTCCCGGTCACGATCGCGGCTATCACCGCGGCTTATCGGGAGATCGTAGGCTTCGACCAACAAACCGTGGCGACTCTGTGAAGGTATAGACCACCACAACCGAGCGGTCGTGATGCCAACCGATCCGGAGTCAGTCGAGGCGGAGGGCTAGCGCATCCATATCGGTATGCCGGCATCGATCACCCGGGATTTCGCCGGCCAGCCGCCGCCCCCGCCCATCGAACACGGCTGGGGAGGCGGAGGCGACTCCGGCTCGCGAGGCTGGTCGCGCCGGGCCTCGTTCACCGGGCTATTCGTGCTGCTCGCCTCCACCACCATGGTCTTCGCGGCGCTGACCAGCGCGTTCGTCATGCGGCGGGGCATCGCCGACGATTGGACCAGCACTCCCAAGCCCCACATCCTGTGGGTGAACACGGCCCTCCTGCTGATTTCCAGCGTGGTGCTCGACCGTTCCCGGCATGCATTGAAAGCGGGAGCTCGCAACCGCTTCAACTTCTGGTGGACTGCCGCCACCGCCCTCGGCGTCCTCTTCCTGATCGGCCAGGCGTCCGCCTGGCGGGAATTGCGCGACGCCGGCATCTTCGTCGCCACCAATCCGAGCAGTTCTTTTTTTTACGTTTTCACGGCGATCCACGCGGTCCATCTGCTGGGCGGGCTGACCGCGCTGGTGTACGTTGACGTGCAGGCCTGGCGGCTGCAGCTCGGTCCCGCCAAGCGCACCGCCATCGACGTGAGCGCGATCTTCTGGCACTTCCTGGACGGCGTCTGGGTGTATCTGATGGTTTTGGTGTACGTATGGGGATGACGCGGCGCGGGCGCTGAACGCCGGAATCCAGGTGCTGGGAGGGATTGGTGGCGTACATCGCTTGTGTGGGGCGGGGCTTCCGCCCGGCTGAAGCCGGGCAGCGGGGCAGAAGCCCTGCCCCACAGCGCCTACTTCTTCAATTCCGCCTGCAGCTGCCGGTACGCAGCTTCCTCGTAATTCGTTTTGATCCTGCTGCGCGCATCCGTTTTCGGATCGCCCGGACGCGGTCCCTGCTGCTTCAGCGCATAGCCCAGCAGCGTGGTCGCTTCCGTGTCGCCGGGATTGCGCTCCAGGACGGCGCGGAAACTGTCGGCGGCGGCGCCGAACTGGCCGGAGCGCAACAGCACGTAGCCCAGGTTGAAATGGTAATCGGGGTCGGCGTCGTCGCCCTCCAGCGCCTTGCGGTAGCTGATGGCGGCCTCGGGCAGGTCGTTGTTCTGGGTCTGCGCGGCCCCGAGGTCGTTATACACTTCGTTCAAAGGCACCGCCGCGGCCACCTCCCGGAACGCCTCCACCGCGCCCTTGAAGTCGCTGGTGTAATAACGGCACAGGCCCAGGCAAAACCGCGCGTCGAGGTAGTGC
>JAIQFU010000336.1 GCA_020073115.1 Terriglobia bacterium
CGCTGCCCCCGGGTCTCTCGCTGACGTCCAATGCCATCGGCGGCACGCCCTCCTCCGCCAACACGTTCCACTTCACCGTTCAGGTGAAGGATAGCTCCGGCGCCACGGCCACCCAGGCTCTTGCGGTCACTATCAATCCGCCGGCCCTGACGATCACTACCACGTCGCTGCCCAGCGGCACGGTAGGGACTGCCTATTCACAAAGCTTATCCGCGAGTGGCGGGACGGGTGGCTACGCCTGGAGCGTGACCGCGGGCTCACTGGCGTCCGGATTGTCCTTGAGTTCGGGGGGCGTCCTTAGCGGTACCCCCACGTCTTTCGGCTCTTCCAGTTTCACGGCGCAGGTGAAGGATAGCGCCGGCGCGACGGCCACCCAGGCCCTCAGCTTCACGGTCAACCCCGCCGCGCTACGCATCACCACCACCTCCCTGCCCAGCGGCGAAGTGGGGCTGACCTATTCGCAGTCCCTGGCGGCGAGCCGCGGGGGAGGACTTGGTAGGCCCGCCGAGGGGAGGCGCGGTGGGCGAAGAGGCCGACGCCCACGTCGCCCCCGGAGCCGTCGCCGAAACGCCCTATTCCCAGGCGCTCTCGGCTGCCGGCGGGGCTGGAGGTTACAGGTGGTCGGTCTCCGGCGGGTCTCCTCCGCCGGGCCTCTCCTTGAGCCCAACCGGAACGCTGGCGGGCACGCCCGGATCGCCCGGTATCTACAGTTTCACGGTGCGGATCACCGACGCGGCCTCCGTCAGCGCCACGCGCGATTTCACCATCGCGGTGGCTTCGCCCGTCAACCTGAACACGGCGACGCTGCCCGATGCGGAGAAGGGCGGCAATTATTTTGCTTCGCTGACCGCCTCCGGCGGCAGCGGCCCTTACTCCTGGTCCGTGACGGCAGGCCAGTTGCCCGGCGGCCTCTCGCTCAACGCGGCCACGGGGGTCATCAGCGGAATTCCGAACGGCGCCGGCAGCTTCGCTTTCACCATCGCGGCATCGGACATTGCGGGCCTTGGGGCGAGCGGCGACTTCTCCATCACGGTCCGGCCGCCGGTGGCCATCACCACCGGGACCACCTTGGCTGGCGCCTCGGCCGGGTCGCCTTACTCCCAGACGCTCGCCGCGTCCGGCGGCTTCCCACCGTATTCCTGGTCCCTGGTCTCCGGGGCATTGCCCACCGGCCTGATCTTCGATCTCTCCACCGGAACGGTCAGCGGCACGCCTTCCCAGGTCGGGACCTTCCAGCTTACCTTGCAGGCGACCGACTCGGACTCCGTGTCGTCGCGCAACTCCTTCACCCTTACGGTAGTGAGCGGCCTGACCATCGCCACCGCGCCCGTGCTTCCGCCAGCCACCAGCGGCGTGCGCTACACCGTCGTCCTGCAGCCTGCCGGCGGCAAAGCGCCCTACGTCTGGACCGTGACCACCGGCGCGCTTCCCGGAGGCCTGACCTTCGACGCGACCGGCCAAATCGATGGGACGCCCACCGGCGCGGGAACCTTCCAATTCACGGCCCAGGTCACGGACGGCAATTCGAACAAGGCCTCCAAGGACTTCACGCTATCCGTCGCCGGCGCCCTGGTCATCACCACGGCTCCCGGCCTGCCTCCCGGCAACGCGGGAGCGGCGTACCAGCAGGCCCTTTCGGCATCCGGAGGCACGGCACCTTACGTCTGGTCCATCACGTCCGGTTCCCTGCCCCCGGGCGTCACGCTGCAACCCTCTTCCGGAGCGCTCATCGGAACGCCCACCGCCGCCGGTTCGTTCGCCTTTACCGCTACCGTTACGGACGCGGCGAATGTCACCGTCCAAAAACAGTTCACCGTGACGATCGCCCCGGGGGTGACGTTCACCACGCCGGCGTCTCTGCCCAACGCGACGGTCGGCGCGTCGTACAGCTTCACCCTGGGCGCGTCCGGCGGCAAGCCGCCATATTCCTGGAGCATCACTCAGGGGGCGCTGCCCGCGGGCATGGCGCTCAATGCCTCTTCGGGCGTCATCTCCGGGACGCCCTCCGCGCCGGGAACCGACAACTTCACCGTGCAGGTGACCGATTCCGACAAACTCAGCGCCTCGCGCGTCCACACCATCGTGGTCGCGCTGCCCTCTTCGGCGCCCGCCCTGTCTATCAACGGTGTGGGCGCGACCGCCGCGCCGTTGCAGCAGCCGGCCGTTGACATCACCGTTTCCAGCCCCTACCCCACGGCGATCTCGGGGCGCATCAACGTCGGCTTCGCGCCCGGCGGGGCGAACCCGGCGGACGATCCCTCCATCCAGTTCTCCACCGGCGGCCGCTCCGCCGCGTTTACCATTCCCGCCAACGCCACGCACGCCACGTTCAGCGCGCCGCAGTTCGCCGTTCAGGTGGGCAGCGTCACCGGAAACCTCACCTTCACCATCGATTCCGTGCAGGCCGCGGGCACGGCTCTTCCAGCGCCGGGCCCGGTGGTGGTCCATGTGGACGCCGGCCCGCCTTCGATCCGCAGCGCTACGGTGACCCGTACCGGCGGCGGCTTTCAACTGCAGGTGGTGGCCGTGAGTTCCACCCGCGAAATCACCCAGGCCACCGTTAATTTCCACCCGAGCGCCGGAAGCAATATCCAGACCGCCACGGTCAACGTTCCGCTAATGGATGTGGCCAAAACGTGGTTCCAGTCCGGCGATTCCTCCGCCTATGGGGGCCAGTTCACCCTAACCATTCCCTTCACGTTTTCGGGCGTAACCGGCAGCCTGGACAGCGTTTCGATCATCCTCACGAACGGAGTCGGCAACTCGCAAGAGGTTTCGGCGGCCTACTAGGATTTGTGGGTGGGGCGGGGCGCAGCCGGGCTTCTGCCCGGCGTGAGGGCCCCCGCCCCACGCGTACCGCCCTCCCCGGCGCTCCTACCAGTACAGCTTCCCCGCTAATTGAATAATCCGCGGATCTCTGAAACCGCTGATCGTTCCGAACAGCCTGCTCGTGGTCGTCGTGCTGCCAAAGGCCGAGGGGTTGGCGTGGTTGAATGCATTAAACGACTCGCCCCGCAGTTGCAGCTTCCAGCGCTCGGTGAATTGGAAGTTCTTAAACAGCGAGATGTCCCAGCGCTCATAACCGGGCATGCGGATGACGAACCGGCCCTCGTTGCCGGGCCGGATCTGCCCATCGGGTACCGGCTGGAAACAGGCCGTGTTGAACCACTGCGAAACCAGGTGGGGCGCGTTCTTATTCGGATCGCAAACCATGTCCGGCCGCGCGCTGGCGGCGCTGGGGCCCAGCAATCCCAATCCCGCGGGATCCAGGCCGCTGGTAAAGGCCGTGGTCGGGATGCCCGTGCCATAGGAGACGATCCCCGAAAGCTCCCATCCCTGGAAGGCATAGGCCAGCGCTCCCTTGGCGTGTCGCGCCACCGGGATGTCGTAGACGTAATTGGCCACAAAAACGTGCGTCCGGTCATATTGCGCCGGTCCGTACTCGCCTTCGTGGAAGTTGTAGCTGTTCTGCGGGGCGTTGGAGCGGTCGGAACTGTTATCCGTCAGGTTCTTCGACCAGGTATACGAAGCCTGGATCAGGCTGTTCGCCCCAAACTGCTTATTGGCGCTCACCTGCAGGGAGTGGTAGTTGGAATTGAACCACGGCTCCACCACGTTAATGGCGTTGTACCCGAGGTAGGGCTTCACGGCATTGATGCGGTTGTCGTCGGTGTTGGTGAAGACCGTCCCCGGCCCGGAATGTAGTCCTGCCGCATAAGCCACCCCGGGGTACGCCTGGTTGAGATCGATAATCCCCAGCAGGTGCGTGCCCTTGGAGCCGTAATACCCTGCATCGAGCAGGAACGAATTGCCGATCTGCCGTTGAATATCGAAGCTCCACTGCTGCGTATACGGGGTCAGGTTCGGCAGCGGGGTTCCGTGGATCGAGAGCGGCGAGAGCGAGACGTTCGCCGTCCCGCCGGTGGGGTTCTGGAACGTCGTATTGGTAATGTTGATGCTCTGGACGTACGGCGGATTGGTGAAGATGTTCTGTTCGTAGGTCCCGAACAGGCCGGAATCGTAGTAGATGCCGTAGCCGGCTCGTATGGATGTCTTGCCCGTGCCGAACGGATCCCACGCCACACCCACGCGCGGGGCGAAGTTGGCGTGGTTGTCGTTGGCGATCTTGGAGCCGTAAGGCGAGTTGACGTTGTTGATGATGACTCCCGGCCACACGGTGGGGCTCCCGGCAGGCGTGCCCGTCACCGGCTGTCCCGTGCCCGGAACCAGGTTGCCGGTGGCCGGGTTGATCTGCGGCGCGGCAGCCGGGTTGTACGAGGCGGCGTCAAAGTTGGTCAGCTCGTTCTTGGCGTCGATCGGCTGGCCGAAATAGGAGTAGCGCAGGCCCAGGTACAGCGTGAGCCGCGAGCTCACTTTCAAATCGTCCTGCGCAAACCCTTCCGCCTGCCAGGCGCGCACATCGGCGGTCAGGTCCCTGGACGATTGAGTGAACGTGCCGACGTTTCCCAGCAGGAAGTTGGCCCAGGCTTGCTGGAACGCCCCCGTGCCGGTGGGCCGCGGCGTAGTGGCGAAACTGAACGTGCCGTAGTTGTTGCCGTTCGGGGAATTCTCGTACTTCTGGTAACGGTTCAGCGTCACCCCGAACTTCAGCGAGTGCCGGCCCTTGGCCCACGAAAGGGTATCGAAGAAATTGTAGTTGTGGCTGTAGTCGGCGTACGGGCCGAACCCGAGCACCGCCGATCCGACCCCCGCGAAGCTCAATTCGGGAATCACGCCCAACGTGTTGGTGAAGGCCAGCGCAGGGTTGATATCGGGCGAGTTGGCTTTGGCCGCCAGGCCCACGGGCGTGGAGAGAAGCGCCCCGTACGAGTAGTCGAACCCGGCCTCGTTCAGCAGCGTCGGCCGGAGGCTATACGTCCCGTGAATGGCCAGGCTGCGGCCCGGAGAGTTGGTGCTGGTGGTCGCGACGTTGGGCACCGGCGAACCAGTGCCGAAGCCGCCGGGCTCGGTGGTCGGGATGCTGTCGTAGAGGAATCGGCCGAAGATGGTGAACTTGTCGCTGAACGTGTGGTCAATGCGGGCCAGTTCCTGCGTGCGGTTATAAATATTCCGCAGCGGAGTGGTCAGGCTGTCCGTCGCGGCGTTTCCGTCCGGGATCTTGCTGAAGATGGCGTTCAGATACGCCTGGGCGATGGGGTTGATATTCGTGATCTGCGACGCCGTCTGGGTGCACGTGCTCCCCGTCGCCGCCACGCATACCGGCGCGCTGAAAATGCCCTGCTTCTCGCTGGCATTGGGAACGGTCGCTACGAACGTGGTGTAGGTGATCACGCGGTTGAACTCCTGCGACCAAAAGAAGAACGTCTTATTCCTGTCCTTGTTGTAGTGGTTGGGGATGTAGATGGGACCGCCGAAGGTATAGCCGAAATCGTTGTACCGCAGCGGCGGGACACGCGCTTTGCCGTCCGGGCCCACGTTGACCCGGTTCATATTATTGATGGAGTTGTTCGCGGCGAAGGCGTCGTTGCGCACGAATTCGTAGGCGTCGCCATGGAACTGGCTCGTGCCGGATTTCGTGATCACGTTGATCTGCCCGCCGCCCGCCCGCCCCGAATCCGCCGTGTACAGGCTGCGCAGGACTTTGAACTCGGTAATGGCGTCGATGCTGGGGTAGTTCAGCAGTGTCAGGTTGCTGCCGCGGTCCACGTTATCCGCCCCGTCGACGGTCCAGTTATTCGCGGAGTTCCGCTGGCCGTTGATCGAAAACGGGATGACATTGGCCAGGCCCGAAGGCAGCGAGTTGCCGATATAGAGCTGATCGACATTGCCGGAGGTGACGCCGGGCATCAGGGCCACCAGGCTCTCGTAATTCCGCGTGCTGATGGAGAGTTCCCGCACCTGGGTGCCGGTGATGTCGTTCGCCGCGGTCATCGAACCCAGGTCCACGGCCACGGGCGCCTCCTGCACGTTCACCACTTCGCTTACGTTGCCCACGGCGAGCGTGGGATTGATCTTCAACTTGTCGTTGGCATTGACCTGAATGCCTTCGCGCGTTTGGGCCTGAAACCCGGGAGCTTCGATCTTCAGCGAGTACGCGCCCACGGGAAGCAGCGACGCGGAGTATGCGCCGTCCGGGCCGGTGGTGAGCGTCCGGACGACCTGGTTGCGGTTGGTTTCGGTGACAGTGACTTTAGCGTTCGGCACGGCGGCGCCGGTGGAATCCATCACGATGCCGGAAATGCTGCCCGTGATGTCCTGCGCCGGCGCGGCGAGCGCGCACGCGAGCAGGGCAAGGCCCAGCCCAACAAGACTCCTCATTTTGATTTCCCCCCAAGAAAGTAGCGTTCTGGGGGTATCTTATCGCGGGGGACGCGCCGGGGTTGGTGTCGGCGAATACAGTAGCAACGAGCGCTCCGGGCGGGGCGTGCCTCGCCCCTACCT
>JAIQFU010000337.1 GCA_020073115.1 Terriglobia bacterium
TGCCGGACTCGTTCGATCTTGCGATCTCCGTCGAAGTTGCTGAGCATCTGCCATCCGCGAGGGCACAGGGTTTCGTTACAGATCTTGCTGCCCTCGCCCCCACGATCCTTTTCTCGGCGGCGATTCCCGGCCAGGGCGGCACGGGGCACCTCAACGAGCAATGGCCAGAGTACTGGAAAGGGCTTTTTCTGGAGCGTGGGTTCGAGTTGCTCGACTGCATCCGGCCGCTTGTCTGGAATGATAGCCGTGTAGACTGGTGGTACCGGCAGAACTTGTTCCTGCTGGTCTCTCGGGACACGCGGTTTGCATCTGACCCTGAGCACCGCGAGTTCCCGCTGAATGTCATTCACCCTGAACTCTTCGAACTAAAGACGAAGTTCCCGACTATGGGAGACGTAGTCAGGGAAATACCTCATGCATTGGCTCGCTCGATAAACTACCGAGTGAGCCGTCACGGCAGGTGCAAGAACCATTGAACCTACGGCCACGCCAGAATTTGGGGTACGTGCCACTATGAGTCCAACCGTCAATAACCCGGCGGCGCAATCGGTTCAGTGGCTTTGGCTCCGCGGCATCATGGCGGCCGTGCTGGGGAAAGATACAGGCCGGGACACGTTGACCGCGCTCGGGCCAAGACTGGCCCGAGGCGCATTCTGGGCTCTTGCGGGCGCTGCTGCGGCGCGCCTCGCTGGCTTGCTCGCGGCCATGCTGGTCGCTCGCGTCCTGGGCCGAACCGACTTCGGGAAACTTGGAATGATCCTGAGTACTGTCGGGATGTTCGGGACCTTCGCCGGTTTCGGGCTTGGCATCATGGCCAGTAAGCACGTCGCAGAGTTTCGGACGACCGATCCGGCGCGGGCTGGCAGGATAATCACGCTTTCGGAGACCTTCGCTTTCGTATCCGGGATGTCAATGGCGATCTCCTTGGTTCTTCTCGCTCCCGTATTGGCGACAGGGAGTCTTGCGAGTCCCGAAATGACGCAACCACTGCGACTGTCCGCTCTGTCGCTCTTCCTAAACGGCCTCGTGGGCGCTCAGACCGGCGCGCTTTCGGGGCTGGAAGCGTTTCGCGCGATCGCCAAGATCAACCTCCTGTCGGGCTTGGCGACCGTGCCCCTGATGGTCGGGGGTGCTCTTATCGGTGGGCTCGGCGGCGCAGTCTGGGGAACGATTCTCAGCGCGGCGCTCAATTGCCTCCTGAACTATCTGACGATGATTCCAATCTTAAGGGAGTTCCGTATCCCATTTCCGGCGCCTGGGGCTTTTCGTGAGCATGCCGTTCTTTGGCGTTTCAGCCTGCCGGCCACAATCGGTGGTGCGCTCGTGGCGCCTGCCACATGGTTATGCAACACCATGGTCATCCACCGGCCCAACGGCTATCCGGAACTTGGGCTGGTGAGCGCCGCAAACCAGTGGCGTACCGCGATCCTTTTCCTGCCGGCCACGGTAGGCACGGCGTTTCTTCCGATTCTTGCCAACCTCCTTGCGTCGAACAACCGGAAAGCCTTTCGGAAGACCGCACGATACACAGTGATCTTCAGCCTCGCGGCCGGCGCGGTAATCGCCGTTCCGGTGTTCACCTTTTCCGACTTCGTCATGAAGGGTTATGGCAACAGTTTTGTCTCAGGTCAGCTGGTTCTCAGGTTCACCGTCCTTGCGGCCACGTTATATGCTGCCAACAACCAGGTCACCAGGATCCTGGCCAGCTTAGGCCAGATGTGGATGGCCACGGCCTTTGACCTCGTTTGGGCCGCCTCATTCTTAATTGCCGGAGCCCTCCTCATTCCAGCTTACTCGGCCACTGGTTTTGCTATTGCATTATTAGCATCTGCATTTCCAGTGTCCGGCATTCAGGCATGGTATATGGCGAACCTTGCGCCATCTTCCGATCACCCAGCTTCGGGCGGGCCGGAACGAGACGGTAGCTCGACAGACGCGGCGTCAGAAATGATTAATATGGGCACGGCCCCTGATGACGACTGGATCTGAGTCACCTCATCCAGAGAGGCGACAGTGAAGTCTCTCTCGCTTCGCGGTCTCCACTTCCATGGCCAGCTATATAGGACTTGAATCACTATGGCCACTGATCGTGAAGTGGAGCGGAATGGCATGCGCACATTTCTTGTCGGCCTTTGACCATCAACCATCGGAGTAGATGCATTTCATGCGACGAATTCTCGTGACCGGGGGAGCAGGGTACATTGGGAGCCATACTTGTAGCGCCCTCGCCCGCGCGAACTTCGAACCTCTTACATTTGACAACCTGAGTACGGGCCACCGTTGGGCTGTCAAGTGGGGACCGTTGATCGAATCAGACCTTCGAGACCCTCGCGCCATCCGCTCGGCTTTCGAAACATACGCCCCCGATGGCGTGATTCATTTCGCCGGCTCGGCCTACGTCGGGGAGTCAATGATGCAGCCACGGGGGTATTTCCGTAACAATGTTGAGAGCACACTCAACCTGCTAGATGCGATGCTCGACTGCGGTGTAGACAGAATCGTCTTCTCTTCCAGTTGCGCGACTTACGGTTTGCCGAAAGTACTCCCGATCCAGGAATCACACCCGCAGCACCCCATAAATCCATACGGGGAGTCGAAGCTATTTATTGAGCGCGCGCTATGGTGGTACAGTCAAGCGTATCGCCTTCGGTCTGTGGCCCTCCGTTATTTCAATGCGGCCGGCGCAGACCCAGATGGCGAACTGGGTGAGGCGCACGAGCCCGAAACACATCTCATTCCCCTGGCGATTGCGGCTGCGTTACGATCTGGCCCTCCACTGCGGATCTGCGGAACAGACTACTCCACGCCTGACGGCACCTGCGTTCGCGACTATATCCACGTTTCTGATCTAGCCGCAGCCCACGTCGCGTCGCTCAGAGCTTTACTCAATGGTCACATTGCAGATTTTACGGCTCTGAATTTGGGCACGGGCATCGGCCATTCGGTTCTAGATGTGTTACGTTGCGTCGCGGAGGTCACGGGCCAGCCCGTGCCAAACCAAGCCTGCCCCCGCCGGCCGGGGGACCCTCCTGTTCTTGTCGCCGACTCCTTAGCGCAATCGGTGATTGGCTGGTCGCCGGCGCATTGTGCGTTACCCGATATTGTTCGGTCCGCTTACCTATGGCATCAGGAACATTATGAAGTTCCGTTCTAAGATCACTATCGTCATTACGACAAAAGACCGCTGGCTAGAGCTGAATGCGACGATCGAGGCACTGGGCGCTACAGGGCTTCGTGACATACCACTAATTATTATGGATGATGGCTCACCCCATCCTTGCCCAAGCCGTATAACCCAACTTCCCTCGTGCTGTTCTATCTATCGGGAGCCGCTGTCCTTAGGGTACATCGCGCAGCGAAACCGCCTGGCACGCTTCGTGACGACGGAATACTTGATCAGCCTTGATGATGACTCTTGCTTTCACGACGCCAGTAAATTGGAGGAGGCTGTGGAGTTCTGCGATAGGCATCCCGACGTAGCTGTCCTCCGATTCCGGACTATTGACGGACCTGTTCCATTACCTGCCTTCGAACCTGAGACACCTGACCGAGGACCAAGAAATACCGATACATTCGTGGGATGCGGCTACATGGCCCGTGTGTCGACATTCCGGCAACTCGGAGGCTTTCGCTCTTGGTTTCAAGCTTATGGCGAAGAGCGCGAGTACTGCATGCGGGTTTACAATGCGGGCTTACGAGTGGTGTACTTTCCTGCTATAGTCGTGCACCATCGGGTCTCCCAAAGTGGGCGGTCTTCAGCTCGGCGAGCATTCTGCGTTGGACAAAACGCGCTTTCAACTTGGGCGCTCAATCTACCGCAGCGTCGGCTCTTACTCGGGATAAGCCGATCAGTGATCGGATTGCTTTATCTCTCTGTGAGGAAGCCCGGTGAAATGTTGCCGACGCTGCTGGGTATACTGTCTGGTTGCGCCCAGTTCTGGGTCCACCGAAAAGAAAGGTGTCCTATGAGCAAGGAGGCCTTTGTTCGGTGGCGAAACTCACAGCAATGGGCCAGCGCTTCGGGCGAGTTTGCTGCAGTCTCACACTTTGCCACGGAACCTGGCCATGCGTTACGTACCTCGAAGTGCCCAGAGTAAACGGGACGCGGAAAGATATGTGGTTTTGCCGATGCTTGAGAGGTCGTGGTATGGGCGGTCTGTTACTGAAAGCATGGCCCTCCTTCTCATCGCCTCAACATCGGTCAAGCTCATAACCGATTCGACACCATGGTTATCGAGGGACAGAAGCCAGCCGCCTCGCGAGGGGCAGAATCTTCCTGACTGTCACCTAGCGAGGTCTTCGACCTCAAACCGACGAGCAGACGGCCTCGGGATTCCGCAAAATCTAGGGCATGTCGAATATTCCCGAACTGTTGAGTGGCCACGTCACGTTGGAAGTGGAATGCCTGGACCGTCTGTACCCGAACGGCTACATCGGAAAACTGGCGACGTCAGGTGGGCTGGTAACCTTCATGCGCGAGCAATTGGGCAAGCCCATCCCATCGCCCGTGGTGCTGGGACAGGTAACGGAGAGATTTCGGGAAGCAGTAAGAACCAAAGCGGAGCGGGAGTCGATTCCGGTCTACCAGTTCGATCACAAGGAATGGAAGGACGATGTCGTCAACCAGACGCGCCGGCGACGCGGTGTGCGGGACGGGATTGTCTTCATCGGAGTGGCGCAGGAGAACGCTCAAGCCTTCAGTGGGGAGAAGATCGGCGGACAGTTCGAGTTCACGCGGGACAAGACAGTCTACGTCAAGCATTACTACTTCTACATCGACGACGCTGATTTCGGGCCGCTGTTCCTGAAAGTGTGCAGCTATGCACCCTGGGGAATCAAGCTGTGCCTGAACGGGCACGAATGGGCCAAGCGGCAACTGGAGCGCGAGGGAATCCGCCATGAAGCGCTGGACAACGGGTTCCTCTCGTGTGCGCAGCCGGAGAAGTGCAGGAGATCTGCAATTCGCTAGGGCCCGAGCAGATGACCGGGCCTTCCGAAAGTGGCTGAAGCGGATTCCTCTGCCGTTGCGGCCGCGTGACCGGGAGGCCGGCTACGACTGGGCGCTGTCCATCTGGCAAATGGAAGTGAGCCTGGCGCAGATCTTCGACCGGCCGCTGCGGGGCCGGGATTCTTCGAGGAGATCATTCGCGACAACCTGGACCTGAGACGGCCCGACCGGGTGCAACTGATTTTTGACCGCGTGGTGACCAAGAAGTTCCCCGGCGAGTTTCGCACGCGGGTCATCCAGGAAGGGGTGCACCCCAGCCTGCACATTCAATACAAGAATTTCGATCTGAAACAGTACTTCAAGGAAGGACGCGGCTGCCGGACGGAAGGGATCTTCCGCAACCCCAACAACCTCGACGTGAACAAGGGACTGGCGAACCTGCCCTACCTGCAGAAGATTGGCCGGCACGTCAGTCGGCGCTTGCTGGAAGTCGAACGCATCAGCCACAACAGCGGGTTGAGCGGCGACAGCATCCAACGCGTGGTGCAACCGACCGTCACCGAAGACGGTGAGAAAAGCGCCCTCGTTGAAGTTCGGCCATCCTCGTGTCATGGCGCTGCTGCTAGCGCTGACGCTGTTCCACCATCTGGTTGACGGCTTCCACAATCGGGATCTGCGCGGGCTGGTGGCCGATCTGCTGGGCGTCACCACGGAGCAATACACCGCCAGCCAGATGACTTACGATCTGCGCCGTTTGCGTCTGAAGGGCTGATCTTTCGGCCACCACGGACCAATCGTTACTTCGTCACGCCGTACGGCTGGAAGGTGGCGCGCCTCTTCTCGCGGCTGGAATCGCGGGTCTTCCGTCCCGCGATGGCGGTGTTCACCGCCAATGATGCCGTTCTGCCCTTTCCGCTCCGCCAGGCGCTGGATCGTGTCGATGCCCGCCTCGACGTGCTCATCTACGATGCTTTCCCGCTGCCGAAAGCAAGTTGAAATCATGACACTTTCAGAAAGACGTCGGTTAAATCAGACGGCTAGCCCAACGGGGGAGACCCCCCGGC
>JAIQFU010000338.1 GCA_020073115.1 Terriglobia bacterium
ATATCAATACTATCTCAGATATCGGACGAAGGCAAGCCCCAAATCGAAATAAGAATTTGCTCAGGGAGTGGCGAGACGCTCTGGGGCGCGCAGAATCGAGACGTCAGCTACCGCCACCGTCACGGATGCGGAATCACTGGGCAGGCGCCGTGTCCTATGATGGGCTGGATGCGAACGGCACTTATCGGAATCGTGGCGATGGCGGCGCTGGCCCAGGCACAGCCGCTGAACCAACCGCCGGCGGGCTTCACCGCCCTTTTCAACGGGAAGGATCTCACGGGCTGGCGGGGACGCCAGGGGACCTACAGCCCGCATGCAGAGGCATTGCTCTCCAGGGACGAAGTGGCCGCGAAGCAGGCCCAGTGGAGCGCGGACAAGGAACTGCACTGGCGCGTGGACGCCGCCAAGGGCGAGATCGTCTCCGACGGGCAGGGCGTGCACCTCGCCACCGTGAAGGACTACGGCGACTTCGAACTGTACGTCGATTGGCTCATGGTGAGCCACAACGGCGATTCGGGCGTCTATCTGCGCAGCTACCCGCAGGTGCAGATCTGGGACGTGGACAATCCGCGCGAAGTGCGGAACGGGGCGCCGCGCGGTTCGGGTGCTCTGTGGAACGACAACGCCGATAATCCCGGAAAGTGGCCGCTGGTCAAGGCCGACAATCCGGTGGGAGAGTGGAATACGTTCCGGATCAGGATGATCGGCTCACGTGTTTGGGTGTGGCTCAACGGCAAGGCGACGGTGGAGGGGCAGGTCCTCGACAACTACTACAACCGCGCGCTGCCGCTGGTCCCCAAGGGGGCCATCGAGTTGCAGACGCACGGTTCGGAGATTCGCTTCCGCAACGTCTACGTGCGCGAGATCCCCGCGGAAGAGGCGAAAGCGGCGCCGGCCAAACAGTAGAGCCGCCCTCCAGCCGGAGGGCGGCCCTACTCGCCGCTACAGCCCTTTGATCTTCCAGCCGGCGCGGTATTGGCGGCGGACGTGACGGCTGGCTTCGCGCGAATTGGTGAACTTCATCTTGCGGGCATCCCAGGCGAGCGTGGTCTGGGGGAACCGGGTTGCCACGGGGCCCAGCAGCACGGACTCGGTCAGGGGCCCCGAGTAGTCGAACGCCGTGGAAGCCTTGGTTTTGCCCAGGACGGCGTCCGCGAACTGGAAGTAGTGGTTGGCCGGCTCCAGCGAGGGCATGGCGAAGTCCTTGAACTGGTCCTCCGGCAGCAGGACGGGCATGCCGATGTGCGGCAGCAGCATTAGCCCTTTGGTCCCGATGAAGATCGAGCCCTGTCCCGGCAATCTTCGGGATCCCAGCAGCGCCTGCGTCTGTTGCGGCGGCCGCTCGTCGCCGTCGTACCAGGTAATGTTCAGCGTCTTGCCTTCGGTGAGCGGCGTGCCGGGGAAGACGTAGCGGATCACCGAATTGAGGGCCCAACTGTGCTGGCTCGGCGCGGGTCCTTCGGAGCGCACCGAAATGGGGGCGGTCAGTTGGAGGGCGCCGAAGACCGGGTCGAAGATGTGGCAGCCCATGTCGCCGAAGGTGGCGGTGCCGAAGTCGATGCGCTTGCGCCAGTTGACGGGGTGATAGTAATCGACGATGTACGGCCGGGGCGCCTCCACGCCCAGCCATTGGTCCCAATTGAGGGTCGGCGGAACGGGATCGGAGCGGTCGGGCATGGGCTCCGTGTCGCCCCATTTCTTATTGCTCCAGGAGTGGACCTCTTTGATCTTTCCGATGGCGCCGCCCTGGATCACCTGCACGGCCGTGCGATACTCCCGGGCCGAGTGAATTTGAATTCCCATCTGGGTGACGAGCTTTTTTTTGCGCGCCATTTCCGTGAGCTTGCGGATTTCGTAAATATCGTGCGCGAGCGGCTTTTGAGCGTAAACGTGGAGCCCAAGCTGCATGGCGGACATGGCCATGGGGGCGTGCATGTGGTCCGGCGTCCCGACGCAGGCGATGTCGAGGTTCTTTCCTTCCTTCCGCAGCATCAGGCGCCAGTCCTCGTAGAAGCGCGCCTCGGGATATTCCTGTTTCGTGCGCCCCGCCCGCGTGGAATCCACTTCGGCCACGCAGACGAGCGTGACATTGGGATGCCGGGCGATGCCGTGGAGCGTCTCGTAGGCCATGCCGCCCGCGCCGAAACTGGCCAGTCGCAGCTTGCCGCTGGGCGGGGCCGAGATGAGATTGCGCACGAAGAACGGGGCGGCGAGGCCAGCCCCCGCCACCTGTTTGAAGAATGATCGCCGGTCCGTCTGTGGTATCACGGGTTCCTCCGTTCAGGAACGAACATTGTGGCACGGATCAACGTTTGAGGGAAAACCTTGTTTGGACGGTGGCAGTGCAGGTTAGGGCCGTCCACGAGATGGGGAATAATTCTACAGGTACTGGTACGGTACGAACTGGAGTTATGCGACAAAGCTGCATTTATTCGTGTTAATTACCGTGTATTATGCTAAATTCATACACCGAATCGTAATACAGATTTAACTGATGAATCGCGTAAATATCCGTGTGTTGTCGCCTTTTTCGACAACGCTGCTCAGCCAGGACCGGCAAAGCCGATCTTTTTCCACCAGCACCCGCGCCGTGCACATTAACCAGAGGATCAAGAACCCCATGCCCATGATGACCCGAAGCGGACTCCAGAGTTCATTGATGATATTGGCCCTGATTATCCTGGTTGCGGTCCCCGGAGTGGCCCAGACGCTGGCGATCTCAACCGGTCCGGATATGGGCGCAGTCGCGCTCGGCCCGGCGGAGTTCCCACTCGCCGCAGCGGGGGGCATACCTCCCTATACATGGACACACACGGCCGGCAGCATGCCTCCGGGATTCGCGCTGCGGACGGATAACCCTTCGTGGTATGCGCCGGGGTCCTCGGCCGGCGTGGTGGGGGTGGCGAGCGCGGCGGGAACTTATTCCTTCACCCTGCAGGTACGGGACAGCGCCGGGAGCCCGGCCACGGCATCGCAGACGTTCACGTTGAAAGTCAGTCCGATGACGTTCGCGGATTCCTTCCTCGCGGATGCTTACGTGGGCGCGTCCTACTCGGCGTCGCTGGCAGTCAACGGCGCTCCGGATGCGGTGACTTGGGGAGTTTTGTCTCCCACGGACCTCCCGCCCGGCCTGAGCCTCGATGCGAGCGGCAACATCACTGGGAGCCCCACGCAAGAGGGCTCGTATACGTTCTCCGCCTCGGCGGCCAGCGGCGGGCTGACCGTGTGGCACAGGTACGCTATCAACGTCTCCCTGTTGCGCTTCACCACCTCCTTCCGGCTGCCCACGGCTACGCAGAATACGGCTTACAGCGCCAACATCACGGCCGCGGGCGGGACGGGGACGCTGAGGTTCACCGGCGCGGGCCTGCCTCCGGGCCTCGGCATGGATGCGAGTGGGCACATTACGGGAACGCCGACCTCGGGGAATGGCGTGTGGCGCTTCTGGGTGCAGGTATGGGATGCGAACGACAAAAGCTACAACCGCATGTTTTCGCTGCCGGTGACCGGAGTCCCCGCGGGCCTGCCGTGGCTGGAAAATAACGGGCCTCTGGACGACGCGACGCTGGGCGGGGACGTGACATACGTGTTCACGGCCAATGGCGGCACGGCCCCTTACATGTGGAGCGTGGCGGGTGCGCCCGCGGGCCTTGTTCTGCGCACCAACGGCGAACTCGGCAATAACACGTCACCGGACGGCTGCGAACTGCGCGGCATGCCGACGACTGCCGGACCCTACAGCGTCACCATCACGTTCACCGACTCTTCCACGCCTCCGGTGACGGTGAGCCGCACCTTCCCGATGAACGTCGTGGCCCTGACCCACGATTGGCTGCCCAATGGGACGCGCGGCGCGGCCTATTCCGGGCGCTTGCGGATCATCGGGGGCGCCGGTCCGTATGGAGTGGCTCTGTCGAGCGGTCTTCTGCCCCAAGGGCTGAGCTTGAATCCGGGCACGGGCGAGGTCTCCGGCACGCCGGTCGAAAACGGCAACTTCGGTCCGCGTTTTACCTTCAGTTCGGGAACGGCGACCTTGACGCGGACGGTCGGATTCTCGATTGGCAACCCATCGCCGGGCAACCTCCAGATCCCGGATAACCAGTTGCTCCCATACGCGAGTCTGAACCAAGGTTATTCCTACCAATTCCAGCACTGGGGCCCGTCGTGCACGTTTTCGCAAACCGGCGGGGACTTCCCGGCGGGCTTTTCACTGAGTCCCGGAGGCGTGTTGGCCGGTTCGCCGATGTCCCAGGGCGACTCCATCTTCGGCGTGCAGTGCACGGAAAACGGCAATCCGGCGAACTATGCCGTGCGCTACTTCCGGCTGATCGTGACGCACATCCGCGCAGACTGCCCCACGAACCTCGCGTTCGGCAACGTGGGCATGTTTTATACGGCGAACCTCTGCGTGGCGGACACGACGGGCGCGCTTTCGTGGCGTATCACTCCCGACAGCGTGATTCCAGCGGGCCTGTCGCTCGATCTGGCGAGCGGCGTTCTTTCGGGCACGCCGTCATCCGCGGGGCTGTTCAATTTCGGCGTTCAGGTGACCGATTCGAATAACGGCCTGCGGCTCTGGGTCACCCTGCCGATCTACCCCGCGGGCCAATTTCCGCCGGTGGCGGTCAACGGGGGCCCGGACCTGGGGACGTGGCCGGTGGGAATCGTCAATTACGGGTTATACGCCAACGGCGGGACGCCGCCGTACACGTTGACGCTAACGGGCGCATCCCTCCCGCCGGGCATTGCCCTCCGCACCGACATGCCTCCGGGATCGAACCCCGGCGCCAACGCCGCGCTGCTGGGCGTTTTGACGGCGGCCGGCGGGCCCTATGCCTTTACCCTGACCGCCACGGATTCGCACGGCAGCTCCGCGAGCCAGGCGTTCACGGTGCGCGCCGGCGGCTTCAAACAGACCTCTCCCTACAACCTGCCGGACGGGTTCTCGGGCATTTCGTACAGCCAGACATTCGGCGTGACCGGCCAAACCGGAACCGTGAGTTGGGCGATCGCGCCCGGCAACAGCCTGCCGCCGGGGTTGGGTCTCTCTTCCGGCGGCGTGTTGAGCGGCGCCTCCGCGGCGGGGGTCTACGACTTCAGCCTTATCGCCACGGACTCGGCCACGGGCGTCGGCGCGTGGGCCGGCTATCATCTGAACGTCTTCCCCTTCCAGATCACGAGCACGCCGACGGTCCTCACGGCGGTGCAGAACCAGCCGTTCAGCGCAACCATCGCCGCCGCCGGCGGGACGCCGCCCTATACATTCAACGGCTGGCCTCCCGCGGGCCTGGCCCTGAGTTCCAGCGGCGTCCTGTCGGGCACGCCGAACGGGCCGGGGACTTGGGATTTCGCGGTGAACGCCACGGATAGCGCGGGGAGGTTCTACAGCCGGAACCTGTCGCTCAACGTGGTGGGGGTTCCGGCCATCCTGGCCGCTCTGAATCCTCAGACGGATCCCCTGGAAGCCACTTTCGGCTCCAGCTACCAGACCAGCTTCAGCGTAAATGGCGGCAAGGCGCCTTACACCTGGAGCATCACTTCCGCGCCGGCCGGCCTGATTCTACGCCCCGGCGGGAACTCGACCGGTGCGGGTCCCTCCGGAGTGGACCTGGTGGGCGTACTGCTGGCCCTCGGGCCCCAGAGCTTCACCATCAATGTCACGGACAGCTCGAATCCGCCGGTGACGGTTGCCCGCACCTACACCTTGAACGTATCCAAGTTGTGGTTCTGTTGGCCGCCGCTTCCCGGCGGGACTCGCGGGCAGGCTTATGCGGGGACCCTCAACGCCTGGGGCGGAGTCCGGCCGTACACCTTCGCCATCCAAAGCGGCTCTCTGCCGGACGGCCTGACCCTGAACCCGGCCACGGGACAAGTCAGCGGCGCGCCGACGGAAAACGGCAACTTCAACCTGACCGTGCTGGTCACCGATTCGGCCACGCCGGCCAATGTGTTCCGCGCGGGATTCGGCCTGTACATCGCTTCCGGGGCGCCTTCGGGCGATCCGCAGGTCACGCTTTCCAGTAACGGGCAGTTGAGCGGGATCCCGACGCTGGCCGGGGCCTACACGTTCCGGCTACGCTTCACGGACACCGCGACCGGGAGTTATGGGATTCGGCAGTACACCCTGAACGTGTCGCCGCTGCGGATCACTTCCAACGCGACGCTGCCGTGGGGGAACGCCAACGGCGCAAACGGTGGATACGCCACCACCCTGACCGCCGCGGGCGGCACGGGGCCTTATTATTGGACCGTCGCTCCGGGGTCGTCCCTGCCTGCGGGAGTTACTCTGAGCTACTACAGCGGCGTGATCTCGGGCACGCCGGCCTTCGCGGGGACCTACACCTTCCAGGTTCAGGTGTCGGACAGCGCGGGGCACACCTTCATCTTCTGTCCCAGCGTGTCCTTCTACCCCCCGAACCAGGGCCCACCCGTGGCGATGACGATTGGTCCCGACCTGGGCGTCTTCAGCGTCGGACCCGTGAACTACGACCTCTGGGCGACCAGCGGGCAACCGCCTTACACCTGGAGCGTGGTGGGGAGCCTCCCGCCGGGTCTGGCGATTCGCACGGACCGGCCGCAAGGGTCCAACCCGGGGGCGTCCGCCTCGATTTTGGGCGTCGCCACGACGCCCGGCGCCTACACCTTCAGCCTCCAGGTACGAGACCAGTTGGGGAGCTCGGACGTCCGCACGCTGACTATGCGGGTCACGGGTCTGACCGTTCTCGATAGCCAGATCCCCGAAGCCTTCCTCAACCAGTCCTACGCTTTCCACCTGAACGCGGCAGGGGCGACCGGTCCCGTGACGTGGTCTCTTGCGCCGGGCCAGTTGCTTCCGCCGGGACTCTCGCTGGCGACGTCGGGCGACCTCACGGGCGTCCCCTCCGCTTTCGGCCATTACAACTTCACTGTGATGGCGGCGGATTCCACCGGCTCCATGCAGCGCGGCTACGGGATGGATGTCTTCCAGGTGCGGTTCACCAACAACCCGCTCCTGCCGAACGCCACGCAGAACGCGGCCTACAGCGCCATCCTGGCCGCTACGGGCGGAGCGGCGCCGTACACATTTGGCTTGCAGAACAACCTGCCGCCGGGCCTCAGCCTGAACCCGGCCACCGGCGCCATCTCCGGGGCCGTCAATGCCGGCCCGGGCACGTGGCGCTTCTGGGCAATAGTGACGGACGCCGGCGGCAAGAGCTACTCGCGCAATTTCGCGATCAACATCATCGGCGCGCCGCCGGTCCTGCCGGCGCTCAACCCCGTGAATAATCCGGGGGACGCCACCCTGGGCGCCAGCGGCTATTCCTTCCCTCTCAGCGTGGACGGCGGACGAGCTCCGTACTCATGGAGCATCGCCGGGACGCCGCCGGGCATGATCTTGCGTCGGGGTTCTTCGCTGCCCTCCAACTGGGCGCCGACCGACGCGCTGCTCACAGGCACGCCGACCGCGGCCGGAAACTGGACCTTCACGGTAAGCGCTACGGACAGCTCCACGCCTGCCGTGACGGTGTCGCGGACCTACACCCTGAAGGTCGTGGCTTTGTGGTGGCTAACACCCGCGAGCTGCGTCCGTGGGCAATCCTGTTCCACGGCGCTGAACGTCTACGGCGGCGCCACGCCGTATGCCTTTGCCCTGCAACCGGGCTCTTACCTGCCCGACCCGATGACGCTCGGTTCCACCGGATCCATCGCCGGCGTCCCGGGGGAGAACGGCTTCTTCTATCCCCAGATCGCGCTCTCGGATTCCAGCGGGAAGTCGATGACCGCGTCGCCGAACCTGTTCGTCGCCTCGGGGACTACGCCGGACCTCTACATTGCCAACGACGCCGTTTTATGGAACACCTGCGTCAATTGCGGCTATAACTTCCAATTCAACTGGTTCGCCAACGGGATGATTTCCGGCGTCACCTTCTCGGTGGAGCCGGGTTCGACGCTGCCGCCGGGTCTGAGCCTTTCGACGGGTGGCAATCTCTCCGGCACGGCCACGCTGGCCGGGCAGTACGTGTTCAAGATCCGTGTGACCGACGCGGGCGATGCGGCCAACTACGGCGTGCGGCAGCACCGGCTGAACGTCAGCCCGATCAGCGTTACTACGAACTGGCAATTGCCGTGGGCCAATGTCGGGCCGTACTCGCTGGCGCTGGGCGCGATCGGCGGGTCGGGCTCCTATACGTGGAGCGTGGCGCCGGGTTCGGCGCTGCCTCCGGGGATGACGCTCTCGGCCGGCGGCGTTTTTTCGGGCATGCTGACGTCCGCGGGCGCGTTCAACTTCCAGCTCAAGGTCACCGACAGCAACGGGAACTACTTCATCTGGGGCCCCACGTTCAGCGTGTATCCCGCGGGACAGGCGCCTCCGGTCGCCATTAACATGGGGCCGGACCTCGGCCAGGTCTCGATTGGCCCGTCGTATTTCACCCTGGTCTCCAGCGGAGGCTC
>JAIQFU010000339.1 GCA_020073115.1 Terriglobia bacterium
GAGGCGTTGATGGCCGACAGCTCGGGACCGATGATGTAGCCGATGCCCATCAGGGCCGGGGAAAAGCCCGGCGTGGACCAATACACGCCGCCGGTGTGGACCACGTCGCCGATCGGCTTCTTGTCGATATCGAAGTGGTGCACTACCGATTTGGGGAATGCCAGAAACCCCTCGACCGTACTGCGGAAGATCTGCAATCCCTTGTCGGAGGTGAGGATCTGGAGCAGCCCGGCGAACCCCATGGCGCCGAAGACGTACTTGGGGGCGTCGCCGCCCTGCTGGCCGGATTTCACCACCTCGGCGCAGGCCACGCTCTCGGGAAACGGCAGGTCGCTTTCCACGCAGAGAGGCCGGCGCAGCACGATGATAAAGCACACGCCGATGAGCCCGCCGACGAGCAGAATCAGCATGGATTGCCAGTAGTGCTGGCGCAGATCGGGCCACAGCCGCTGGCCGTTGATCTCCACCATCATGAACGCCGGGATGGTGAAGATGGCGCCGGCCACCAGGGCTTCGCCCACGGAAGCGGCGGTGCGCGAGATGTTCTGCTCCAGCACGCCCCCGCCCATCATGCGAAAGGCCGCGATGGCGATGACAGCGGCGGGGATGGTGGCGGCGATGGTCTGTCCGGCCTTCATCCCGAGGTACGCGTTGGCCGCTCCGAACACCAGCGCCAGGAACAGCCCCAGCACCACCGCGCGGATGGTCATCTCCGGCGGATCGGGGGCGGACTTCTTCTCCGGCATAAATCGGGATGGTACCACGAGCGGAAAATCGCTATGGGAGAATGAGCGCATGAAAGTCCCTTCCGGTTGCGGCTGGCTGCTCCCGGTCGTTTCGCTCCTGCCCGCCCTGGCGCAACAGCGCACGCCGCAGGCCGTCAACTTCTACTCCATCGAGAAGGAAACCAGCGAGGGCCAGGCGGCGTCAGCTACGCTGCGCAGCGGGCTCTCCCTCATTCGCCAGCCGAAGCTCGACGCTTACCTGGCCAAACTGACGGCGGACTTGTCCAAACAGGCTCCAGGGCCGTTCCCTTACATCGTCGCCATCTACGGGGGCGTTCCGGGAGCCGCGACAGTGGCGCTGACAATGCCGGCGGACGCCCTGCTGTTCGGAGCCACGGAACCTGTCGCCGTTGCGGGCGGAGCCATCTTCGTTCCCGTGAGCATGGTGGCCGATGCGCCCAACGAAACCGTGCTCGCCTTCCAACTCGCGCACGCCATGGCGCACATTTCTCTGCGGCATGCGACGCGGCTGGCTACCCGCGCGGACATCAGCAGGGGTGGCGGCGCGCAGGCCGCGCCACGGCTCGCCTTTCTGGCGTTCGCCCGCCAACTGGAGTTGGAGGCGGACGCCGCGGCAGTCCCGATGATCGCCGCGGCCGGGTACGATCCGGCGGAAGTGGTCGCGTATTTACAGAAGCTGCCGCCAGCGGGGAATGAGGGTATGTCCACGGCGTTCTCGGCGCATCCGACGACGGCGGAGAGACTGGAAACAATACGGGCCGAGGCTGAAAAGCTCCCGGCGCGAAAATATGGGGCGGGAACGGGTGAGTTCGAGGCAATGAAAAGCCTGGCGGCGGGCGTGCGTTGATCCGCCCCAGGGCCGGGCCGCGCGGAGTGCGGTCCTACGCCAGGCCCAACCTCTCCAACAGCGCCCGCGGGTCCGGCTCCCGTCCCATGAACCTGCGGTAAAGCTCCGCCGGATCTTCGCTGTCCCCTTTGGCCAGGATGTTCGCCCGGAACTCGGCGCCGATCTCGCGGCTGAAAATCCCGCTGTCGCGAAAGCGCGTGAAGGCGTCGGCGTCCAGCACCTCGGCCCATTTGTATGAGTAGTACCCGGCGCCGTATCCCACCGGGTCGGCGAACAGGTGGGTGAATCCGGCGATCATGGCGTGGTTCGGCGGCAGCGGCGCGGGGGTGAAGTCCTGGAGGATGCGGCGGGCGTGCTCTACAGGGTCGCCATCGCGCTCCTGGGAATAAGCCGTGTGCAGCAGCAGGTCCACAAAGCCGAACCCCAGTTGCCGCATCTGGGCATTGGCGGCGCGGAACGCGCGCGCACGCTTCATCTTCTGAAACAGCTCCTCCGGAATGGCGGCGCCGGTCTCCCAATGCCGCGCGAAGAGGTCGAGCGAGCCGCGCTCCCAGCACCAGTTCTCCATGATCTGCGACGGCAGTTCCACGAAATCCCAGGCCACGTTGGCGCCGGCCAGGCTGCGAATCTCCACGCGGCTCAGGAGATGGTGCAGCAGGTGCCCGAACTCATGAAAGATAGTCTCCACCTCGCGGTGGGTAAGCAGCGCCGGCTTGCCGCCCACGGGCGGCGTGAGGTTGCCGCAGATCAAGCCCAGGTGCGGCCGGAACTCCTCCGGGGCGGGGCCGCCGGTGATCAGCGCTCCCATCCAGGCTCCGCCGCGCTTGTTTTCCCGCGGATACCAGTCCGCGTAGAAGCCGCCCAGAAAATCGCCGTTCCCGTCGTGAACGTCGTAGTAGCGCACCTGCGGGTCCCAGACCGGCACGCCCGTGACCGGCGTCACCCGCAGGCCGTAGAGCCGCCCGGCGAGGTCGAACAGACCGGCCGTCACGCTCTCCAGGGGGAAGTAGGGCCGCAACGCTTCCTCGTCGAAATCGTACAGCGCCGCGCGCTCCTTCTCGGAGTAGTAGGCCACGTCCCAGGGCTCGAGTTCCGGCGCCTGAGGCCCTTCGACGGACCGGCGAAACTCCAGCAGTTCGCGGTTCTCCGCATGGAACCGCGCCTCCGTCTTGGCCTTGAGATCCTCCAGGAAACGCATGGCCCGGACGCCGGTGTGGGCCATGCGGTCTTCCAGCACGAAATCGGCGAAGTCGCGGAACCCCAGCAACCGCGCCTTTTCGGCGCGCAATTCGAGAATGCGCCGGATGAGGGGCCGGTTGTCCCAAGGCTCCTCGGCCCCGCGGACGCTGTAGGCGTCATAGAACCGCCGGCGGATCCCGGGGTGATCCAGGTAGGTCATCACGGCGAAGTAGTCGGGCGCATGCAGGGTGAAGCGCCAGCCCTCGCGCCCCTTGCGCGCGGCGCTTTCGCGGGCCGACGCTACGGCGGTCGGAGGGAGCCCGGCGAGCTCCGCCTGGTTCTCGATGTACATCTCGAAAGCATTGGTGGAATCCAGCACGTTCTCGGCGAAGCGCGTCGTGAGCCGGGTCAGCTCGACATCGAGTTGTTCCAGGCGTTCCTTGCCGGCGGGATCGAGGTCGGCGCCGTGCCGGCGGAAGGCGTCCACGGTCTTGTCCAGGAACCGGCGCTGTTCGCCCTGTAATCCCGCCGCCTCCGGAGTGGCGGCGTACGCCTTGATCCCCTTCCACAACCCGGCATTGAGCGGGATTCCCGAATAGAAGGCGCTGACGGCCGGCTGAACGGCGTTGAACGCGGCGCGCAACTCAGGGGTGGTGGTAACCGATTCCAGGTGCCGCACTACCGCCATGGCGAAATCCAGCGGCTCGGTCATTTCGTCCAGGGCCGCCATGGTATTGGCGAACGTGCGTCCGGCCGGCTCGGAGGCTATGCCCACCAACCGGATGCGGGCTTCTTCAAGCAGGATGGCGATGGCCGGTTCGACGTCGCCCGCACGGATCCGATCGAAAGGGACCCGAAACTGAATGGCGGTCAGAGGATTCGCCGCGCTCGCTTGCTGCATCATAATGAAGCGTAACAGCGCCCGGCGGGCTTCGGCCAGTCGCGTGTGCAAAAACCCACAAACCGGTTAACATAAGGGGAGCATGGGTTTATATCCGAACGGGGGGCATCAGGTAGTCTCGGCCGACGAGCGGCTGAATATCTTCGCCCTAGTCATCTACATTCCCGATCCGCTGGGTCGATTTCTGGACGATCTGCGCCGGGAAGTGGCGCCGGGCTGCGATCCTCACGCCCACGTCAGCGTCCTGCCGCCGCGCAGTTTGGCGGGGGACTGGCGGGAGGCTTCCGAAGAAGCGCGCGCCCTGACCGAGGGGATGCCCAGTTTCGAAATTGAGCTGAACGGCCTCAAACAGTTCCCCGTGACCGAAGTGGTCTACATCGAACTGGGCAAGGGCGCCTCCGAGTTGCACGAACTGCATGCCAACCTGAACTCGGGAGCGCTGAAGTCCGAGGAGCCCTTCACGTATCATCCGCACGTCACCCTGGCGCAAGAGATCCCTCGCGGCGATGTGGCCGCCGTTTACAGCGCCGCCCGCCGCCGTTGGAACGAGTACCGCGGCCCGCGGCGCTTCCGGGTGGAACGCGCCGTCTTCGTCCAGGGCACGATGGAGAACCGCTGGATCGACCTGGCGGAGTACTGCCTGGGCGGCGTGGCGGTCCGTTGATCCGTCCGCAGCGAAAAGTTGAGAGATATTTCTCGTTCCACGCACTAATTCGTTTAGACCTCATGTTTGAGATGCAAATGGGAGGCGCGCCAGCGCCCAATACAAGACCCGTGTACACGATCGCCGTCTGCGATGTAGAGCCGGTCGCCATGCAAGGCTTGCGAAGCCTGATGGAATCTTCCGGCGAACTGCGCGTCGTCGCCGCCGAAACGAGTATGACGGACGCAATGGAAGCCGTAAGCGCCCTCCGGCCGGACGTGCTTCTGGTGGACAAGAGCTTCGGCGTGCACCTCATCTCGGAATGGATTTCCGCCCTGCGGCAGTTGCGCTTTCCGACGTCGGCGATCGTCTGGGGGGCATTCATTTCCGAGCCGGACGCCGTGCGTCTGCTGAAGGCCGGCGCGTCCGGCGTCATCCGAAAGACGGTTTCACTGACGGCGATGATGGCCTGTCTGCGAACCGTGGCGTCGGGCGGGACGTGGGTAGATGAGGACCTGATCGGCTCCCCGGAGCGTTCCGCCCGCGCCCGCTCGTCGCTGACCGCGCGCGAGTCCCAGATTGCCGAACTGGTAGAGCGCGGCCTAAGGAACAAGGATATCGGCGCCGCGCTGGGGATCAGCGCCGGAACCGTGAAGATCCATCTCAAGCACATCTTCGAGAAGACGGGAGTGCGCGGCCGCTACAGTCTGGCGGTAACGGCAATGCGGGAGAAGGGCGCCCTGACGGCGTCCACGATGTAAGCGCCGTGGGGCCGCCCTGCCTGGGGGGCGCCCCACAATTCACCGCTACACCCGCTGGACCCGCCGCAGCGTGAACAACTCCGGGCGCATGTTTTCCTGCTCGAAGCGCCGCCAATCGTCGTTCACGTGAATCAGCTTGCCGCTGACGTGGTTGGAACTCTCGGAGGCCAGAAAAAGCGCCAGTTGAATCTGTTTGTCGGGTGAGACGCCCCCGGTGATCCGGATCTGCTCGGCCTCCTCCACTTCCCTGCGGCCGGCGCGATCCTCCCCGGCATGCAGGATCTCGTCCGTGGTGTGGGTGTAGGTCCCTCCGGGCGCCATGGCGTTCACCTGCACGTTGTAGTCGCGGACCTCTTCGGCCAGCGTTTCCACCAGGCGAACCACCGCCACCTTGGAGGCGGCGTACGCGCTGAAGTTGGGCCGCGCGTGGCCCGAACCGGGGCCGGCGATGGCCACGACCTTGCCGGACCGCCGCTCCATCATCCCCGGCAGCGCCGCGCGGCACGCATTCACCACCCCCAGCAGATTAATTTCAATGGCTTCGCTCCACTGCCGCGGCTTCGAAAGAAGAAGGGGCCCGATGGGTCCCGGGACTCCGGCCGCGCAGATGAGCGCATCCAAACCGCCAAACGCCGCGCGCATGCGATCCACGGCGGACATGAGTTGTTCCAGGTCGCGCACATCGGCGCGGATCCGCAGGGCGCTGCCCCCGGCCTGCTCGATTTCGAGCTTGGCCAGGTCTAACTCGGGCTGGCTGCGCGCCAACAGCCCGACGCGCGCGCCGGCCTGGGCGAAGCCCAGCGCCAGCCGCTTCCCGATGCCTCGGCCGGCGCCGGTGATCAGCACGGTCTTCTCTTTCAGGGGGGTCAAAGATGGATTCTCCAGGGCAAGTTCGTATGCTGCGATTGTAATCCGCTTCGCCTG
>JAIQFU010000340.1 GCA_020073115.1 Terriglobia bacterium
GTTGACCTACTCGTCGAACACATCGTCCTGGTCGAATTGAAGGCAGCCAAGGCGATCGCAAGGTCGGTGCCCGAGGCAGGAAAGTTCACCTGGAATCCTTCATGGGCCGGCAGTCATTTCCGTTGAACTTCGACTCGGCGTCGGGCTACCGCGATCTCGTGGCGGAAGCCCATAAGCGCATCGTGCTATTCGGCGTGGCCGGCTACCGCGCCCTGCCGGTCAGCGACTTGCCGAATGTCGACTTTCCGACCATCCAGGCAAACGCCGGACTTCCGGGGGCCAGCCCGGAGACCATGGCGGCATCGGTCGCCACGCCCCTGGAAAGGCAGTTTTCCACCATTCCGGGGCTGGATTCCATGACCTCCACGAGTTCGCGCTGGTCAACCAGCATCACTCTCCAGTTCACCCTCGACCGCGATCTGGACGCCGCCGCGCAGGACGTGCAGTCCGCTATCTCGGCCTCGCTCCGGCGGCTGCCCCCGGGCATGCCTACGCCGCCCACCTTCCGCAAGGTCAATCCGGCGGACATGCCTATCCTGCTCTTCCGCTCTCGACGGTGGACGACTACGCCGAGACGATGATCGCGCAGCGCATCTCCATGATCAGCGGCGTGGCCCAGGTGAACGTCATGGGCGCGCAGAAGTACGCCGTCCGCGCGCAGGTCGACCCCAACCTCCTCGCCGCCCGGGGCATCGGGATAGACGAAATCGAAACCGCCCTGACGCGCCACAACACCAACCGTCCGACCGGCACCCTCTGGGGGCCGCGCCAGGCGTTTACCGTGCAGGCCAACGGGCAGCTCTTCACCGCCGCCGAATACCGGCCCCTGATTGTCGCCTACCGCAACGGCAGGCCCGTACGCCTGGAGGAACTGGGGCGCGTGATCGACAGCGTGGAGAACGATAAGGTCGCTAGTTGGTACAACAAGGACCGCTCCATCACCATGATGGTGCAGCGCCAGCCCGGCACCAACACGGTCGAGGTGGTGGACCGGATCAAACAGTTGCTCCCCTCGTTTCGCGAGCAGATGCCGCCCTCGGTTTCGCTCGACGTGGTTTACGACCGCTCCGAATCCATCCGCGAGTCGGTCAACGATGTGAAGTTTACGCTCCTGCTCACCGTCGCGCTGGTGATCCTGGTGATCTTTCTCTTCCTGCGCAACGTATCCGCGACCGTGATCCCCAGCCTGGCGCTGCCCATGTCCATCATCGGCACGTTCGCCGCCATGGACCTGCTGGGCTACACCCTGGACAACCTTTCGCTGATGGCCCTCACCCTCTCCGTGGGCTTCGTGGTGGACGATGCCATCGTGATTCTCGAAAACATCGTGCGCCACATGGAGATGGGGAAGAGCCGCATGCAGGCGGCCCTCGAAGGCGGGCGCGAAATCGGTTTCACGATTCTCTCGATGACCCTGTCGCTGGCCGCCGTGTTCATCCCCGTGCTGTTCATGAGCGGCATCATGGGGCGGCTGTTCCACGAATTCGCTGTAGTCATCAGCGTGGCTATCCTGATCTCCGGCTTCGTGTCGTTAAGTCTCACGCCCATGCTGTGCAGCCGCTTCCTGCGGCCCCCCGGCGCCCGGCAGAACGCTTTCCAGCGGAGTTCGGAGAAGGTTTTCGATGGCATGCGCGCGGTCTACGACTGGACCCTTCGCGGCGTGCTCCGCCACCGTTTCCTGACGCTCGTCACCGCCGTGGGGACCCTGGTGGCGTCGGTCTATCTCTACGGCTTCGTTTCGAAGGGGTTTATCCCGGACCAGGACACCGGCCAGCTTTCCGGCAGCACCGAAGCTCCGCAGGACATCTCGTTCGACGCCATGGTCCAGCGCCAGCAGCAGGTGGCCGCCATCGTGGCGGCCGACCCCGACGTGCAGGCCTACACCTCCAGCGTGGGCGGAGGCCGCGGCGGCGGCGGCAATTCGGGCCAGGTCTTCCTCCGTCTCAAACCGCGCAACCAGCGCAGTTCGACTCCGGAGCAGGTCATCACCCGGCTCCGCCCCAGGCTGAATGCGCTTCCCGGCGTCCGTTCCTATCTGACCAATCCGCCTCTGGTGCGCATCGGCGGAATGATGAGCCGCAGCCTCTATCAGTACACGCTGCAAGCGCCCGAAATCGACACGCTCTACCGCTCCGCCGCGGATTTCGAAAAGCGCATGCGCGAAGTCCCGGGCCTCACCGATGTCAGCAGCGATCTCCAGATCGCCAGCCCCGAAGTGACCGTCAATATCGATCGCGACCGCGCCTCCGCCATGGGCATCACGGCGGATGACGTCGAAAGGTCCCTCTACAGCGCCTACGGTTCGCGCCAGGTCTCCAGCATCTACACTCCCACCGACGATTTCCAGGTGATCCTGGAACTCCTGCCCAAATACCAGCTTGGTCCCGGTTCGCTGGAGATGCTCTACGTCTCGGCGCCGGGCGGCAAGATGGCGCCCCTCAACGCGATCACCCGGCTGCATACCGACGTCGGCCCGCTCAGCGTGGCGCACCTCGGCCAGTTGCCCGCGGTGACGATCTCTTTCAACCTGCTGCCCGGCGTTTCGCTCGGCGAAGCGGTGAGCCGCGTCCAGACCCTGGCGCGGGAGGCTCTCCCGGCTACCGTGCGCACCAGTTTCCAGGGCACCGCCGCCGCGTTTCAGAGTTCGTTGGGGAATATGGGGGTGCTGCTCTTCATGGCCATCCTGGTCATCTACATGGTGCTCGGGATCCTGTACGAGAGCTTCATTCACCCCATCACGATTCTCTCGGGCCTCCCCTCGGCCGGGCTGGGCGCGCTGGCCACCCTGCTGATCTTCAAGGACGAGCTGAACATCTATTCTTTCGTGGGCATCATCATGCTGATCGGCATCGTCAAGAAGAACGCCATCATGATGATCGACTTCGCCCTCGAAGGACAGCGCGAGCGCCACCTGCCGCCCGCGGAGGCGATCTACCAGGCCTGCCTCGTGCGCTTCCGCCCGATCATGATGACCACCATGGCGGCGCTGATGGGCACCCTCCCCATCGCCCTCGGCTTCGGCGCCGGCGGCGAAGCCCGCCGCCCCCTGGGCCTCGCGGTGGTAGGCGGGCTGGTGGTTTCGCAGTTGCTCACGCTCTACATCACCCCCGTGATCTATGTTTACATGGAGCGCCTCATGCGCCTGCGCAAGCGCAAGCCGGCGGCGGTGGCAGTGGGCGCGTAGAGGATCGCGGCCCTTAGTGATCTCTCTCCGTCACCAGGTCCGTGACGGCCAGCAGCGCGCGCTGGTAAGGCGATTCCGGGAACTCCGATATAATCTGCCGGGCCTTCTCCGTAAACGCCTGCGCGCGGTCCTTCACCCGTTCGATGCCTCGGTACTTCTCCAGCATGGCCAGGATGCGGGCGAACGGCACCGCCTCGTAGTTCCGCTTGCGCAGGATCGTCGCCACCAGTTTGCGCTCTTCCGGCGTAGCGCGCTCCAGCGCGTAGACCAGCGGCAGCGTCACCTTGCCTTCCCGTAGATCGCCGCCCACCGGCTTGCCCAGCGTCTTCTCGCGCGCCGTGAAATCCAGCACGTCGTCCACCAGCTGAAACGCCATCCCGAGGTTCCAGGCGTACTCCCCGAGTCTCTCCTGCGTGGCCCCGTTACACCCGCCGGCTAACGCGCCCAGCCGCGCGCAGACGGAAAACAGGCGGGCCGTCTTGCGGTCCACCAGTTCCATGCAGTCCGCCTCGCTGATGTCGATTCGGCCGATGCGCTCCAACTGGAGCAGTTCCCCCTCCACCATTATCTGGGTGAGGCCGATCAGCAAATCGAGGATCTGGAAATTGCGCTCGCGCAGCGCGATCTGGAACGCCTGCATGTACAGCCAGTCGCCGGCAAGCACGCAGGTGTGATTGCCCCACTTGGCGTTGGTCGAAGGACGGCCGCGGCGGGTCTGCGCGGCGTCGATCACGTCGTCGTGCACCAGCGTGGCGGCGTGGATCAACTCCACCACCGCGCCGAGTTGGATGGCCGCCGGTCCCGCGTCCCCGACGAGCTTGGCCGCCAGCAGAAGCAGCGTGGGACGCAGGCGTTTTCCCCCGGACGATTGCAGGTACTGTCCGATGGCCGTCACCGCGTCCGCCGACGCCACCGATTCGGCCCCGATCTTCTTCTCTACCTGCTCCAGCTCATCCTGGATCAGATCGAAAATGCCCCTGACTGCGACTGCCTGCCCGAGCTTGGCTAAATTCATTTGGCTCAACCAGTTTACCCGTTACCCGCCGCGCCTGGCAAACACAGACGCGCGAAATTCCGCGCGGTCACGGCTCCGATCTCCCCGGGAGTGCTGCCGCGTTCCGCGGCTATACGGCGCGCCACCTCCACCACGAAGGCCGGCTCATTCCGTTTCCCGCGGTGTGGAACCGGCGCCAGGTAAGGACAATCGGTCTCGATCAGCAGCCGGTCGTCGGGTGTAATCCGCGCCGCCGCCCGCACCGCCTCGGCATTGGGAAACGTCACCACCCCGCCGAAAGCCAGATAGCAGCCCAGATCCAGGGCCTCCCGCGCCTGCCGCTCATCTCCGGTGAAGCAGTGAAGAATCATAGGTGGGGCGGACCCCCAATCGGCCACCAGCTCCATCGTGTCTTCCCACGCCTCTCGCGTATGAATCACCACCGCCAAGCCGCGCCCGCGCGCGATCTCCAACTGCCGGGCGAACACCTCCCGCTGCACTTCCCGCGGCGAGAAATCGTAGTGGTAGTCCAGCCCGATCTCTCCCACCGCCACCACCTTCGGATGCCCCGCCAGTTCCTCCAGCCGCCTGTACGTTTCCTCGGTGGCTTTGGAGGCGTCGTGCGGGTGCACCCCTACGGTGGCGTAAATAAACGGATACCGCTCCGCCAGCCGGATGCCGGTTTCAAGGTCCGGCGGGCCGTGGCCCGTCCCTACGGCCAGCATGTGGCTCACGCCGGCCGCCAGGGCGCGTTCCACCACCGCCTCGCGGTCCGCGTCGAATTTGGGGTCGTCCAGGTGCGTGTGCGAGTCGATCAGCGTCACTTCAAGCGCGCTCCGGGCGGGATATCCTCGTGGAACCCCGCCAGCACAGGCTTGCCGCCTTCCACCGATGCCGCCACGATCATCCCGTTCGATTCGATGCCGCGGAGCTTGCGCGGTTGCAGGTTGGCCACGATCACCACTTTGCGGTTCAGCAGTTGCTCCGGCGCGTAGGCTTCGGCGATCCCCGCCACGATGGTGCGCGGCTCGGCTTCGCCGATATCGACTTTCATGTGCATCAGCTTGTCGGAGCCCTTCACCCGCTCGGCGGAAAGCACCAGCCCCACCCGCATCTCCACTTTGGCGAAATCCTCGACGGGAATTTTGGGGCCCGCGGCCGCCGCCGGCGCGGCTTCGGCCTTCTTCCCGAGCATGGCTGCCTGCTCGGCGGTGACTTTCTCTTCGAGCGCGCGCATCTTCGCCTCGGCGTCCTTCAGCTCGATGCGCGGGAACACCCCCGAGACTTCTCCGATGCGCTGCCCCGGCTGCAACCCGCCCCACTCCAGCGCGTCGAGCCGCACCGATTCAAGCGGCGCCGGCATCCCGAGTTGAGCCCAGATCTTCGCCGTAGATTCCGGCATCACGGGATAGAGCAGAGCCGTCACGATGCGCAGCGCCTCCGCGGCGCTGTAGAGCGTCGTCCCCAACTGCCGCCGCGCGGCTTCGTCCTGCTGCCGGAAAAGTTTCCAGGGAGCCCACTGGACGATGAACTTGTCTACCGCGGAAATCAGCGCCCACGCGGACTCCAGCCCCTTCGAAAACTCGAAGCGCTCGAATGCCGTCTGAAAATTCCGGATGGCGTCCGCCGCCTGCGCCGCGATCTCCGGGTCCGTGCCCTCCGGAATCACGCCGCCGCAATACTGGCCGATCATGCTGAGCGTGCGGCTGGCCAGGTTGCCCAGCCCGTTGGCGAGGTCGGAATTATAGCGGCCCACCAGCGCGTCGTAGCTGAAGCTGCCATCCTGCCCGAACACCACCTCGCGCATCAGGAAATAACGCAGGGCGTCCGCCCCCATCACCTGCCGGATCGGTTCGGCCCGCACGATGTTGCCGCGCGATTTGCTCATCTTGCTCTCTTCGAACAGCAGCCATCCGTGCGCGAAGATGCGCTTCGGCAGTTCCATCCCCGCGGCCATCAGGAAGGCCGGCCAGTATACCGCGTGGAAGCGCACGATCTCCTTGCCGATGAGGTGCAGGTCCGCCGGCCAGAGTCCCTTGCCCTCCACCGCGCTCATATAGGTCGTGAGCGCGTCGAACCACACGTAGAACACGTGCGGCGCTTCGCCCGCCACCGGAATGCCCCACTTGATGTTCGTGCGCGTGATCGAGAGGTCCTTCAGCCCCGCTTTGACGAACGAGATGACCTCGTTGCGCCGCGTCTCCGGCTGGATGAATAACGGATCGCGCTCGTAGAGATCGAGCAGTTTCTTCTGGAACTCGGAGAGCTTGAAAAAGAAGTTCTCCTCGGTGATGGTCTCCGTGGGCCGGCCGCAATCCGGGC
>JAIQFU010000341.1 GCA_020073115.1 Terriglobia bacterium
ATCATTTGAGAATCGCTCCAGCTTAACTCGGAATAAACTGACGAGTTCTTCTTACTGCATCCAACCAGATTTTCAAAGATCTGCGCCGCGCTCCCGGACGCCTTATGCCCCCGGACCCGCGACGGGCCTCGAAACTTGCGCCAGCATCCCGGCGCGCAATCGCTTCTTACAAGCGTTGGCAACCGGAAATTTTCGATGATTTCGACCGGAAGTCGGTCTTGGTTATCGGCTGACTGAATCCAGGTTAACAGAGGCGGTCCGGCTTGGCAAGCGCCGACCGCAGAAAAAAACCACGCGCGTGAAAAGTCGCGCGCCGTCCTACTGCGCAACAGGGGCGCTTGCTTCAGGGATGCGCGGCGTCGGCGCTGGGGTTCGAGGCCTCGATGTGGACCGTCCGCGTGGGGTAGGGGATCCGTATGCCCTCTTGCCGAAATCGCCGGAGAATGCGCTTTCGCAGTTCGTTACGGGCTCCGAACTGGTTCACGAACTCCGCCACCTGGAAGTTGAGGGTGAACCCCAACGCGAAGTCGCCGAAACCGGGATCGAAGGCGACTGCGGGCGCGGGTTCCGCCAGCATCCCCGGAATGTCGCGGGCCCCCTCCATCGCCACCTCCAGGAGTACCTTCTCGACGCGGTCAGGATCGGAATCGTAAGCCACTGGAACCTGGACCGATACGGCGATGCGCTTGTCGGGCAGATAGAAGTTGGTCACGATCGCCTGGCCGAGCTTGGCGTTGGGGACGATGATCATGTTTTGGGAGAGCGCCCGGATGGCCGTGCTCCTCCAGGTGATGTCGGTCACATACCCCTCCTCTCCGGTGTTCAGCCTGATATAGTCGCCGATCCGGACCTGGCCGGCGACCGCCACATAGAAGCCGGCGAAGAGGTTGGAAAGCGTGTCCTGCAAAGCCAGCGCTACCGCCAGGCCGCCCACGCCCAAAGCCGTCAGGATGGGGGTGATATTCGCTCCCGCCGCTTTCAGCATCAACAGGATGCCGAGAACGAGGATGGCCAGTTGAGCCAGATTCTGGGTCAGCGTCGTAACTCCCAGCGCTCCGGGGGCCTGTGATCCCACGTGCCGGACAACGTTCCCCCCAATGCGCATCGACACGATCGTAAACGACAGAATCCACAGGACCAGGAGGCCTGTCGCCACCCATCCGACCAGTTTGGGGGACAATTCCGAAGACTCGACCGCAAAGTGGATCGCCAGGATGAAGGTCCAGATCAACGTCGGTCCGGCCAGCGCTTCGCCCAAAATGCGGCCGAACCGGCTGCCCGTGCGGGCGTTCCAGGCTGCCAGGGCGCGCAGGAACAGGCGCCTCACCACCAGCGCGACCGCCATGGTCACGGCGAACACGATCAGCGGTTGGAGCAAAATCGCGGGGCGGCGCGCGAGTGCGGCGAGAACCTTCTCCATTCGGGCTCCTTTTAGATAAGATTCTCACAATAAATCGGTTGCACGCGCGGCGGGGCCCCCTCGTCACTCCTATGTGCGGATACGCGCATTCCTGGTGTGGCTGCTGGCGGCGGGGTGGCTCTGGGCGTCCGGTCCTTCGGCCGGCCAGTTGTTCTCCCAGGGCCGCAAGGCGGAGAAGGCCGGCCACCTTGCCGAGGCGTATCTGCTCTACTCCAAAGCTGCCGCCCTGGACCCTCAAAACCCGGCCTATTGGCAGCGCAGCCAGGCCATCCGCGCCCGAGCACTGGACGAGATCAAGCCTGCCCCGGCGTTCCCGCCCGACAATCCCGCCGAAACGGAAGACGCCGAACAACCGCACTTCGACGCCCCTACGCCGCGCGACCTGGCTGAAGCCAGAAAGCCGCTCCCGCCGACCGAACTGGAGGGCGGCCCGATACACCGGGACTTTGACCTCCGGGACGATCCCCGGAAGCTGTTCGAACAGGTGGCGGGCGCCTTTGGGCTGGAATCCGAGTTCGACGCCGATTACGCGGCCGGCAGCCCCATCCGCTTCCGCCTGAAGGACGTCGATTACCGGGAGGCCCTGCGTGGGCTGGAACTCGCCACCGGCTCGTTCATCGTCCCCCTCACCGCGAAGAAGTTTCTGGTGGCCAAGGATACCGCGCCGAAGCGCGCGGAACTGCAACCGATGGTGACCTTGGAAGTGCACCTTCCAGAGGCCGCCACCCCGCAGGATTTCGGCTCTGCGATTCAAGCCGTGCAGCAGGCCCTCGCGCTCCAGAAGGTCGCCTGGGACACGGCCAACAACACCGTGGTCATTCGCGACACCCTCGCCAAAGCCCTGCCGGCGCGCGCCATGTTCGAGCAGTTGATGTTTCCCAGAGCCCAGGTGGCGTTCGAGATTCGCTTCCTGGAGGTGACCCGCAACGACGCCATCACCTATGGCCTCGATCTCCAGACGCAATTCCCACTCGTCGCGCTGACGAACTGGTTCAACAACAAACCATCGCTCCCGAGCGTAATCAGCGGCTTGCTTACGTTTGGGGGCGGCAAAACCCTCATGGGCCTGGGGGTGATCAACGCGCAGTTGGTGGCCCAGTTGTCGAAGTCTTCGGGCCACGTGCTGCTGGATTCCTTCATGCGGTCGCTGGACCGGCAGCCGGCCTCGATGCACGTGGGCGACCGGTATCCGATCCTTTCCTCCGGCTATTTCGGACCCTCGAATTACTATTCAGGGACTGGAAGTCTGTACAGGCCGCCGCCCGCATTCAGTTTCGAGGACCTGGGGCTGACCTTGAAAATGACTCCGTCGGTCAACAGCAGCGAGGAAGTGACGGTGGATATCGACGCCGAGTTCCGCGTGCTGTCCGGCGCCGCCGTCAACGGAATCCCCATCATCTCCAACCGCGTGCTCAAATCCACGGCGCGGTTGAATTTCGGAGACTGGGTCGCGGTGGCCGGGCTGATGAACAATCAGGAGGCGCGCTCCGTCGCCGCTCTCGCGGGACTATACCGCATCCCATATCTCGGCCCGCTTCTGGGCACGCACAGCAAAACCAACAGCGGCGAACAGGTGCTGATACTGGTCCGCCCGCACCTGCTGGCGCCGCCGCCCAACGAAATGAAAACGCTCACGCTGCACCTGGGCTCCGACGCGAAGCCGATTACGCCTCTATAGGGCCGGCCGGCCTCTTGCCAGCGATTCCTGCAGAGATTTCGCAATCGATTCCGTCAGCGCGCGCGGGTAATCGGTCTTCGGCATGGCCAACGCCTGAACCCGCGCCAGCTTGTGTCCGCCGATGCGGAACGTCTGAAAGGATCCGGCCCGCCCGCGGAGAGCGTATTGCGGAAGAATCGAATATCCGAACCCGGACTCCACCAGGCTCTTGATCGCCTCCGTGTCGTCCGCTTCCATAATCACGCGGATGTTCACCCCGAGCCCGGCGAGGAAGCGGTCGATGATGGACCGCATATTACTTCGCTTGGGGTAGAGCAGGAAAGGGACTCCTTCCAGGTCTTCGGGGTGAAGAACGGCAATCCCGCCGCGGCGCGGTCTGGGGGCGGCCGGCCGCAGGCCCAAGAGTTCCTCCTCGAAGAGCGGTACGAGCCGGAGGCCCTGTTCGGGGCAGGGCAGCGAGATCAAGGCGAGGTCGAAGCGGCGGTCGATCACGCCCTGCACCATCTCTTCCGTCGCCGCCACCGTCACCCGGATTTCGGCATGCGGGTACTTGCGGCGGAGCCGCCGCAGTGGGCCGCCGAGGCGGTGGATGAGCGTGGTGGCGCCGGTGGCGAAGTGGAACGGCCGGGCGTCCCGCAAGGGGTCGTTGGCGAACTCCTGCTCGATGGCGCGCATCCCGGCCAGCACCGCTCGTGCGTGTTCGGCCAGGCGATAAGCCTCGGCCGTGGGCGTCAGGCGCTTCCCCGAGCGAATGAATAACTCAGTTTTCAGCTGGTCGGCCAGCGCGTGAACCTGAACGCTCACCGCCCCCGGCGAAAGCTGCACCTTCTCCGCCGCGCGCGTGACGCCGGACGACTCCATCACGGCCAGGAACAACTCGAGTTGTCGGACGTCCATACCAATCCCCGGAACATTTAATATAACTAAACGGTCCTATCCGCCAAACGGGCATGGGAGGTGGCCGCGCTTCCGCGACTGCCGTTATCATCAAGCGGAAGGACGATACTCGAATTATGGAAGAACTCTCTGAAGCGGGCGTACGGCGATCGGCGGGAGCCGGCGCGTCCGGAACTGCTCCGCTGCCTCTCGCGCAGTTCTCGATGGGGGTGGGGGACCGTTTCGCGCACCAGGCGGAAGCTCAGTTGCAGGCGTGCCTGATGGCCGCCGTCCGCGGCGCCGAGGTGATTCCGGTATGGAACAAATCCAACCGCGAACACGGGATTGTGGGTTCCGAACCGGGGGGCGTGCGCGCGGCAGCCGACGCCGCCGTCCGGAAGCTCGCGTGGCGGAAGCCATACCACGTCGATGCCGACCACATCAACCTGCAGACGGTGGACCGCTTCATCCCGGCCAGCGACTTTTTTACCATCGATGTGGCGGATGCCATCGGCCAACCGGCGCCGGGCAAAGAAGTCGATGGGTTTCTGGACGCGCATCCGGAATTCGCGCAGCGCCTCGCGATCCCCGGCATCGACGAGCCCCTGGCGGTCGGGCGCGATCTGGCCGCTGCGAGCGCGCGCAAGTATCTGTTCGCGGCGCAGGAGGCCGGGCGCATTTACCGGCGCATCGCGGGGCGGCGCGGCGGATTCCCGTTCGTGACCGAGGTTTCCATGGACGAGACGGCCGAGCCGCAGACGCCGCCGGAACTGCTTATCATTCTCGCGGCTCTGGCGGGCGAGGGGATTCCCCTCCAGACCGTCGCGCCCAAATTCACCGGCCGGTTCAACAAGGGCGTGGACTACGAAGGCGACGCCGGACGCTTCGAGCGGGAGTTCAGCGACGACGTGGCCGTGCTGGCTTTCGCCGCTCCGCGGTACGGCCTGCCTGCCGGCCTCAAGCTGAGCGTGCACTCGGGAAGCGATAAGTTCTCGATTTACGGGCCCATCCGCCGCACCCTGCGGCGCTTTGGCGCCGGCGTGCACGTCAAGACCGCGGGGACGACGTGGCTGGAAGAGTTGATCGGGCTCTCCGAGGCGGGCGGGGACGGGCTGGAAATCGCCAAGGAGGTGTACGCCGAGGCGTGGCGCCACCGCGAAGAGCTTTGCGCACCCTACGCCGCGGTGATCGATATCGACGCCGGGCAGCTGCCGCGGCCGGAAGAGGTCGCGGCCTGGACCCCCGAACAGTACACCGCGGCGCTGCGCCACGACTCTTCGAATCCCGCGTACAACCCGCATCTCCGCCAACTGCTGCACGTCGGATACAAGGTGGCGGCGAAGATGGGCCGCCGCTACCTGGAAGCGCTCGAACGCCACGAAGCTCCGATTTCGCGAAACGTGACCGAAAACCTGTTCGAGCGGCACATCAAGCCGCTCTTTCTATAACGTTGCAGCGCACGCGTCAGCGTGCCGCGGCGCCTCTGGGCGCGCCGCGGCGCGCTGAAACGTTGGGGTACGCATGCCGAAGATCATCGTTGTTTCACTGTTCCTCGCCGCCGCCGCGCAGGCGCAGGACACCCGCAACGTGACGGAGCCCGTCATCCCTCCCGGTTGCGCCGTTCTGTCGGCGAACCTGGCCGCGGCCGGCGGCAAGACGCTGGCCGCTACGGATGAAACCCGGCCTGATACGCAGCGCATCCAGCAGGCGCTCGACTCGTGCCCGCAGGGGCGCGCCGTCGTTTTGAAGGCTGCCGCCGGGCGCAACGCCTTTCTTTCCGGGCCGCTCGATCTGCGCGAGGGAGTCGCGCTGGTGGTGGATGGGGGCGCGACCCTGTTCGGCTCGCGCAATCCGCGGGATTACGACGTCCGCCCCGGCAGTTGCGGCATCGTGGACCAGAACGGCAAGGGCTGCCGCGCCTTGATCAACGGCGCCGGGGTAGCGCACGCCGCGGTGATGGGCGGCGGCGTCATCGACGGCCGCGGCTGGGCCGCCCTGACCGGCTCGAAAATCGCGT
>JAIQFU010000008.1 GCA_020073115.1 Terriglobia bacterium
TTCCAACAATTTTACCTCCGTATCCTGAGCCAGAGACTGGTGCGCGACTCTGTCAACGAGGTAGGCAAGAAGAGAAAGTACCGAAATCCGTATCAAGGCATTTGCTGAACTCTCAACCATGGTCCAGGGAGTATTCCAAATTGTGTTGAAGTACAGCCTCACCATGGGGAGAACAATGGAATATGCAATGCCCCACCATTTGCCGTTGTACCACGAAGAAAACACTACATTCGAGCGCCTGCTCGTACCGCCCCTGCCGCCGGGCGATGCGGCCGTAGGCGGACTGCACGTTTCCGCGATTCAGGAAGTCGTCCGTGCAGCTCAGGGCCGCTTCCGCGCGCCGCAGGAGGGCCAGGGCCTCACTCAGCCTGCTCTGCTGGAAGGCGAGCCAACTGCGGCTCATCTGCATGATGGCGGCCATTTCGCCGTAGCCGCTGGCCAGGGCCAGCGTTTCCCCCTTGGCGGTGTAGCTCACGGCGTCGTCGTAGCGCCCGGTTTTCCGGAGGCAGCGTCCCGTCCAGAAGGTGGCGATGGCCAGCAGTTCGGGGTCGGCGATTTCGCCTTCGAGCGATTGGATGAAACGGAAGTGGCTTTCGGCGCGCTCGAAATCCTCTTCGAACATGGCCAGCACTCCTTCCGTCATGCGGACGTGAAGGTACTCGGAGAGCGGGAGCGCGGAGCGCGACCCGGGCGGAAAGCAGTCCAGCGGCCCGCGCAGCAGTTCGGGGCCGGCGTAGCCGGCATCCACCCACTGCGCCAGTAGTCCGAGCAGCACGCCGGAGCCCGGCATCCCCGGCCCGATGCGGCCGATGCGCGAACGGGCGGCCTCCAGGGTGCGAAAGCCCTGTTCGATGCGCCGGCGCGCGAGATGTTCGCGCAGCGCGTCCACCAGCGCCGCGGTTTCGCTCTGGGGGGACATAAAAAGAGTCGCTAGTCGTTAGTCGCTAGTCGTTAGTAAACACCCGGCCTGGGCGGACGACTTAGGACTGATCACCAAGGACCGTACTTATCGATACACTCGTAGACGCGAGGCGTGAAGAAATGGGGAAATCCTTGGCACGGGCGATGAAGAGCCGCTAGTCGTTAGTCGCTAATCGTGACTAAACAGCCAGCCTCGACTAACGACTAACGACTACCGACTAACGACTGTACTACTCCATGCACTCGTAGGCGCGGAGCGTCAGGAAATCGGGGAATTCCTCGGCGGCGGTCATCTCCTCGAAGAGGCGGCAGGCCTGGGCAAGTTGGGCCTCGGGGACGGTCTTCCGGAGTTTATCCACCTGGCGTTCGATGCCGTCGCGCACCAGTTCGGGCGTGACGCGGCGTCCACCCTCCATCCGGGCTCCGTGGCGCAGCCATTGCCACACCTGCGCGCGGCAGATTTCGGCGGTGGCGGCGTCTTCCATCAGGTTATAGATGGGCACGCAGCCGTTTCCGCCGAGCCAGGCGGCGAGGTACTGCAGGCCCACATCGAGGTTCACGGCGAGGCCGTTGGCGGTGATGGGCCCTTCGGGCGTCATGATCAGGTCGCGCGGTTCGGCGAAGCACGATTTCGTCCGGTGCAACTGGTTGGCCATCGGCATGTAGGTATCGAAGACGTCCCTGGCCACGGGGACGAGACCGGGATGCGCGACCCACGTGCCGTCGTGCCCCGCCCACACCTCGCGCAATTTGTCGTCGCGGACGCGCTTGAGCGCGGTCGCGTTGGCGTCGGGATCGTTCTTGATCGGGATCTGCGCCGCCATGCCGCCCATGGCGTGAGCGCCGCGCCGGTGGCAGGTGGCGATCAGCAGGTCCACATACGTGCTCATGAAGTGGGTGGTCATGTTGACCAGCGCGCGGTCCGGCAGCAGGCGGTCCGCGTGTCTCGAGAATTTCTTGATGTAGCTGAAGATGTAGTCCCAGCGGCCGCAGTTGAGACCGGCGGAGTGCTCACGCAACTCCCACAGGATCTCGTCCATCTCGAAGGCGGCCAGGATGGTTTCGATCAACACCGTAGCCCGGATAGTGCCGCGGGCAATCCCCAACTCGTCCTGCGCGGTGAGGAACACGTCGTTCCAAAGGCGCGCCTCGTGGCGGCTCTCCATCTTGGGAAGGTAGAAGTACGGTCCCGTACCGTTGGCGATGAGGGCCTTGGCATTGTGGAAGAAAAATAAGCCGAAATCGAACAGCGAGGCCGAGATCGGCTCGCCCTCGACGAGGAAATGCTTCTCCACCAGGTGCCAGCCGCGCGGACGGACCATGAGGGTCGCGGGGCGCTCGCCGACTTCGTAGCGCTTGCCCTCGGGGCTCGTGTAACTGATCGCGCCGTTCACCGTGTCCCGGAGATTGACCTGCCCCTCGATGAGGTTGCGCCACGTGGGGGAGTTCGAATCCTCGAAATCGGCCATGAAGACGCTGGCCCCGGAGTTCAGGGCGTTGATGATCATCTTGCGTTCCGTGGGTCCGGTGATCTCCACCCGGCGGTCGCACAGGTCCGCGGGAATCTCGGCCACTTTCCAGTGCGCTTCGCGGATTTCAGCGGTCTCGCGCGGAAAGTCGGGCAGAGCGCCGTCGTTGAGCTCCTGCTGGCGCGTGCGCCGCGCGGCCAGGAGAAACCGCCGCCGCGGCTCGAACATCCGCGCCAGCTTGGTGATGAATGCGACAGCTTCGGGGCTCAGAATGGATTCCTGCGCCTCGCTGACGGGCGCGGTGATTCGAACGGATTCTTGCGCTGCAAACACAGGACAACTCCTCTGCGGATAATGCTACCGCGACTTCCCGGGAAATCCGAAACGGGCTCGTCCATTTCGGACGACTCGCCCGCCGGGTTCCAGCGCGATTGCCGGAAAGCCTGCGCGCCGCTCTAATGAAATCGGTACTGCCAGCGGCAGGTTGCGGGCCGAATCCAAACGACCGGTGGCACAAACCGACACCGGCGGCAAATGGAGAGATCATGACGAACAACACAGCGAAAATCGCGGAAGCCTGGAAAAGCGAGCCGCGCTGGCGCGGTATTGCCCGCCCTTATGAAGCGCAGGACGTCGTGCGGCTTCGGCCGTCGATCCAAATCGATTACACCCTGGCGCGCATCGGCGCGGAACGGCTGTGGGGCCTTCTGCGCACGGAGCCATTCGTGGCCGCGCTCGGCGCCCTGACGGGCAACCAGGCCGTGCAGCAGGTGCAGGCCGGGCTGAAAGCGATCTATGTCAGCGGATGGCAGGTGGCGGGCGACGCCAACCTGGCGGGACAGATGTATCCCGACCAGAGCCTCTATCCTTCCAACAGCGTCCCGGCGCTGGTCCGGACGATCAACAACGCGCTCCTGCGGGCCGACCAGATCGCACGGTCCGAAGGGCAACACGGGCCGTACTGGTTCGCCCCCATCGTGGCCGACGCCGAAGCCGGCTTCGGCGGTCCGCTGAACGCATTCGAGCTGATGAAGGCGCTGATCGAAGCGGGCGCCGCCGCCGTTCACTTCGAGGACCAGCTTTCCTCGGCGAAGAAGTGCGGCCACCTCGGGGGAAAGGTCGTGGTGCCGGTCAGCGAGTTCGTTCAGAAACTCGTGGCCGCGCGGCTGGCGGCCGACGTTCTGGGCGTGCCGACGATGGTGGTGGCGCGCACCGACGCCGACAGCGCCCGGCTGCTGCTCAGCGACATCGATCCGGTGGACGAGCCCTTCCTGGCCGGCGGCCGCACGACGGAGGGGTTCTTCTACTTCCAGGGCGGGATCGAAGCGGCGATCGCGCGCGGGCGGGCTTACGCGCCCTACGCCGACCTCATCTGGTGCGAGACCTCCGAGCCGAACCTGGAAGATGCGCGCCGGTTCGCCGAGAGCATTCACGCCGTCTATCCGGGCAAGATGCTGGCGTACAACTGCTCGCCTTCCTTCCACTGGAAGAAGAAGCTCAACGAGCGGCAAATCGCGCGCTTCCAGCAGGAGCTGGGTGAAATGGGGTATAAGTTCCAGTTCGTGACGCTGGCCGGCTTCCACGCCCTGAATCTGAGCATGTTCGAGCTGGCGCTGGATTATTCGCGTTCCGGGATGAGCGCCTACGCGCGTTTGCAGGAGCGTGAGTTCGCGGCGGCGGAGAGCGAGCGCTACTCCGCCATCCGGCATCAGCGCTTTGTGGGGACCGGCTATTTCGACGCCATTCAGTCGATCGTGGCCGGCGGCAGGACGGAAACGGAAGCTCTCGCCGGGTCTACGGAGAACGCCCAGTTCGTCCCCAGCCCCTCGCCGCGGGTGGCCGGCGCCGTGGAAGCGGAGCCCGCGTAAGCGGAGGCACCCTTTTGGACGCTGCGTGTTAGCCGCCGCACATTGGGGGGCGCGTGCCCTATTGCCCTGCCCCCGGCCCGGCGACATAATCCAGATGCGTGCTAATCGGTAAGCGGGTCCGATTGTGACGGTGCGCGATGCTGGAGCCATACGCATTACAGCTTTATCGGGAATTTCTCAACGGGAAGAGCGTGGCCGAACTGGCGGGCGAGTCCGGAATTCCAGTGGACCGCATCGAGTCCCGGCTCAGAGCCGCCGCCCTGCGCCTGATCGCGTGGCCGCAAAGGCACTCCTGCGAAGGAAAGGTGCGGATCCGCATTGTGCGGCTGTGAGAGCGTAGGAAGCGAGAGATGAACGACAGCCGGCCGCCCGATTCCTTCAAGTGGCTGGGCCGACGGGGCCCAAGGGTCTTCGAGTTGCCGTTTCGGAAGCGCAGGCAGCTGGCTCTGGAACGGAGGTTGCACCGTTTTCGCACCGTCGCGTCGCGGGAACGGCCGGTCAAAGCCGACGTGGTTTGACCACCCCTTGTCCGTGCGGGCGCGGGAAACGCGCCTCTCTCGCCCGCACGGACGACATCCAGGCAAAACCGAATATTTCAGGTGAGAGTCGGAGAACCGCCGCAAGCCGCGCGGGCGTTAACCTATACGCTTACGGCAAGGACCGCCCGTTTGGTCTCCTGCGCAAAAAGGTAAACGGTGAAGAGAGGCTTGGAATCGCCCTTACCCCAGCGGTTTACCTGCCATTTGGCGCGCAGGTGTTTCACGTCCGGCTGCTCGGACAGATCGATGGCGATCTGATAGGTCCCGCAATAGAACTTCTGCGGAAAACAAACCAGCGGCTTGGATCCCCAATCCGCCCCATCGGCCGACCCCCAGACGGAAATGTCGATGCTCTCTTGTTCGATAATCCGCGTGATGCCCAGGGTGAGAACCAGCGTTCCGCCCCTCTGTTCGCCGAGGCTCAGAACAGGCCCGGCGCCGGCTTCGCGAATAATAGTTTCCGGTAGTAAGAATTCTGGAAGCATAGGCATCTTCCCTTTCCCGTCCAATACGACAGTGCCCCTCTGACCGTGCTCGGTATGACGGGTGTCTAGCTCCAGGGTCGCATATTTCACGGAAAAACGGAAGCGAATGTGGGAGCGGTTGCCGGCCGGTGCGCCAGGCAGAAGCTATATTTTGCCTTATCCGTGTCCCTCCGTGTTCATCCGTGGCCCCTTCGCCTTTTCTCGTGCTAGCACACTCGGACGCACTCCAGGCCAAGCAGGGCGGCGAGTTTCTCCAGGGTGGCGCCGACGTGGCCCACGCCGGCGGCGCAGTGGTGCGCGGGGGCGTGGCGGGTCCAGGCGTTGACGAATCCGCGGGCGCCCAGGGGGAAGCGGTAGCGGGTATTGGTGTTGCCGATTTCGAGAATCGGCCCGGGGATGGACTCGCCCTCGGCGTACAGGAGCCTGAGCCGGCCGCCCGCCTCGGCCACGGAGAGCATGGTCACCGGCCCGTGCTTCACGCTCATCTCGACGGACAGGCCCCTCCCCGTCTTGCCGTGATAGACGCCCAGCGGCCGCACCTTGATTCTGCCTTCGGCGATGGCGGCATGACCGGGACCGTCGTGCCCCATGAGGAGCGCGTCCTCCTGGAAATCGACGGCGTAGAACTCGGTGAACGATCCTCCCGCGCCGAGCGTGTCCATGATCTTCATGGCCTGCGCGTTCTTGATTTCCATTTCGCCGGCCACGGGAATGCCGCGGGCGGTGAGCAGGGTGTTGCCCAGGATGATGGAGCCGATCGCGTCCTCATTCGGGGAGCCGGCGGCGCCGCTGTAAAAGTAGGCCAGCGAGCCGAGATCGTGGGCCGCCACGAGGCGGTCGAGAGCCACCGAGGTCCGCGCCGCCCGCGCCAACTCCCCGGGGGGACAATCCGGCTGGACCTCGAAGGCTTCGCGGAAGCGCTCCACGCGCGCCGCGATCTCCTCTTCGGTCACGCCCTCGCGCAGGGAAGCCAACTCGTCGATCTCGATCATCTCGATGTGGCCGCCGAAGGTGGCGCACTGGAGCGTCAGGTCGGAGTAGATGTCGAGCATCCCGCCGTAATAGTGACCCATCACGCCCAGGCGGTTGCGCTCCATGACGGCGGCGGCGCGGACAGCGGCGATCCATTCGCCGATCTCGCTCCAGGCGGCGGGGTCGTCGTCGAGCATCCCGGTGACCTGGAAGAACGGAATCCGGCAGCGGCTGAAGACGTTGGCGATTTCCGGCGCGGGGCATGCCTGGCAGAAAGCCAGCCACTCGCCGGTCATTTTCGCGCGGTCGCCGGAGCGGTTGAAAGCGGCGTAGTCGATGGCCGGGGCGGGCGCGAGGTTCAGCGCCACCACCGGAACCCCGGGGCGCCGTACGGCCGGCAACACGGTGGAAGAGAGGGCGTAGGTGGTGATGTAGAGGAAGATCAGATCGACATCCGCCCGGCGGAATTCGTGGCCGGCATCCATGGCCCTTGCGGGGTTGTCGACCATCCCCAGGTTGACGACCTCCGCCCCCAGCGCCTCCAGTTTCCCCGCGACGCGTTCCGCATAGCCGTCCAGCCGCTCCCTGAGCCCGGGAAATTGCGGCCAGTAAGCATCCAGCCCGATGCTGAAGAGTCCTACGCGCGGCGCGCGCCCGCCCGCCGCGGGGAAAGGGGTAGTCATGGCGTTGTCCGAACGAGTATTGTATGCGATCGTGGGGCGGGCTTCAGAGCCTGCTGAAAAAAGGATTGGGGGCCGCCGATGAGTACGGATGGACGCGGATCACCGATCTGTTTCCGATCTGTGTCGCTCTGTGGGGATAAATTTGAGACGTTCTTCAGCATCCTGTTCAGCGTGTTTCGGGAGCTTAATTACTGAACGTGGTACAATGATTCTAAATGAAGAAACTCTCTGTGCAGTTGACTATTGAGGAGCTGCAGGAGCTTGTCGAACTTGTTGATAATCAGTTGTTCCGGATGAAATACATCGACCCGAGGCTTCCCGGCTACAGGGTGAACGCCGTGAAAGTCGAAGCGGCCACTTCCGCCGTCAAAGCTCTGAAAGATACTTTTAAAGCGGCCAAAGGCTTCAAGACGAACGCCGCCTAACCAGTTCGGGCGCAATTACATCGAGATTGATTGGTCAGTAACGCCCGTCGGCGCCCGAGCAGACAGACTCCTCCTCCCCCCGAGGCTCACCAAACGGCTTCGGGGGGCGAGCGCTGACAAACGCGTCAGCGGTTAATCGAAAATCATCTCGGGACAAGCGACGTCGCAGAATATGGTCTTCGTTGGTTTTCCGAACGTGCTGTCGTCCACTCCAAGCGCACTGAGAGAATAGGGATAGTGGCCGTGGGCGTCACGCGCAGTCGTGACCTGAGGCTTGTCGTCGTATCCGTGCACCACGTGCTGCCCATCTTGAAGAGGCGTCCTATTCTTGAAAACGATGGTCCAGGGTCCTTCAAAGTTCCACCCCACCTGATCGCCCGCATGCACCTCGGCATAATAGGGATCGCAGAACGGCCTGCCCGTAGGATCGATCTTGATTGTGATACTACCGTTGGGAGGCGCCATTTCTTCGCCTTTCTTCCGCGGTTCTCTCGGTGTGGGCGTCAGGGTAGATTGCATATCGTCCTCCATTTCATTTGCCTGATTTCAGGTACTGTTGGAGCCGGGGATCGGCGCGCAACTCCGCCAAATCTCCGGCGTTCAGGACCTCCTTCATCGGATGGCCCTTTTGAATGGCGCCCTCGAGAGCCTTAACAGCCTCGTCGCGCCGCTTCAAGCGTGCGTACACCAGAGAGCAGCGGAACAGCACGCTCGCGCGCTCCGGTGCGAGTTCCATCGCCTGCCGGGCGTGGCGCAGGGCGCCGGAGCCGTCGCCGGTCCGGACCAGGTAGTAGGCCAGACTCGCGTGCGTCTCGGCATCTTTAGGACTGGTCCGCAGCTTGGTCTCGGCGATCCGGGCCGCTTGCTGGTACGCATCCCGCCCTTTAGACTCCATTCCGGGCGTTCGCATGTACGCCATCCCGAGATTCCCCCAGATCGCGTGGTTCCTCGTGCGATTATCCGCGCTCAACCGGATCGCGTTCTCGAAGCACGGTATCAGTTCCGCATACCGCCCCTGGTAATAGTATGCGGTCCCCAGATTGGAGTAGGCTTCCGGAGTCGGCCGAATCGCGATCGACTTCTGAAAAAGCGCAATCGCATCGTCCGGCTTGTCCATCGCGTGATAGAGCGCGCCCAGATAACGGTAGGCATCGGCGCTTTCGGTGAGCTCCAGCATGCGCCGGTATTGCGCTTCCGCCTTGGGTAACTCTCCCATTCGGATGTATGCCAGGCCGAGGTCGCGGTAGGTTGTCCACAGCTCGGGCCGCAGGCCGATCGACTGCTGGAACGCATTCACCCCCTCCTGCTTGAGCCGGGCGTCGCGTTTTCTCATACCAAGCTCCGTGTAGCCGCTTCCAAGGGTCCGGAGCGCGTCCGCGTTCTTCGGTTCCGAGCGTAATGCCACCCGGATTTCTTCAATCGCCTTCTCCGGGTCGGTACGCGCCAGAGACACCTTGGCGGCGGCGATATGGGCCGGAACCAGCCCCGGGTTGATCTGGAGGGCACGTTCGCAACTCGCGCGCGCCCGGTCGATCCACTGGCGATCCTCGGTCTTCCGATACTGGGTCAAATAGGCTTCCACAAGGTAGGCGAGGGCGAGAGCATAAGACGGGTCCTTTTTCACGGCTTCTTCCAGGAGCTCGGCGGCCCGCCTGGCATCCTCGATTTCGCCGCTCCGGCTTAGATACCCCAGACCGTGCACGAACGAAGCGAATGCGGCTTCGTTCTGGGTCTGGCCCCCGCTGACCTGCTGCCGCGCCGCCGCCGCGAGCCGCACCTCGAGCAGCCTGCCCGCCAGGTCCGAAGTCTCGTCCTGCAACCGGGCCAGAGCGCTGGTCGAAGCATCCAGTTTGTCGCTGGCCACCTGGATCTTCTTCTCGGCATCCACCAGGTTGACGATGACGCGCACGTTTTCGCCGATGAACTCCACGCTCGCGGTAAGCGCCAGGTGGACTTTGAAGAGCCTGTTCGCGTCGGCGGGGCTGGTCACGCGTTCGCGCCGGATCTCGGAGTAAGGAACCACGAGGACCCGATTCTGGAATGGCTCCATCTGCGTGAATTTCATCGATACGGTGTGGGCGAGCCCCTCGCAGAACGCCTTCTGCGATTCCTCGTTGCCCAGGCAGTCGAACGGGATCACCGCCAGCAGGCGGGCCGCCTGCGGGGGCGGTTCCGTGGGTCCCCGGCGGAGCCTGGACCACGGCACGGAAAAAACGGCCAGAGCCAGGATGGCCGCCAGCGCCGCGGCCGAAGCCAGTCGCAGCCGCGGAGTCAGCCGCTCCGGCGGCAGTACGACGCTCTCGGTCGGCCGCTCCGAGAGCTTCTTCAACTTCTCCTCGACACCCGCCAGGTCCGCTTCCAGTTCCTCCATCCGCTGGTAGCGTTCCGCGGGCTGCTTGGCGGTGGCCCGCTGGATGATCCGATCCAGATCCAGCGGCAGGTCGGGGCGCTCGTCTTTCAGGGATGGGGTGGCGTCAGAGACAATCCTCTGTAATACCTCGTGGGAACTGGGCGCCACGAACGGGAGCCGGCCGGTGGCCATCTCGTACATCACGATGCCGAGCGAGAAGATGTCCGTCCTGTGGTCCACTCCCAGGCCGCGCGCCTGTTCCGGCGACATATAGCATGGGGTCCCCACATTCCGGCCCGGGCCGGTGATGTCCTGGCGGGAATCGGATTTCGCCAGCCCAAAGTCCGTAACCTTGACAGCGCGTTCCTCCGAGAACATGACGTTGGAGGATTTCACATCCCGGTGGATGATCCCGTGACGGTGCGCGTGGCCCAACCCCGCGGCGATCGCCATGGCGCAACGGCAGATTTCGAAGGGATGCAGCGGCCGCCCTTTCCCGGTGGTCTGCTGGATGAGTTCCCGAAGCGTGCCGCCCGGGAGGTACTCCAGCACCAGAAAAACGCGGCCCGATCCGGCATCTGTGTCGAAATCGTGCAGCACCACAATGTTGGGGTGGCTGAGCGAGCAAACCGCCCTGGCCTCCTCCTGGAAGCGCCGGACGGCCTGTTCCGACCCCAGCAGATCGGAGTAGATGAATTTCACCGCGACCAGGCGGGGAACGTGCAGATCGCGCGCCTTGTAGACGGTACCGTAGCCCCCTTCGCCGATCTTCTCGATGATCTCGTAATGGGAGACGACAGTCTGATTCATCACCCGGCCGGCGCCTGTGGTGAGCATACGCCAGAAGATATCCGCAAGGCAAGGGTTTTGCTGCGTTCCGCCGTTGGTTTTCCCAGGATTATGAGCAACTTGGCGCTACCATACTGGTCCGAAGCAGCTTTACCACTGAAGACCAGCCGCATGGAACACGGCCGGTGGAAGATACCTAAGGTTAATCTCAGGTGTAAACCGATTTGAACTTGTTCGACTCACGGCGGCAAGGCAGAATCCAATTGCGGAGGCGTGGAGATCGGCGCAATGCGAGTACGGATCACCTGGTTGGGCGGAATCCTTCTTGGCTGGCAGTTCGGCGGCTGGCTGGCATCCGGGAGTTGGAAGAGTATTCCGGTTTCCGTTTTGATCCCGGGAAAGGACCAGATCCTGGACTGGTTGTACAGGCTGAACCTGGGAAGCCCCTGGCAGGATCTCGTGACCCTTATCTTCGCGATCCCCCTGTGGCTGCTGCTGATCGGCATAGCGGCTTCGGGTTGGACCTCGCGGCAGCAGTGCCCCGTCCGCTCCCAGGTCCGATTCTATTACCCTTGAGGCCCGCCCATTTTCGCCGTAACCCTGGTACCTGGCCCGGGGATTCGCCCAGTTATGGTGAGCGGAGACTGCCAGCTAAACTCTGCTCGTCGAGTCCGCCATGGCGCAATACACAATCTTGATCGTTGACGATGACGCTGATTTCCGCCGTGCCATCACCGCGGTGATGCAGCGGGCCGGGTTCCGCACGCTTGGAGCTGAGAGTGGCATCGATGCCCTCCGGCTCATCCGGGACGTGGGTGAATCGCTGGACCTGTTGCTTGCGGATATTCGGATGCCGGGTGAAATCGACGGCATTGATGTGGCAGAGTTCGCCAGAAAGGCCTTCCCGACGCTGCCCGTTGTGCTGATGTCGGGGAGTGAGGACCTCAAGGCGCGCAGACCACACATCTACGGATTTCTCAGTAAGCCCTTTCGGCCCGATGTTCTCTTGAACGCCGTCGAGACCGTCCTCACCGCGAGACACCCCGTCACCCAGGAAAGGGACAGCAGGCTGGCAGTGGCGGGCGACTGAGGGGAGAGCCCGGGGAAGCTCCTCGGGAGAAATTAAGCCGTTAGCGATCGATTTCGTGGTGCGGATGAGAGGACTTGAACCTCCACACCCTTGCGGGTACATGGACCTGAACCATGCGCGTCTGCCAATTCCGCCACATCCGCACGTTGGATGGATGACTCCATTTTTTCAGACCGCGAAGGTAGAGTCAATTCTTCGCGCAAACTCATGAGGGCCGGGCTGCGGACCCCTACACGGCGTCGACTACGTCCACGCCCATGCTGCGGGCGGTACCGGCTACCGAACGCATCGCGGCTTCGAGATCGAAGCAGTTCAGGTCGGGCATCTTGATCTTGGCGATCTCCTCCACCTGCTGGCGCGTGATCTTGCCGACCTTTTCCTTATGCGGCTCCTTGGAGCCCTTCGCCAGGTTGACGGCGCGCTTGATCAGCACCGGAACCGGGGGCGTCTTGGTGATGAACGTAAAGGAGCGGTCGGAGTAGATGGTAATCACCACCGGGATGATCAGGCCCTCCTGATCCTTGGCGGACGTCTTGGCGTTGAACGCCTTGCAGAAATCCATGATGTTGACGCCCTGCGGGCCGAGCGCGGTGCCCACCGGGGGCGCCGGCGTAGCTTTCCCGGCCGGGATCTGCAGCTTCACTTGAGCGGTAACTTTCTTTGCCATGCGCTAACCCTTTTCCACCTGCAAGAATTCCAGTTCCACCGGTGTGGCGCGGCCGAAAATCGTGACCATCACGCGCAGCGTGCCGCGCTCGGCGTTCACCTCGTCCACCTTGCCGGCGAAGTTGGCGAAGGGGCCGTCGACGATACGCACCGTGTCGTTCTTCTCGAACGTCATCTTGGGACGCGGCCGCTCGGCCGAGGAGGCCTGCCGGTAAAGAATCTGGTTCACTTCGTCGGCGCTCAGCGGCACCGGGGCGTTTCCGCCGCCGACGAAGCCCGTCACGCGCGGCGTGTTCTTCACCGCATGCCACAGCTCGTCGTTCATTTCCATTTCCACCAGCACGTAGCCGGGATAAACCAGGCGCTTGCTGGTGACCTTCTTGCCGTTGCGCAGCTCGACCACTTCCTCCGTGGGGATCAGGATCTGGCCGATCTTGTCGGCGAACCCGAACGCCTCGGCGCGCGTGCGCAGCGATTCCGCCACCTTGTTTTCGAAACCCGAGTAGGTGTGGATGATAAACCACTTCCGGGGGGAGGCCTCGTCGTAGCCGGCCGGCTGCGCCGCGCCTTCGGGGGCCGGCGTTTCTTCCGCCGCGCGCTCCACAGGCGCTGCGGGCGGCTCCGGCGCGTCCTCGGGGACGTCCTCCGGAGCGCCTTCCGGCTGCTCGTCGAAATTCACATTCTCTTCCGCTTCCATAACCGCGCCTATCTCGCGAAGTAGTTCAAAACCCGGGTCACCCCGCGCGAGAGGACAGCGTCCACGATGGCGAAGTAGCCCGCGAACGCAAACACCGAGAAGATCACCACCGCGGTGGTGCCTTCCACCTGCCTGCGGTTGGGCCAGCTCACGCGCCGCATCTCGAGCTTGAGCTCGTTGACGTAATCCTTCGCGCCCTGGATCCAGTTCTTGACTTCGGCCATATGTCTTCCTTACCGCCTGCTCCCGGCTTGTCTTGGGGTGGTTGGCAGGGGCGGAGGGATTCGAACCCCCACTCGCGGTTTTGGAGACCGCTGGTCTGCCGTTAAACCTACGCCCCTGGGTCACCCCCCCATGCCACAAGGGGGGCTGTGTATATTCTACTTGATTTCCTTATGCGGCTGGTGCTTCCGGCAATGCGGGCAGAACTTCTTCATTTCCAGCCGCTCCGTGGTGGTCTTTTTGTTCTTCGTCGAAGAATAGTTCCGGTTCTTGCACTCCGTGCACTGGAACGTGATGATGTCGCGCGGCATCTCGATCGACTCCTAACCTTTTTCCCCAATCTGCCAGGATTGTGAACAGGAGAAAAACTGGAGCCGTTGACCAGGTTTGAACTGGTGACCTCGTCCTTACCAAGGACGCGCTCTACCAACTGAGCTACAACGGCTTATCTTTCAGTTTACGAAAACTCTGGTGGACGGGGGAGGATTCGAACCTCCGTAGCTCGCAAGGAGCGACAGATTTACAGTCTGTTGCCATTAGCCGCTCGGCCACCCGTCCGGCCCGTTCACCCGCAATGATCCCACACAAAACGAGACTAGCATCACGGGGAAACTCCATCATACAGGGCGGAGGGGGCGGTTCGCAACTGCTAGTAGGACCGCCCTCCGGGCGGTCGCGACACGCTCCAGCGTGTCGCGACCGCGCGAAGCGCGGTCCTACTCTCCTGCCATGCCGCGGGCGTGGGCCGGGCCGCGGAAGACGGCGTTCAGGAAAAGGATGTTCATGCCGTCCTGCATGGCCCGGAAATTAGGGTCGGCGGTGAACCCCACCACCACGCCGCGGCCGTAGGTCCCGCTCAGGACCAGCGGTTTGTACGCCAACTGCTTGCGGTTTTCGGCCCACAAGTAGCCGCTGGCCACGAGTTTATCGGGCGCTTCGAAGTAGGCGGCGTTGACGCCCTTGTCCTCCTTGATGGGGGAGTAGATGGCGCGGCCCTCGACCATGGTGGCGACGGTGTCTCCCAAGCCGGCGGTGAGCCAGTAATCCGGGCGGATGCGGGCGCGGAGGATGTCGCCGGGGGCGCTGTCGGGCAGGGCGGTGGCGGCCTTGACGGCTTTCTCGAACTCGGCCTGGGTGGCGATTTGCGTCCCGGGCACGCATCCGGCGGGCGCGGACCCGGCGCCTCGTCCACCCGCGGGGGTCGGCGGCGCGGCGGCAGCCGGCGTGGCGGCCGGCGCCGCCTGCGACTGCGCTCCCGCCGGCCTCTCGCCGGACTGCGGCCGCGGTTCGGGTTCGCGCAGCGCGTTCTCCTGCGCCACGTCAAGCAGCCCGACGCGGCTGTCGCTCAGCAGGTTGACCGCCGACCCCAGGGCCACCACCGTGCCGCCCGCCTCGATCCAGTGCTTCAGGCGGTCGAGGCCGCTTTCGCCCAGGTTCTGGGCATAGGCGCCGCCCTCCGGGAGGATGAGCACCTGGAATTTGGAGAGGTCTCCCGAGGCCAGCTGCGAACTCCTGACGACCGTTACGGGGTACCCGTACTGCCGCTCCAGGACAAACCGGGCGGCTCCGGCCGAACCGGAGGAAGCCGGCGTATCCCAGCCCATGGCAACCGTGGGTTTGCGGATCGGAACCACGTAGCGGCTCCCGAAGTTCACGCCCTCATCGACCCACCCGGAATCGGTTGCGTACACATCCACGCCCGCTTCGCGGGCCAGGCGCGCGAGGCGCGTCCCAAGATCGGCGGGGTTCCCCGCCACCTTGAAGATCAGGGTCCCGGAGGGGAATTTAGTCGCGCTTTGGGTGAAGGGCTTGTCGCTCGAAAAGACCTTCAGATCGTCCCGCAGGGCCGCGGCCAGAAGCCGGCCGGCGCCCTGGCTCCCCCACGGGACCAGCCATGCCACGGCGGCCTTCGTCCCGTGGACTTCTCCGGGGACGATCAGGCCGGGCTGGGCCATGGCGAAGCTGCCCTGGGGAACCGAACCGGCTGCCACCGCTTCCACGTTGAACAGCAGCGGCAGCGACCACGCGGTGACGTCGTAGATTTCGCTGCGCTTGCGAAGTTTGCGGCGCGCCTCTTCTTCCTTGACGAATTGCTCATCCATGGGGACATCCGGATCGAGCAGGGTGCGGATCAGCCGCTTGGCCGGCTGGGCCATGGCTACGAGATAGGTCCCGGCAGGGTAATCCCGGCCGCCCTCGCGGAAACCGGCGGTGGCGCGCTGCACCTCCACGCCGTGCTCCATGAGGATGCCGGCCAGCTTGTCGGTGGCCGAAGCGTCCCGCCCGCGCGGCAGGATGTAGGCCTTGACCGGGTCCTTGCTCCCCTCCTCGATGGCCGTGACCCGGTACTTGTAGAAATCGTTGAGCAGCTTCTCGCGGTTCACGGCGGCGGCCTCGAGCGTCGAAACGGAGGCCACGAAGTGATGGCGCACGGTCTCCCGGAACGTGAGCAGGGTTTCGTCGGATCGGCGCACCACCAGGCCGCGCACGGACGCCTGCTCATAGGTCATGGCGATGGAACCGTAGTACGAAGGCCAACTGGCGCCGTAACCGGGATAGAAGGCATCGTACTGATCGCGCGTGTAGTAGTCGAAGCCGTACTGGTCGAACCATTTGGCATTGTTGCGCCCGAACAGCTTCAGGTCGTCCCGCTGGTCGGCGGTGAGGTGCGGGTTGTAGGGGTCAGCTTCGGGGCTGAAGAAATAGGTGGCGTCGGCGCCCATTTCGTGCAGGTCCACGTAGACCAGCGGCAGCCACTGGCGGAGCGCCTTCACCTGGCTGGCGATCTCGGGCTGCGTCAGGGCGATCCAATCGCGGTTGAGATCGAAGAGGTAGTGGTTGACGCGCCCTCCGGGCCAGGGCTCGAGGTGCTCGGCGGAGAGCGGACTGGCGTCCGGCTCCAGGCCGCGGGCCTGCTCGAAGTAGTTCACGAAGCGGTCGCGGCCGTCGGGATTCTGGAGGGGGTCGATCAGCACCAGGGTGCGCGCCAGGATGCCCTCCGCCATTTTGTCGTTCCGCGAGGCGAGCAGATGATAGGCGGTGAGCAGCGCCGCTTCGGGCGACGAGATCTCGTTGCCGTGCACGCCGTACGACAGCCACACGACGGCGGGGAGGGTGGCGAGGATCTTGCGCGCCTCGGCTTCCGGCGTTTTGCGCGGGTCCGCGACGCGGGCGATGGCCGCCTGGATTTCCGGCAGCCGGCGCATATTGGCCTCGGAGCCCACGGCGGCGTAGATCATCTTGCGGCCTTCCCAGGTTTGGCCGTACTCGAAGATTTTCGTGCGCGTGGGCGCGGCGGCGGCCAGAGCATCCATGTAGCGGAGAATGCCGGCGTGGCTGGTGACCTTCTCGCCGGGATCATAACCGAGCGCCTGGCGGTAGGTGGGGATTTTGGGATCGTAGTTCGCCCCCGGCCAGTACTCGTAGGGCCTTTGGGCGTAAAGCGGCGCGGCGGCCAGCAGGAGGGCGAGGCAGCGAAGCATCACCGGATAGTGTAACCGGAGTTGTGGGGTAGGGATTGGACACTCGGGCCTGGAGAGCGTGTCCCCATGAGTGGGGACACGGCAGGCACGAATGCCCACGCTGCAGAACTCAGTTCACCAGCAGGTTGGCCGCGGGGCTGGAGACGCCGCCGACGGTGACTACGACGGGCTGCGTACCCGGCGCAATGTCCGTGGGGACCTGGAAATTGATCTGCACCACGCCTACCAATCCCGGAGGGATGCCGATGAACGTGGTGGAGGCCTGCAGGCCGCCTACCGTCACCACGGCGCCGAGGGCCGGAGCCGGCAGATTGGACAGGGCCGTGGAAGAGGACGGGGCCGCGCCGGTGGCTACCGCCGGGGATACCAGGCCCGCGCCCGTGACGTAGAGCGTGATCACCTGGCCTCGCGTGGCGCTCCCGAAGGGGACCGCGAAGCCGTTCTGGTCCGTGAAGATGCCGGGCGCGGCGGAGGCGACGCGGAAGGATTGCGACGCCGTGCGGCCATTGTTATTCACGGTCAGGACCGCGGTTCCGCCGGAGATCTCATAGGGGATCTGGAGGTTCACCTGCGCCGCCGAGACGTAGTACAGCGGGGCGGGGACGCCGTTTACCGCGGCGCTCATGCCGGCCAGGAACAGCGGCAGGGGGACGTTGGAGGCGGACTGAGGGGAGGGCGCGAGCTGCGAGCCGAAGACAGTGAGAATCATCCCCGGGGCGTACGCCTGGCGGTAGGACGCTCCATTCGTAAGCCCGGAGATGACCGGCGTCTCGCTGGCCAGCGTACCCGACTGCGCCCTGGTCCAGAGCGTCGCCAGCTGGTAGGCGTCCACCGAGCCCAGCCCGGTGACCTGGTCGTAGCCGGGGCCGGCGCTGAAGCCGACGGGCCCCGCCGGCACGCAGTTGCGCGAGCGCACGGGACAGGCGACGGTGACGATATTGTCGCCGGTGGCGATGTCGTGGAACACGCCCGTCTGGCTCTGCGCCAGGGCGTAGAGGTTCGGATTGATGTTGCCCATCCCGGGCGCGGATTGCGCGCCGTTGGCAACGAGGTAGTGATTCAAGAGGGCCGCGAGTCCGGCGAACGCCGGCGTGGGCACGGAAGTCCCGCCATAGACGGAGAGCGCCCCGCTGGTGTAGACCAGGAAGCCATCGTGGTCGGCGGATGCGGAGAGCGAGACGTCGGGGACGAAGCGCGCGTTTGCGGCGGGCACACCGGGGCCCGCCTGCCACGAAGGTTTGACAAAGATCGTGCTGGCGCCTCCGCCGCTGGCCGAAGGCGAGCCGTCCGTGGCGCTGTCGTTCCACGCGGTTTCCGGAATGTAGGAGAGGGCCGAGGCGCGGTTGGCATCGTTGGAGGGGCTCCAGTAGGTCCCCTCGCCTTCGTTGAACGTGGCGCCGCCCACGCCGGTAACCTCGGGGATGCTGGCCGGAACGTCGACGGCCAACCCGGTGTGGGTCCCGTCGTTGCAGTCGGCGCCCCCGGCATCGCCCGATGCTGAGAACCAGGTGATTCCGAGCGCATTGGCCTGCCTGGCCGTGGCCTGCAGCATGGCGATTTCCGAGAGCGGCATTTCCGGCTCGCACAGTCCGTAGCTGGTGCTGACCACCGGCGCCAGGTTCTGGTCGATGGCGTATTGGACGGACGACATGACGTCCGCGCTGTAAACGTAGGTGATGGCGGCGTTGCGCGCAACCGCGCCGGCCCACTCGATATCGAGGTCCGCTTCCGCCAGATCGCCGTTGACCACGCCGGGATCGCGCGAACCGGGGATGAGGACCACCTGAGGGTCCTTGGCGGGAAGGTTATAGGCGCTGCGGAACTGCTGGATATCGGTCACGTCGATCTGGGTCTGGCCCGCAATGACGACATTCTGGCCCGTTCCATCGATGCCGGCGCCGTATAGCGGCTTGATGTCGTAAATGGTGGCGAGGTCATCGGGCGCGAGGTAATGATTTCCCTTGCCGGAGGTGTAATGCGCCTGCGCAGCGGGGGAGGGCTGGCGGAGCGCGCGGCTGGCGGGTTTCATGCGGAAATCGCTGAGCCCGTGGATGCCGCGCACCACGCCGGCCAAGGCCGAAGGGATCGAAGGCTCGGTGGAGTTGGCAAAATGCGTTTCGCCATTCACCAGGTACTGGTGCAACTCGGTGCGGAATGCCTGCTCCATCCGGGCGGCGGTCCCATTGACGGCGATCCAGTTCCGGCCGCGGGCCACGGCGGCGATGGCGAGTCCCTGGCCCTGCAGCCAGCCGGTGATCTGGGCCAAGTCGGAATCGCCGACGCCGAAGCGCTGCGCGAACTCCTCGGGGGTGAGCCACTTGTGGTAGTCCGGCGAGCCGGGCGTCTGCTGGGCGGCGAGCAACTGCTGGAACGCGGCCTTCTGGGCATCGGACTGGGCCAGCGCCAGGGTGACGTAGTTGAGCAGGGTCGAAGGCGCCAGCCGGCCTTGGTCGTATTCAGGCCTGGCCCGGGGATGAAGCGTGCCGGCAAGAGCCGTGCGCCGGGAGGCGTCGATCGGCCGGAGGATTCGACTCGGCTGGGCGAGAAGGCTGCTGCCCGCAAGAAAGGCGAGTGTGGCTACTACAGTGGCGCTGCGTCGCATCGGCTATGCTACCCCTCCGCAAGATCGCGGGTACAAAGCTTACGACGAAGGGCCCGGGGGAAAGGTTGCCTCGGGGATGCCACCCCGGGCCGTGCGGCCGGGGCAAACGGGTACAGGCGCGAAGTTTCGCAAAAACGGCGAAATTCGAGCCAGTCCCCGCTTTGCAGCCTGTGCCGGCTCAAGGAGTCTAGGGCGCCAGGGGCGTGCTGTAGGCGACGCCGCGCTCCAGCACAATGCTTCTGCCGCAAACGCACTGGAACCTTTGGGGCTGCTTCGCAGCCGTATGTCTGGTGGAAAAGTTCCACCTCTTGCCGCACTCGCAAATATAGGTCGCTGCAAGCTGGCCGGCGGCCGACGCGGCATTCGAGGCAGAGGGCTCCGGCGAACGTTTTCGCGCAGTCATCAAGTTGTTTACGCTTTCTACTCCTATTCTAGTCTCGCTCGCCAGGATGCCGCGCAAAGTCAGTACCGGGGCAGGGCGCAGGACCGGGCTACGAGCCCATCTCGACGGGGTCGGTGGTGGGCATTTCGAGCCAGCCCTGCTGGGGGACGGCGTCCATGGGGAGGGAAGCCTGCCACAATGAAAACTGAAAACGCAGACCGTCTCCGGGGGCGACGCCCAGCGCGGAAAGCGCGATGCCGATCTCCAAAACGCGCCCGAAAGCGCACTCGATGGGGGACGCGGCGGCCGGGGCGGGAACCGCGAGGCGCGCCACGGAAACGCGGGCCGAACCGTGCGACAACGCAATCGCAACCTGGCTGGCGGCGCCGCCGCGGAGAGGCTGCGCGGCCAGCCGCAGTTCCATGCTGGAAAGCTGCTGCTCGAAACCGGGATGGAAATCCACCCGCATGTAAAATTTCGAGCCGTCGCTGCCGAACATGGCTTCATGGACCAGGAACTCCCTGCCGTGCATCGATCCGGAGCGGTTATCGGCACGGTAGAGGCCGGCGCCGATCCACTCAAAATAGGAGGTCACATGGCCGTCGATCACGGGGGCCACGGGACCGGAAGGCGCGATGTGCAGGGCCGGCGCGACTGCGCGTAGGATGGGGCGCGAGAGATCCTCCGGGGGCATGAGGTTCAGAAAGCGGTAGACGTTGGCCAGGTGGCTGCGATAAAGCTGGTCGAACTCGGGACGGTTGGGCGATTCGTGCTCCGGGCCGTACCACCAGCACCAGTCGCTGCCCTCGGCGATGAGCAACTCTTCGCGCGCCATCCGGCGCTGTTCGTCGGAAACGCCGGGGGCGACGGAGTCGAAGGTCTGGCGGGCGCGCAGCAATTGCGTCCAGGCCTGGTTGTCTTCCGCCGCGCCGATCCACACGTCGAAATTGGCGCCGATCCAGGAGCCGGGAAAGATGTGGTTCAGGGGCTCGGGCTCGATGAGCCGAAGGGCTTCGCCGACCGTGACGGCGCGCATGGATCCGTCTTCCGAAATGCGGCGGTAGAGCTGGCGCAGGAAAGGGCGGCCGTTTTGGAGGTAGTATTCCCAGGCATTCTCGCCGTCGAGAATGATGGGGGCCAGCGCGTCCCGGCCGGAGGCCAGGATTCCGGCGCAATTCTCGCGGATGCGCTTGAGGAAATCCTCGGCGGCCGCGGCGGGGTCCATTTTGGAATAGACGAACCCGATCAGGTCGCTGAGAAAGTGATCGCGGAAGACGACGGCGAGGGAGCGGCCGTCGCGGGTCCAGCGGTAGGGGCGGTAGAGGTCCGCCACGGGGGCCATTCGTCCCAAGGTCCGGTTGAGAACGCCGCTATCGCTGGCGGCCCATTGAAAACCGGCTTCGGAGGCAATGGTGAAGACCTCGTCGGAGACGGAGCCTTCCGAGGGCCAGAGCCCGGCCGGCGGCGTTCCGAAATGGCGTCCGATGAACTCGCGGGCGAGGTTCAGTTGCAGGCCGGCATCCTGGGGATAGCGAAAGCTCGGCGGAAGGGGCACGCCGGGATGCGAGACGGCGGCGATGTCGGAATCGCACAGCAGGGGAAGGATGGGGTGATAGAAAGGGGTGGTGGAAATCTCGATCTGTCCGGCGGAGGCCAGGCGCTGATATTCAGGCGCCACCCGGGTCACGATCTCGCGCTGTTTTTCGCCCATGCGCCGCTGATCGGCCACGCTGAAGTTCCGCCCCCGCCGCACCCATTCGGCCACCTCCGGATCGTGGGCCTGAAACTCCTCGTCGAACCAGGCGAGCTGGGACCACATCTGGAGGTCGCGGAATTCCTGCGGCCCGAACAGGCGCCACGAGCCGGAGGCCTTCTGCGCGCGCCACGCGTCGAACAGCTCACCGTACCGCGGGTAGCGGTAGATCATGCGGTGCGGATCGGAGTAGAAAGAGTGCCGGAGGAGAAAGGCGCGGTCCGCGTCGGTGAGGCTTTCGGCGGGCTTGAGCGCGACCGTCAGAAACGGGTCGGCCGCGGCGCCGGAAGCGTACTCCTCCACCTGCGCCACAAGGGACGGGACCAGGTTGAAGGTCTGCCGGACGTCCGGAAACTCCTCCAGCAGACGGGCCATGCCGTAATAGTCCTTGAGGGCGTGCATGCGCGTCCAGGGGAGCTTGTATTCCCCGGAGATCAAGTCCTTATAAAAGGGCTGGTGCATGTGCCAGAGGAAGCAGAGATAAATTTGGGGCATGGGGGTAAGGGCAGCTATCAGCTATCAGCTGTCAGCTCTGGGACGCGCTTCGCGCGGTTTCTTTTGGCTGAAAGCCGAGGACTGACGGCTGAGAGCTTATTTTCCAAAAAAGCTCCTGACGGGCGGGGGCGGCGGCGCGTCTTTGCGGATGGCCCGCCAGAGAATGTCGTTCAGCTCGTCGTCGTCGATCATGTCCGCCTGTTGGAAGTTCATCTGTTTCGATTGGGCGGCGCCGGGGGCGTTGGGCGGGTTGCGGTCGTCCAGGGGGATGCGCGGCTTCTCGGCCGCGTAGGGCGCGGGATCGGGCTTCTCCTGGAAAGCGCCGGTCATGGGGCGAGCCCCGGCATCGAAATGGGTCATGGGGCGCAGGCCCAGCAGGAATTCCATGGTGCGCAGCAGGGAGGTGGTGTTGTACATGGAGCCATCCACGACGTGGCGCTTGGAATACGCCGAAATGACGAATGCCGGGGAACGGTGTGAATCCACGTGGTCGGCTCCGTTCTGGGCGTCGTCCTCGAGCACGAAGATCGCGGTGCTGGTCCAGAACCGCGATTTCGAGACGCCCTCGACGATCATGCCCAGGGCATAGTCGTTGTCGGCGGCGCACGAGAGGGGCGCGGTGCGGCCGGGTTGCGTGCCGTAGGTGTGGTCGTTACCGAGGCGCATGACCATGAGGCGCGGCATGGAGCCGGATTTCTCGTACTCCGCCAGTTCGCCGAGGAACGTTCTGGCGCGGTCGACATCGGGGTATGCCAGGTCGAAGCCGCGGTAGAAGCGGTTGGTGACCTTGGCCAGCACGGGGTCGCGGACGCTTCCCACCTGCTCGGCGCCGGGGGCCACGTTCGCCTTGTTATCCACCATGTAGCCGAAATTGCGAACGGGGAGACCGGCGGCCACGGCGTTGGTCCAGAGGTAGCCGGCGGGCGGGATAGCGGTGGGGTCTCCCTCCTCGTAATCGTAGGTCTTGCGCCGGCCAGCGTAGCTGTTGGGCCACATCTTCTGCACGTAATCCGGGGCGATGGCTCCGGTGGACCAGTTGTGGCCGTCGGCGCTGACGTCGGAGTTGACGTAGAAATTGTCGAAGAGGACGAACTCCCGCGCCAGCTTATGAAGGTTGGGGGTGACGTTTTCGCCGAAGAGGACCAGCGAGGGGTCGCCGTTGCCCTCCTTCATGTCGCCCAGAACCTGGTCGTAGGTGCGGTTCTCCTTGACGATGTAGAGGACGTGCTCGATGGGGGGCAGCTTTGCGGCCGTGTCCAGTTTGGCGTCGTTGTACGCGGAATTGGCGAGGGTGGTCTGCGTCCACGCCTCGAGTTGCCGGACGGTGAAGGGATCAATCCAGGAGGCCGTACCGGTCTGAATGCGGGCCACATATTCCTCGGCTTTCACTCCGGCATGCATGGGCTCGGGCCGGCGCACGGGGTTGGGGCCGTCCGGATTGGGATAGGAGCGCAGGCCTTTGCCGTTGAGGGCCACCAGGGCGCCGGAGGGCAGCGCGCGCACCGCGGTGGGGTACCATCCGGTGGGGATGAAGCCGGCCACGCGGCTGCGGTCCTCGGCCAGATCCACGACGGCGACGGTGTTGGCGTCGGAGCAGGCGACGTAGAGCGTCTTGCGGTCGGCGCTGAGGGCCAGCGCCGAGGGCGTCATCCCGACGGGCTGGCGCGCGGTCATGGCCACGTTGATGGTCTCCAGGACGCCCAGTTCCTTGCCCGCGGTCACGCCGACGGAGTAGACATTATTGGTGTTGGAGGCGGCCACGAACAAGCGGCCCACATACGGGGCGCGGCCCTCGGGAGGGGCCTCCGCGGGACCGCCGTCGCGCCATACCATGTCAGTCGGGTGAAGGCCAAGCCGGACGAGCGAGAGCTCGCTTCCGGTGGCGGCGTCGTATTGTCCCACGTGTCCATCGGCCCAACTGCTGACGAAGAACGACTTGCCATCGGGATGGAAGAGGATGCGATAGGGACGGCGGCCGGTCTTGGCGCGTCCGATGACGGCGCCGGTTTGCGGATCGATGGCCACCACGGAGTCGCGGTAGAGGTCGGCGGCGTAGAGGCGGCTGCCGTCGGGGGAGAAGGCCACATCGCCGATGAAATCGCGCGCGGCGCGCTGGTTCTCGGGGACGACGTGAAAAACGCGGCCGGGCTGGAGCGTGCCGTTCACGAGCGTGAACTCGAAAACGGCCGCCCGCGATCCGCCTCCCACGTAGACGCGGTTGCTGTTGGGGGCGAAGGCGATGCCGAGCCAGGCGTCGTCGATGGGGATGGAGTTCACGACGCGCGCCGAAGCGGTGTCGATGACGCTGATGGAGGGGGGATTATATCCGCCGTTGAGAACGAGCAAATACTTGCCGTCGGGAGAGAGCGCGGTGGACATGGGGAACGTGTCGAGCGCGACCTGTTTGCCCGCGGGCTGGATGCGCCAGCCGCTGTTGAGCAGAAAGGCCCCGTTCGGCAGCGGTCCAACCTGTTCGCGCGGCGCCGGCTGGGAAGTGAGCAGCGCGGCCACGGAGATCGACGCGAGGAAAAGCGCAATGCGGACGATCGCGGAACCCGGGAGTGGTTTCATAAGGTCACTCTAAATTGTACCGAGGTATGGGCGGGCGGCTGTCAGATGTCAATCCACGGGGCGGCAGCGGGTGTTCGATTTTGGGATTGGGTTCGTTCGGCATTTCTCGCGTTGTCGCGCAACCCAGCCGCGTGCATCCACTTCCGTGCCGCCAGGTGACGGAGTTGGGTTCGTCTGGTAATCCGCACTCTCAGTGGTGTTCCGGTTGTGGTGGGCGGCGGGCCATCCCGCCCGAGTCAATGGTAGCAGGCGAGAGAACCGGGGTAAGAGCAGAGGCGCAGCGAGGTGTTGAGAGCGCGGAGAATAGAGTTGCGGATGCAGCGTGATCCTGGGGCTGCGCACGGCATGACTGGGGGCAAAACTAAGCACGTCCTACGGGGATTGTAAGAAATCACCACGCTAATAAATTTGAAATTGGTACTTGACGTCCGTAATTTCCCCCTCCATAATTCACCTTTTAAAGTCTGAAATATTAAAAAACATAAAACTGGAGGTCCCGTGCACCGGAAGCTGGCAGCCTTGCTTCTGACGCTCGCGGCGGTAGTGTGCGCGCAGCGCCGAGTCGATCCGAAAAATACGTATGTGCGTGTGATCTGCGTGGTTCCGCTGGTGGGCGGCGGAACGCAGGCCGACCCGAAGCGGCCGATGTACGCGCCGTGGCCGTTGCCGTCCACGCCGCCGCGCACGGGGATCATAGCCTTCGCACAGCAGATCAGCGACGACGGCAAGTACGCCCTGGCGGAGTTCGTGGCCCGCGACTGGTCCGCGTTCAGCGCCATCCTGAGCGATAAGCAGGTCAAGACGTTCCGGAAGGGAAGGACAACAAGGACGACATCGCGAAGGAGTTGAAGAAATACAAGAAGGACTTCGACATCGAGCGATTTGGGGCGGTGCTGCCATGAGGAGGCCGGCCTGCGTTGTGCGGGCGGCGGCGCTGGTCTGCGCCGCGTTCGTTTCCGGGGCGATGCGGGGCCAGAGTGGCAACATCGCCGTGACGTCGGTAACGCCATCTTCGGGGGTGGGCGCGACCCAGACATTCGGCGTGATTGTCTCCGACGCGAACGGCGGGACGGATATCGCGACCGTCTGGATTTACATCATTTCGAGCTTCACGCAGACGTCCGCCGCCAATTCCTGCCTGGCTTACTACGACCGCGCCTCAAACAACCTCCATTTGATCAACGACGCTGGAACCGCCTGGTATGACGCCCAACTGGGATCGGCCGTTCTGCTCTCGAACAGCCAGTGTTCGCTCTCGGCGGCGGGCTCGGGCATCAGTTTCTCCGGCGCAACCGCCACATATGACTTCGGGCTGACTCTTCTGCCGGCCTTTGCCGGCCTCAAAGGCATCTATGCTTATGCCAGCTCGGCGGGCGGAGCGGTCACCGACTGGCAGACGATGGGGAGTTGGACCGTGCCGAGCGGCGTTGCAGTAAAAGGGGTCTCGCCGCCGGCGGGTTCGGGGGCCTCCCAGGATCTTGAATTGATTCTCTCCAGTTCCCTTGGCGGCTCAGCCATTGCGACGGCCTGGATCTACGTGAGCGCGACCATGAATCTCCAATCGGCCGCGAACTCCTGCATGGCCTACTACAGCAGTGCAACGAACGGGCTGTATTTGTTGAATAACGCGGGAACAGCCTGGTCGGACGCTCCGCTGGGCTCGAATACGCCCCTCGCAAACAGCCAGTGCAGCCTCTCGCCCCGGAACTCGACCGTCACATCGGCAGGGACTGAAATGAGAGTCAAGTTCGCGCTGAGTTTCACGGCGGCGTTCGCGGGTCACAAGATTGTCGGCGCCTGGGCAGGCGACTCTCCGCTCAACTCCGGCTGGCAAAGAGTGGGCTCTTGGGATGCCGGGCCGTTGACCGTCAAATCGATCACTCCCACCTCCGGTTTAGGCTTTGGGCAGAAGTTCGTGGAGAAAATATCGAGCGCTACGGGAGCCAGCGCCATCGACACCATCTGGTTCTGGGTGGTAGCGGCCGGAAACGCCGATGCCTCGAACCGAGGCTGCGTGGGGTATTTCGCCCCTGGATCCAGCAGCTTCTTTCTTTTTGACGATCTTACCCAGCAATGGCGTTCCGCGTCTACGGGCTCGCAGCAGACACTGACGTCGGGACCATGCAGTCTGGACGTGGGCGCCTCAAGCGTGGAGGCGGAAGGAAGCGACACGCTCGTGGTGAGTTTCGCTCTGAGCTTTTCGGCCTCCTTCGCGGGCCCCAAGAGCGTAAAGGGGTTCGCCTCCACCGCCGGCAATCTGACGAACACAGGCTGGCAGACGATGGCGTTTTGGAACGTGGCGGATTTCAGCATTGCCGTGGGCCCGTGGTCGGCGCAGGCAGCTCCGGGGGGAACGGCTGCTACGTACACGGTCACGGTGGACGCGCTGAGCGGTTTCTCCGATGGGGTGACCCTCTCGGCGACGGGCCTGCCCGCGGGCGTAACGGCCAGCTTCGGATCGACATCCGTGAACGCGGGAGGATCCACAACCATAACCTTGACAGCCGGAACCGGAGTTCCGACCGGTTCCTACGTATTCACCGTCAAAGGCGCAAGCGGGGGACGGGAACACGCGGCGACCGCTACGCTGAACGTGACCAACGGCGGCTCTTACGCCTTTTACGTCAACGACGGCCTGACCAGCATCGAGCCGGCGCGGTGGATGCGCAACGGGACAGTGGAGGCTACGGCCGCGGGTCTGGCGGCGCCGGATCCTGCGGGCGGGTCACTCATCTCCGCCGTGGGGGCGCCGGACGGCAGCAGCGATTACGAGGTGCGCATGCGGGTGCGGCTGGCGGACTCCGGGGGCGTTTACACGCTTTTCGCGCGGGCCACACCGGATGCGCGCACCGGAACCCAGGCCGCCGGAACCTACTATGCGTATGAAATGACCAACCCGACGTTCTCCGCGGACCGGAGTTCCTGCTGGGCGACCTTCATCCTGACGAAGCGCGCGAACGGGGTGGTGACCTCGTTCGCCGCCTACCCGGCGGCTTGCCACGACGGCATGCTCCTGCGCCTCCTGGTGCGAGAGGGCCCCGGGGGAACGGCGTTGCGCATCTGGCACGATGAAGGCGCCATGGGGTACGACTATGTGGATGGAGGGATTCCGACCGGCCGTCCGGGGGTGGGCGCGTGCGGGATGCCCGGTTCGAACGCCATCTCCAGCGCATGGGTGGGACCGGCCGACCGCGTGGGCCCGCACCCGCTGGACCCCGGCTCGGTAGCCGTGGCGGCTTTTCCCAACCGCGTGGAGTTCCAGACCCAAGGGGTCACGGACAACGACGGCGGCATCGGCGTGGCCTCCTACAACTTCCTGCGCGATGGGCAGTGGGCGGGGTCTTCTCCCGTGCCGGAGTACGTGGACGAGAGCGTAGGCCCGGGGCAAACCCATGTTTACACGATCTACGCCAGCGACCAGCACGGAAACAGCGCATCTCCCGCGACGCTCACGGTGCAGACCCCGCCCGCCAATTCGGTGGAGCCCAGGCGGGTTGGGTTGCGGCCCACGGGCGCATACTGGGGAGCCGCAGGCGAACAGGTCGACCTGTATTCCGGCAACCTGAACTTCAGCGTGCAATTGCTCAGGGCTCAGGGGCGCGGGGGATGGAACGCGCCGCTGGCCTTGAGCTACAACTCGCAGATTTGGAGGCGCGACGCCGGCGGCGTGTGGCGGCTGGGGCGGGACACTGGATATGGCTTGGGCTGGAGACTCCAGGCCGGTTCGGTGGCGCCCGTCTGGTCCGACTGCTGGACACTGCACCATTGGGTTTTTGCGGATGCCAGCGGGGCCGAATACCGGTTGGACCGGAATATCGGGAACAACCTCTGGATCTCGGCGGATTCCACCTACGTGGCCTTCGATTCCGCGAACCACATGGTGATGCTCTGCGACAGCTACGGCAACCCGCAGGGCCAGCTCGTGTTCTGGTATCCGACACCCGATGTTGGGCTGGCGCCGCAGCCGACCCAGATCATCACGACGATGATCGGCCAGCCGGCCACCGCCGCGTTCGATGAGCACGACCAGCTCATCATTCAGGACCATACGTGGAACCGGTACCTGTTTTATGCCTGGTCGAACACTGCGCCGGTGGTGAGTATCACCAACCAGATCCTCGCCTTGGCGGCGGACGCGTCCTCCGTGTTTCTCGGGGGCACGGGCTCCGCGCTGGCGGGCACGATGATCTGGCGGACCAGCGCGGGCGCCAGCGGCACATTCGCGGCTAAGCCCGTGTGGTTGGCAACCGTGCCGCTCACCACCAATGTCACCTTGATTACCGTCATCGGGACCAACAGCGCCGGCGTGGTCGGCAGTGACACCACCACGATTACCCGCCAGGTGCTCTCACCGCCGGCCATTGTGCCACTCGGCGGAACGTTCACGAATTCGGTGACGGTGACGCTGGCGACGTTCACCACGAACACCAGCCT
>JAIQFU010000342.1 GCA_020073115.1 Terriglobia bacterium
GTCGGCCCCGAGCCCAGGTAGCAGAACGTGCCGGGAGGATCACGCTCCATCTCATCGTCCGCAGATGAGTTCCGGCCGGCTATTCCTTGATCGGGTTGCTCGCCAGCATTGCCCGTCTCCGCTTCACCGGCACGCCCAGCCTACCACGCCCCCTCGCCCCGCCCGGCAAAAACCGGACATTTCTACTTTGCAGGGAATAGGACATTTCTACTTTGCGTTGACACCGGAGCGGAGGGAAGAGCAGAAATGAGGTGGAGTGGGCCTCCGGCCCGCCATGGCAGGCCGACGGGTTCGCCGCCGGAGAATACGCGTTCGATCCGAATCCGAGCCATGGCGTGAAACGGCGAAGCGGAATCATAAGCGTCCAGCAGCACGTTGGCGTCGAGGACGGTCACCGGTCGCCCTCCAGGGATTCCAACAGTTCCGCTACGTTGTCCAAACTCAGTCGCGGGGGGATCCCAAGCGGGCGAGGCGAAGATAACGGTTGACAACTTCCTTCAGCGGCAAGCCGGAACGACGGACCTCTTTGGCCAGGAGACTGGCCACGTCGTCGTCCAGAGTGAGAGTGGTTCGCACATCCTGATGTTGATGTTAATGTCAGCGGCTTCTTGATATCAAGCCGCGGTCGCGGGGACGCGGGGAAGGTGGGTTGCGGGGGCGCTGATGACCGCTCCGGGCGGTCGCGGTCAGGTGGGCCGCGACCGTCCGGAGAGCGGCTACTGTTGGGGATTTTCCGCGGTTTTCTTGTTCTTCTTGGACCTCGCCGCCGTGGTGGGCGTCATCATCATCTTGGGCATCCAGAAATCCTCGCTCACCCGGACAACCTCTTCGGGCGGGTTGCTGAGCGCCGGCAGCATGCGCATGATGGCTGTTTCCGAGCCGATCACCGAATCCGCCACCAGTTTTTCGTACTTCATGTAGCTCTCCTCGCCCAGGGCCTCCTTGAGCGGCGGCAGTTTCGCGTCGAAGCCGGCCATTGACGGCTGCAGAGAAGTGATGTAGTACGTCATCCCGCGTGGGCTTCCCACCACGGATTGCGTGATCGAGACCACGCGCTCGGGGTCCGCCTTCTCCCGGGCTATTTTACTCATGCGCAAGACCTCTTCGAAATCGTCCGCGTGGCCCGGGCGTACATGGATCGCGGCCGTGCGAAGAAACCGGGTGCGGCCCACCAGTTCCATGTACTGATCCGGATGAGGAATGGAACTCAGGTCCGGACGCCGCCGGCGGATCTCCCCCCACGAGCTGCTCGTGCACGCTTCCAGGTCGTGGAACACGCCTTCGGCCTTGTCCCCGTAGGACTCTTTCATGGCTTTCATGAACGATTCCATGCCCATGTCAATGGCAGCCATGTCCTTCCGGGAACTTACAAATCCCACGGTGTCGTTCTCCCCGTAGATCATCTCCATCGCGATCCACTTGTCGCCCTGGTTCTTGCGGTTGGCGTCGGCGATCTTCTTTGCGATCGCATCGAAGTCCGCTCGCTTTTCCGGTTTCACCTTGACGATGTAGTAGTCAAGGTATTGGTCTGGCGCTTGCGCCCAGGCCGCAAAGGCCAGCAAAGACCCGATCGCAGCGCCGGCGGCTAACATCTTCATACGTTTCCCCCTCTGAAGTGGAACTACCCAGTTGTGTGGCGGACTGTAATGTTATCCGCGCCGCGGGAGTGATTCAAGAGGAATTCGCCGGCGGCCGCGCCGTCCCGTGTGGAACAGCACGGAGGTTACTCCGAAATGAGAGTGATGGCGCCGATACCCCCCTGGATATCCAGGTGGATCGTGATCCTGGAACGGTCGTAGGCGTCATTCACGTAGCGATCGCCTTCGCGGTGCAGCCCCGTGGTGTTGATGGACCCGATTCCGCCCTGGGCCTTGGCAAGAACCCCTACATCGTGCGGCAGGCGGATGACGGCCTCTCCCACTCCGCCGCGGACCCGGACATCGTAATCGCGCTTGGGGCTGCCGCGCAAATCCATCCGGAGTTGTCCGACCCCCATGTTGACATCCACGCTGCGCAGCGTCAGGGCCCCGAGGTTCAGGTCCGCCTCCCCGGCTCCGAAGTGAGCGGTCAGGTCGATGGGGATGCCTTGGGCGAGGCGCAGGTCCCACTCGTACCGGGTATGGCCGGCGAGCGAGCGGCGCACGCCGGGCTGCCGGACTTCCAGGTTTCCGTGGCCCGCGGCCGTGGAGTAGGCGATCACAGGCTTCCAGGAATCGACGTTGTACGTGACGGTTCCGTCCAGGAACTCCGCGGTTCCCGGGTTGATTTTCAGGTTTCCGGCCGCCATATTCAGATTTACCTGCAGGAATTCGGAAGCGTCGCGCGCGATGCGGACGGATTCGCGGCGGGTGGGGCCGGTGCGCATGCTTTCCACCGCGCACCCGGCCGGCAGCAGGGCCAGCGGCATGAGAAGGAACAGGCGGCGTTTTGTTTTCATATCAGCCCATTACCTCATACGCGGCCCGGCGGTCCATTGTTCCGGTCCATTGTTCCTTGAGTACCGCCGGCGGTCGCCTTTTGCCACGGGTTTTTTGAGGCCGCTCGGCTCACCCCAGGCTCTCCGCGCTGTAGCGCGCGATCAGGCCGGTGCGCACCGTGTAGCGGTGTACCCGGACAAAAAGCCAGGACGCCAGAACCACGTCGGCCGCGGCCAGGCAGGCGCCCAAAACCAGCAGGTATGGAGAAAACGCTTCCCCCGCGATCGCCTTCCGCATGCCTTCGAATACGTACGAGGCGGGCAGAAAGCGGCCGATATACTGCATCCACCGGGGCAGGGTCGACAGGGGATAGAAGACCCCGGCGAACGGAGACAGCATGGCCGGAATGGGCCAGATGAACCATTCCGCCGCCGGACCCAGCCGCAGAACCACGGCGCTCCCGACAATCCCCAGAGCGATGCCGAACAGAAACAAGACGGCCAGAAACGGGACCAGCATCATGCCATAGGAGAAGAAAGACAGGCCGAAAACTCCCGTGGCCAGAACCAGCATGATGACCAGCCCGATGGAGCTGGTAGCGATGCTCGAGAGCACCAGGCCGCAGACGTACTCCGAGATTGCCAGCGGCGCGGCGAACAGATTCAGGAAATTGCGCGACCAGACGTCTTCCAGGAACGCCGTGGTGACGCCCTGCATCACGCGCACCAGGAAATCCCAGAGCAGCACCGCCCCCAACAGCGTCGCCGTGAAGTTGAGCCCGGAGGCGGCTACCGCGTTCAGGTATTTCGTGATGAATCCCCAAAGCACGATGTCGATGGCCACCCAGGCGAACAGCGGCAGCACGCGCGCCGGGCTCCCGCGAAGCAGGTAGAATTGCCGGAGCACGATGGCGGCCACGCGACGGAGACGCATGGCTCAGCTCCGCTCCAGCGAGAGGGGTTCCCGCGCCACGGCGATGAACAATTCCTCCAGGGTTGCCTTGCCATGCTCCCGGGGCAGGCTGCGCGGGTCGCCTTCCAGCAGGATCCTGCCGTGCGAAAGGAACAGCACGCGCTGGCACACTTCCTCGACTTCGTACATGTTGTGGGATGTCCACAGCACCCCGCCTTCGCCCCGCGCCGCGAACTCGCGGATGGAACCGCGAATGTCGCGCGCCGAGGCGGGATCGAGCGACGCCGTCGGCTCATCGAGCAGAAGCAGGTGCGGCCGGTTCAGCAGCGCTTTCGCCAGTGACAGCCGCGTCTGCTCTCCCGAAGAGAGCGCGCCCGATTTCATGTTCCGGAAGCCGGCCAGTTCGAACTGATCGAGCAGCGCTTCGGTGCGCGCGGCAACGTCCCGGACCCCGTAGATGAGGCCGAAGATCCGGAGGTTCTGGGCCACCGTCAGGTTGCCGGGCAACGGAGCGTAAACCGCGGCGAAGTTGGTGCCCCCCAGGGCCGCCAGGCGATGCGCGGCGATATCGACTCCCTCGATGACGATGCGCCCGGAGGTCGGCTCCAGAACCCCGAGGATCATGTTGATGGTGGTGGTTTTGCCGGCGCCGTTGGGCCCGAGCAGCCCCACAATCTCGTTGCGGCCGACGTGGAAGGAGACGCCGTCCACGGCGACGGTATCGCCGTAGATTTTGCGCAGGTCGGTGGCGGAGAGAACGGAGTCGGGCAATTCTTTAGTGTACTGTGCCGTACGAAAGGGCCGCCTTAGGGGCGGCCGCGACAGGCTCTCCGGCCTGTCGCGACCGTCCGGAGGGCGGTCCTACTTCGCCACCACTTCGTACCAGGGCGCGAACTGTTGGCCTTCGGCTTGCAGCCTGATCTGGAAGCCGCCCGCGACGCGTTCGGCGGCGAACGATGGCAGGCGCGCGCCGGCGCCGTCCAGGGGGTATACCGTCAGCGCTTTGGCGGAAGAACGCAAGGTAATCGTGCTCGCCACCCGCTCCATCCACACCGGGGCCGCGCCCCCGCCCATCGGGCCGGAAGGCCGGTCTGCGAACTTCGGCTCGGGATCGAGCGTCCACCAATCCGTGGCGCCGGGATAGTTGATGAACTTCTGGCGGCGCGCCGGTTCGGATCCAGGCACGGTCCCCAGGGTGTAGCCGGGGTTGGTGACGAGCAGATGCGCCGAGGAGGCGAGCGGTTTGTCATCCAGCGCCGTGACCACGATGGTGGCGAAGCCGTGGGCCGATGGCGCCAGTTGCACTTCGATGTCGCCCGCGCGCACCTTCTTCGCGCCCGGATAGCCGATCACGCCGGCGGCCCTGGCGCTCTGAATCAGGAACAGCCGGGCGGCCGGATCGTAGGCCAGCTCGCCGGTATCGGAAAGGTACGGCGGCGCGAGCTGTTCTTTGGGCGCCGCGGCGGTCTCCTGTTTCTTCAGACCGACGGGATGCGCCAGCGCGAGCGCCGGGTCGAAGCCCATCGCCGAAGTGAGAAACGGGGCGACCGCGCCCGCCCGCTTGGCGCGCACAAACTGCAACTGGAGATCCGGTGTGACGCCGATGATGGCCGGGGCCTTGCCTCCGGCCACCGCGCCGCTGCGGAAAAGCCACGCCGACTGGCCGAGGTTGGGGAACTTGGTCCAGTCGCCGTTGATATTGAAGCGGTTGGGCGTCTGGATGTCCCACTCGCGGCCGTGCGCATAGGCGAAATGCACGATCGAATCCCAGTCCTGGAAGGCCCCGAATGCGGCCAGAGTGGGGTCGATCTCCGCCGCCTGGCGGTTGGGCCACGGCTGGTTGAATTCGCTCACGGTGTAGGGACGTCCGGCTTCGCGGGCCGCCGCCATGTTCAGGAACGTGGTGAGCCCGCTCCCCACGGAGGACGAGTCGCGGATCCGCCAGTCGCGCGAGTCCCACGAGCGGTTGGGGAAGTTGTAGTGATCGATGTAGAAGTGGTTGTCCTGGTAATCCAGGCCGGCGTGCGTATCGAGGTTGAGCAGGCCGCCATAGCCCATCTGCGTTCCGGCCACGGGGACCAGCGGATCGGTGGCGGCCACCGCCGCTGCCTTCATCCGGTCCAGGTAGGCGCGGTCCACGCCCGCGAGGAACCGGATGTAGTCGTTCAGCCGCGGGTTCGAGTCGTCCTTGACCGCCACCGGCGGCGCATCCTGTTTGGCGAACGCCGCCCACTGCTTCTGCAACTCGGTCCGGTAGTCGCCAACGAGGCAGCGGTCCAGCGAGCCCCCCATCCAGGCTTGCAGCATGGAGGTCTCGTTGTCCAACTCCACCATGGCGAGCACGGGGTCGTTCCTGAGTTTCAGTTCGTTCAGCAGCCGGCGGGCGTACTCCAACTGCAGTTCCACCATTCGCGGATAAAAGATGTGCAGGGGCTTGCTCTGCGTGGGCATCTCCGTGCCGGGAAGGGGAGGAACGCCGTCCACGTCGGGGCGGAAGCGATACCCGACGTGCAGGTTGACGTTGGCGTAGACGCCCTCCGCTTTGAGCGCGTCCAGAAACCGGCGCAGGCGCGCGACCGCGATCGGATTCAGGGTGGGATAGGGTTGGGTGGTGAGGGTGCTGCCGGCGTTCGCAGGGTCGCGGGCTCTTCCGATC